>JAFUZN010000156.1 GCA_017476565.1 Clostridia bacterium
GTTTTACCGGCGGGAGCGGAATTCCGGCGGTGGATTTTGTGGCACTTCGACATTCTTTGACTTGACGGAATGAACGGTATTCGCATATAATATATACTGTTATGCGGGTATAATTTATCGGTAGAATGTGACCTTCCCAAGGTCAATAGGTGGGTTCGACTCCCATTACCCGCTCCATTTTTTTGTCTGGAGCGTAGAAAGAAGGGTGTTCAGCATGAAATTGCAGGAATCCGGCGAAATGTATCTGAAAACCATTTTGCGTCTTTCCCTCCAGCAGGAGACCGTCCATTCCATCGACATCAGCGAATTCATGGGCTTTTCCAAACCCAGCGTCAGCCGTGCCATTTCTATTCTGAAGGAGTCCGGCTATGTGGCCTTCGATGACAACAAAGCCATTGTCCTGACGGAAGCCGGCCGCGAGATCGCCACGAAGCTCTATGAGCGCCAGGTGGTCCTCTCGCACATGCTGATGACCATGGGTGTCTCCGAAGACACCGCGTTCGACGATGCCTGTCGGATGGAGCACATCATTTCCGATGAGAGCTTTGAAAACATCAAGAACTATCTGCACATTGCAGATGATGACATCGTCCTTTCTGCAGACCCGAAAACCGGGCTGCTGCGGAAAAACTGATCGCTCAAAACAGCAGAGGCGCATTGATTCTATCAATGCGCCTCTTTTGTTGAAGGCCGGCAGCTTTTTCGTTATAATGGACATTGAAGTTCTGAAAAACGGGGAGCCCCCCGAGTAGGAGCAGTACTCTGAGAATTCTGATCGTAGAAGATGAGGTACGCCTGGCGGAAGCGCTGGGAGAGATCATGAAAGCGCAGCGTTATACGACGGATATCGTCTATGACGGAGAAAGTGCTTTTGACAACGCCATGACCGGCATCTATGACTGCATCATCCTCGATGTCATGATCCCGAAGATGGACGGCTTCGAAGTCGTTCGGCGGATGCGCGCCGAAAAGAATACGACTCCGGTCATCATGCTGACGGCCAAAGACGACACCACCGACAAGATCAAAGGTCTCGACGCCGGTGCCGATGATTACCTGACCAAACCGTTCATCCCGGGAGAACTGCTGGCCCGGGTCCGGGCCATTTCCCGCCGACAGGGGGAAGTCGTCATGGATGAACTGGAGTTTGAGGACCTGAAACTGTCTCTGTCGAACTACACGCTGGAGGGGGGCGGCAAGTCCCTGTCCCTCGGCCCGAAAGAGTTCGAGATCATGCGGCTTCTCATGTCGGCTCCCAATGTCATTGTTCCGAAGGAAGACTTCATTGTAAAAGTCTGGGGCGCCGAGTCCGACGCGGAGGACAACAATGTGGAAGTCTATATCTCCTTCCTGCGCAAAAAACTGAAACATCTGGGCTCCAGAGCCAGCATCGCGACCATCCGAAAGATCGGCTACCGGCTGGAGGTGAGCGCGTAACGTGCTGAGTAAATTACGCCGCAGGTTCACCCTCGACACGATGGTGCTGACCCTCATCGTACTCATCGGCAGTACCGCATTGCTGATCGTTGCGTCCTACACCTATTCCCGAAACAACGCCAACGACACGATGCTCGGACTTTTGAATGAGGTCAATTCCGGTACTGTCCTCCAAAATGAAGGCGACGAAGAAATGCCTCTGCGGCTCAACTGGGAAAAGATCGATCAAAAGGACGATGTCGCCGTCATTCTTCTGTCAGAAAAAGGGGAATTGCTCGATTTTGAGACTTCCGACCGCTCTTTTGGAGAGACCATCGAAGAGGACCTTGAGGCGATCAGCCGGTACGTCGACAGCGCCGAAAAGGACTCGGGCGTCGTCCCGGCACGCCAGGTGCGTTTCATGAAGCAGCCATTGAAGGGCGTCGGGACCAAAGCCGCCCTAATGGATCGAACCAGTGAAACAGAGGCCATTTATTTCCAGTTCCGGGTCTACATTGGCCTTGCCTTCATCATCCTCATTCTCATCCTGATCCTCTGTGACTATCTGGCCCGACGGGCCATTCTGCCGGTGGATGAAGCCATTCGGACCCAGCAGCAGTTCATCGCGGACGCGTCCCATGAACTGAAGACCCCGCTGACGGTCATCCTCGCGAACCTGGACATCATTGCTTCCAACAAGGACCTTACGGTCCGGGAAGCCGAACGGTGGCTGGACAACACGAAGTCGGAGACCAAACGGATGTCGAAATTGGTCAACGAAATGCTCTTCCTGGCCCGTTCCGACGCCGCCATGGACATGCACTACAATTTCCGGCTCATCGACTTTGGAGAAGCCATCGATGAAGTCGTGCTGACTACGGAAGCCCTGGCCTTTGAGCGAAACATCACCCTGGAGTCCGACATTGCCCCCGATGCACTGGTAGTGGGCGATTTTGAGCGCCTGAAGCAGGTGGTCATGATCCTCGTGGAAAATGCCACCAAGTATGTGGATGAAGGCGGGCGGATCGATGTTAAGCTGACGGCGGTGAGCCGGCGGAACTGTCTTCTGACGGTCACCAACACCGGAGAACCAATTCCCCCGGACAAGAGTGCCCACATTTTCGACCGGTTCTACCGGGTCGACGAGTCCCGGGTCCGGGAAAAAGGCGGCTACGGCCTCGGCCTTTCCATCGCCCAGAAGATCGTCGAAAAACACAACGGCGAGATCGGCCTCGACTACTCAAACGAGAACGGGACCCGCTTCTCGGTCCGACTGCCCCATGCGCAGAACCTGAAAGCACCGGACCTCACCGTACTTCCGGAACCCGAAGCGGAAACCGAATAAAGAAAAACTCCGAACCGAACGGTTCGGAGTTTTTTATTGTCTTGAAAGCCGATTATTTGCTGGCAGCTTCGACGATCTTGGCGAAGTCGGCCGGCTTCAGGGAAGCGCCGCCGATGAGGCCGCCGTCGATGTCTTCCTGAGCCACGAGACCTTCCGCGTTGCCTGCGTTCATGGAGCCGCCGTACTGAACGACGAACTTGTCAGCAGCTTCTTTGCTGTAGAGGTCAGCAATAAGGGTGCGGATGAAGTGGTTGACTTCGTTGGCCTGCTCGTCGGTCGCGGTCTTGCCGGTGCCGATGGCCCAGACAGGCTCATAAGCGATGATGACGTTCTCGAGCTCCGCTTCGGAGACGCCGGTCAGAGCGATCTTGGTCTGGATGGCGATGGTCTCGAAGGTGATGTTCTTCTCTCTCTGCTCGAGGGTCTCACCGACGCAGAGGATGACTTTCAGGCCGTTGTCGAGAGCGGCACGGGTGCGGTCGCGGACGGTGTCGTCGGTCTCGCCGAAGTACTGTCTTCTTTCGGAGTGGCCGATGACGACGTATTCGACGCCCATCTCTTTGAGCATGGGAGCGGCGATTTCACCGGTGAACGCGCCGTTGGTGGCCCAGTGGCAGTTCTCCGCACCAACTTTGATGTTGGAGCCGGCGGTCTCTTCAAGGGCGACCTGCAGGTCGACATAGGGAACACAGATAACGACGTCACAGTCTGCATTCGCAACGAGGGGTTTGAGCTCGGTGATGAGCGCTTTGGCCTCGGAAGGAGTCTTGTTCATTTTCCAGTTGCCGGCGATGACGGCTTTACGGAGTGCTTTGTTCATGGGAATCTACCTCTTTTTCCTAATACAGATTGGTTTATACGAAAGACCGGGATACTCAGTCTTTGTCGGCCATTGCGGCAATGCCGGGAAGCTCTTTGCCTTCGAGGAACTCGAGGGAAGCGCCGCCGCCGGTGGAGATGTGGGTCATCTTGTCGCCGAGACCCAGCTGGTTGACCGCTGCTGCGGAGTCGCCGCCGCCGATGACGGAAACGGCATCGGAATCGGCAAGAGCCTGTGCCACAGCAAGGGTACCTTTGGCAGTGATCGGGTTTTCGAAAACGCCCATGGGGCCGTTCCAGACGACCGTGGCGGCTGCGGAGACTTCTTTGGCGAAGATCTCAGCGGTCTTCGGACCGATGTCGAGACCCATGCTGTCGGCCGGGATGTCGTCGGTCAGGACGACTTCGGTGTCGATCGGAGCGTCGATCGGGTCCGGGAAGGACTTCGCGACGACGGTGTCGACGGGAAGGACGATCTTGACGTCGTGCTCAGCGGCTTTCAGGAGCATTTCACGGCAGTAGTCGAGCTTGGTGTCGTCGACGAGAGAGGTGCCGATCTCGCCGCCCTGCGCTTTGACGAAGGTGTAAGCCATGCCACCGCCGATGATGAGGGTGTCGGCTTTGCCGAGCAGGTTCTCGATGACGTTGAGTTTGTCAGCGACCTTCGCGCCGCCAAGGATGGTGACGAAGGGTCTCTTCGGGTCTTCGACGGCTTCGCCGAGGTATTTGATCTCTTTGGCGATGAGATAACCGGAAACGGCTTCGTCGACATAGTCGACCACACCGACGGTGGAGCAGTGTGCGCGATGGGCGGTGCCAAACGCGTCGTTGACGAAGACATCGGCGAGGGAACCGAGTTCCTCGGAGAAAGCAGCTTCGTTCTTGGTCTCTTCTGCTCTGTAGCGGGTGTTCTGAAGGAGGACGATGTCGCCATCGTTCATGGCAGCGACTGCCGCTTTCGCGTTTTCACCGACGACGTTGTCGTCCGCCGCGAAGGTGACGGGCTGGCCAAGGAGTTCTGCCAGTCTGGCAGCGACAGGGGCCAGGGACAGTTCGGGCTTCGGTTCGCCCTTCGGTTTGCCGAGGTGGGAGCAAAGAATGACTTTGCCGCCGTCAGCAACGAGTTTCTTGATGGTGGGAAGGGCAGCGACCAGACGGTTTTCGTCAGTGATCTTGCCTTCTTTCAGGGGGACGTTGAAGTCGCAGCGTACAAGGACTTTTTTGCCTTTTACGTTGATGTCGTCAACGGTTTTTTTGTTGAGTTTCATGGTGCATCTCATCCCTTCGTAAATAGTATTGGTAAACTGGACCAATTCTATTATATAAGATTTTCGACTATAGTCAAAAGATTAACAACATATTTTTTCGAACAATTCCGCTTTTTCGATTTACAGGTCGTTGCGGTCGCTCCAGCGGTAACGGTGGAGCTCTCCTTTGCACTCCAGCTCGGGGTAATCCCACTGCCGGAGGACCTCATAGACGCCGATGGCGACGGAGTTCGAAAGGTTCAGGCTCCGGCACTCATCCATCATGGGGATGCGCACACACCGGTCGGGGTGCGCGAGCAGCAGTTCCTCGGGCAGACCGGCGGTCTCCTTGCCGAAAAAGAGGTAGGCGCCGTCCGGGTAGACGGGGTCCGAGTGGCGATGTACCGCCTTCGTTGAAAAGAAATAACAGGCGGCGTCGGGGTGTTTTTCAAAGAAATCGTCGAGCCCCTCGTAGTAGGTGAGGTCGAGGTACTGCCAGTAGTCGAGCCCGCTGCGCTTCAGGTGCCGGTCCGTGACCGTGAACCCCATGGGTTTCACGATGTGGAGCCGGGCGCCGGTGCAGGCGCAGGTGCGGGCGACGTTCCCGGTGTTCTGGGGGATCTCCGGCTCGACGAGGACGATGTTGAGCTCAGCCATGGTCGTCCTCCTTCCGCCGCAGTCGGGGCGCCTGTTCTTTCTTCCGGATATTCCGGTTGCGTCGGATGTCCCGGATGTTGGCGCCGATGCGGGCGAGACCGAACAGGAAGACGAAGATCTCCAGTCGGGCGATGAGCATGGCGACGGTCAGGATCCAGAGCGTGGGGGCCGACGCGGTGGCCGCGGTCACGCCGACGGACAGGCCGACAGTGCCGAGGGCCGAGACGAACTCGATGAACGAGTCCTGCAGGCTGTGGCCGCAGAGCATGAGGGCGAACGTGCCGAGAATCGCGATCGTGAAGTACGCGATGAGGTAGGCGTAGTTCTGGCTCGTCTGCGCGCGGGACACGGTGCGGTCCACGCCGAAGCGGCGGATCTTCCGCGGGCTCACGGTGCGCTCGGAGCGCAGGGCGTCCCGGAAGTCCCAGTAAAGGCTTTTGGCGCCGAGGGCGAAGCGGTACGCTTTGAGACCGCCCGCGGTGGAGTCCGTGTTGCCGCCGACGAACATGAGGACGATGGCGGGGATGATCGCAAAACCACAGACGTGGAGATAGTCGTTCACGTTGGTGAGGCCGGTGGTCGTCAGAATGGAGATCATCTGGAAGAAGGACTGGTCGATCGCCATCAGGACGGACGGGGACACATGGTCCACGACGAGCTGGACGGCGCCGACGGGCCCCGCGATGGCCAGAAGGACCGCGACACAGCGGACTTCGATGTGGGTGAAAAAGTCTTTGATCTTTCCATGGAACAGCATGGAACTCGCCATGAAGTTCGTGGCGCCGAGGAGCATGAGCAGCATCGTGATGAGGTCGATGGGGACACTCTGGTAGTGGCCGATGCTGTCGGCATGGATCGAGAAGCCACCGGTGGCGACCGCGGAGATCGAATAGTTCACGGCGTCGAACAGCGGCATGCCGAACATGACATAGAGGATGATGCCCGCGAGGATGAACCCGCCGTAGAGGCTGAGGATGGTGCGGGCGGAACGGAAGGGGCTCGTGGAGAGCCGGTCCGTGTGGCCTTCGGCCGTGAAGAGCTGCATGCCGTAGTAGTTCGCGAGGATGGCCGTCAGGACCAGGACCAGTCCGACGCCGCCGATGAGGTGGAGGAGGGACCGGTACAAAAGGATCATGTGGCTCACTGCCGTGACGTCCGTCACCGAGAGCCCGGTCGTCGTGAGTCCGCTCATGGACTCGAAGAACGCCTGGGGCACGGAATAACCGACCATCAGGAACGGGATGGCACAGATGGCCACCGCCACCGTCCAGAGGACCAGCAGGATCATGGAGCTCGCGTGCTTTCGGAGCACGAGGGCATGCTGTCCCCGGGAGAGGAGAAGCAGGATGCCGCCCAGGGCCAGAGACAGTGTCGAGGGGACCAGGAACGCTTTCGCCTCAGAGGCTTCCTCCGGCCAGAACGCCAGCAGCACGAGAGGCGCCAGCAGGATGACCGTCAGCATGAGGCAGAGGAACCCGAGGGAACGGATGAGTGCGATCCGGTCCATTTTGGGAGAAGCGGTCTGTGACATACGCTCACCCCTTCAGCGCTTTCAGGACAGCGTCCTGCTGTCCGGGAGCGGTCAGGATATACAGTTTGTCGCCGGACTCCAGCGTATCGGTACCGGAGGGGACCACCATGGCGCCGTTCTGGCGGATGATGCATCCGATGATGGTGTTGCCCGGCAGGGTGATGTCCATGAGGGTGTGACCGATGCAGTTCTCCTCGCCCTTCAGGACGACCGAGAACAGGTTGACCCGGTTGTCTTCCAGAGGAAGGGTCTCGACGAGGTCCTGGATGGTGGCCGCTTCTGTCAGGAACTTTGCGACCATGTGGGTGGAACTCAGGACGTGGTCGACACCCAGTTCCTGGAAGAGCCCGACATTCTTCGGGTTCCGGACCGTGCAGACCGTGTGGGCGATGTGGAAACACTTCTTCGCGAACTGACAGACCGTCAGGTTGTTCTCGTCGTGCTCGGACAGAGAAACGAGGACGTCCGCGCCGTCGATCTCGGCGTCTTCCAGTACATAATATCGGGTGGGGTCGCCGTGGTAGACCGGCAGGCCGTGGCGGGCGGACAGCTTTTCGCAGTAGTCACGGTTATTGTTGATGACGGTGAGCTTGTGGCCGTTTTCCTTCAGGTTCTCGATGAGGAAGTCGGTCTGCTCATAGCCGCCTGCGATGACGATATGCATGCTCAGTCCTCCTCTCCGAACAGAAAGTCGTAGTCCTTCTCGAACTCCGAGAGAGACAGGGTGAAGGGGAAGATGGCCCGGATGGGCAGGTCTTCCACGAGTTTTCCGATGTTGGCGTCGTCGAACCGCGCGAACACATGGGGCACATGGTAGATGCGGCAGGCAATCTGCGCGAGCAGGTTGTTGCGGCTGTCCTGCCCGGTGGCGGCGATGAACAGGTCGGCATGCTCGATGTCGGCCCGGACCAGCTGGTCCTCGTTCATGCCGTTGCCCTGCAGCAGCAGTCCTCCGAAGGACTCGGAGAGGCGGCGGAACGCCTCCGGGTTCTCATCCATGATGGTGACCCGGACGCCCTGTTCGGCCAGGTATTCGGCGATGTGTCCCCCGAGACGGCCGCAGCCGATGATGAGGGCGGATTTCTTCTTTTCAAAAAGCATAGGATCATCTCCTAAAAGACAGTAAGACCGGGAAGGCCGTCCTTCCCGGTCTTGACGTTAAGCCAGATTCTGCAGGCTTTCTTCCAGCAGTTTGATTTTGTCTCTGATCTTGTCGGCGGAGGCGCGGTCTTTTTCCACGACGGCCGCCGGGGCATTGTTGACGAAGCCCGGATTGTTGAGCTTCTTCTCAAAGAACCCGAGGTCTTTCTGTGCTTTTTCCAGCTCCTTCGTCAGGCGGGCCTTCTCCGCTTCGAGATCGACGAGCTCGTTCATGGGCAGGTAGATCTGCGCGTCGGCCGTGACGATGTTGACGGCGCCTTCGGTGTCGAAGTCGCCACCGACCGTGACTTCCGTGGCGGAAGCCAGTCTCTGGATGTAGACGACGCCGGCCTTGAAGGTGTCTTCGAAGGTCGTGTCGAAGTGGACTGCCGACTTCTTCGACGGCGGGACGTTCATTTCGGAACGACGGGCACGGATCGCCCGGACTGCCGTCATGATCCGCTCGAACTCGGTCTCTTCGGCAGAGAAGTCGAGGGCGTCGGTGTACTCCGGATAGGGAGCCAGCATGATGGTGTCGCCGTCATGGGGCAGGGACTGCCAGATCTCTTCCGTGAGGAAGGGCATGAAGGGGTGGAGCAGCTTCAGCATGCCGTCCATGCAGTAGATGAGGACAGCTTTCGCGGTCTCGGCACCCTTGCCGCCTTCCTGGAGACGGATCTTGGAGATCTCGATGTACCAGTCACAGAACAGGTCCCAAATGAAGTCGTAGAGCTTGGCAAGGGCGACCCCCAGCTCGTAGCTGTCGATATTCTCGGAAACCTCTTTTGCGAGGGTATTGAACTTCGAGAGGATCCACTTGTCTTCGATGGCGAGGTCCTCTGTGGCGGGCAGGTGGGCAGGGCCCTCTGTGCCGTCCAGGTTCATGAGGATGTACCGGGCTGCATTCCAGATCTTGTTGCCGAAGTTTCGGGAAGCTTCGACCTTTTTCTCGGAATACCGCATATCGTTCCCGGGGCTGTTGCCGGTGACGAGGGTGAAGCGCAGGGCGTCTGCGCCGTATTTGTCGATGACTACCAGGGGGTCGATGCCGTTGCCGAGGGACTTCGACATCTTTCGGCCCTGTTCATCCCGGACGATGCCGTGGATGAAAACGGTGTCGAAGGGGAAGGTGCCCATCTGCTCTACGGAGGAGAAGATCATGCGGGCGACCCAGAAGAAAATGATATCGTAGCCGGTGACCAGGGTGTTGGTGGGGAAGTAATGCTTCAGCTCCGGGGTCTCTTCCGGCCAGCCCAGGGTCGAGAAGGGCCAGAGGGCGGAGGAGAACCAGGTGTCCAGAGTGTCTTCATCCTGGTGGATGTGCTCGCTGCCGCAGTGTTCACACTTACAGGGCGTGCCCCGGGAGACGGTGATCTCTCCGCAGTCGTCACAGTACCAGGCGGGAATGCGGTGGCCCCACCAGAGTTGGCGGGAAATGCACCAGTCTTTGATGTTTTCCATCCAGTGGAAGTAGGTCTTGTCGTAACGGGAGGGTACGAATTTGATTTTCCCGGAGCGGACGATGTCGATGGCCGGGTCTGCCAGGGGCTTCATCTTGACGAACCACTGTTTGGAGATGCGGGGCTCGACGACGGTGCCGCAGCGGTAGCAAGTGCCGACATTGTGTTTCGTGGGCTCGACGGAGACCAGGTAACCCTGTTCTTCCAGGTCTGCCACACAGGCTTTCCGGCACTCTGCCGTGGTCATGCCGACATACTTCTCCGGCACGTTCTCGTTCATGCGCCCGTCATCGGTCATGACGTTGATGATGGGCAGGTCATGGCGCAGACCGACCTCATAGTCGTTGGGGTCGTGGGCCGGGGTGATTTTCACGACGCCGGTCCCGAACTCGGGGTCTGCGTGTTCATCCCCAATGAGGGGGATCTCTTTCCCGACCAAGGGCAGAATGAGCATCTGTCCGATTTTGTCTTTGTAGCGGGGGTCCTCCGGGTTGACCGCGACGGCGGTGTCACCGAACATGGTCTCGGGACGGGTGGTGGCCAGTTCCACGAACCCGGACCCGTCTGCAAAGGGGTATTTGAGATGCCAAAATGCACCGTCTTTTTCTTCGTACTCCACTTCCGCATCGGAAATGGAAGTCATGCAGTGGGGGCACCAGTTGATGAGGCGCTCGCCCCGGTAGATGAGGTCTTTTTCATAGAGGTTGTTGAAGACTTCGACGACGGCTTTGGAACAGCCTTCGTCCATGGTGAACCGCTCCCGGTCCCAGTCACAGGAGGAACCGAGCTTCTTGAGCTGCTCGACGATGCGTCCGCCGTAGACCCGTTTCCACTCCCAGGCCCTCTCGAGGAAGGCGTCTCTTCCGATGTCGTCCTTGGTGACCCCTTCCTGCTTCATGGCTTCCACGATTTTCGCCTCCGTGGCGATGGACGCGTGGTCGGTGCCGGGGAGCCAGAGGGTGTCGAAGCCTTTCATCCGGTGATAGCGGATGAGGATGTCCTGCAGGGTCTCATCCAGGGCGTGGCCCATGTGGAGCTGACCGGTGATGTTGGGGGGCGGAATGACGATGGTATAAGGTTTTTTCGTCTCGTCCGGTTCTGCGTGGAAGTATTTCTTCTCCTGCCAGAAGTCGTAGATCTTGTCTTCGAACTCTGACGGATCATACTTGGTCGCAAGTTCTTTGGCCATGCAAAGTGCCTCCAGTTAATAGTAAAGATTCAAACAATAGTTAGAAGTATTATAAGGTCTTGCAATCTCTTTTTCAAGATTCTATAATTCATGGAGAGAAAATCCTTGAATACTCAGGAATGGAACCCATGGAGGCATTATGAAACTCGCAACCCTGCTGGCGGAACTGCCCGTCGTTTCGGTCACCGGCCCGAAGGAAGCCCTGGAGGGAGACATCGTCGACATCGTGTACGACTCCCGCAAGGCGGTCCCCGGGACGGTCTTTGTCTGTATGACGGGAGCGGAGACCGACGGCCACAAATATGCCCGTAGCGCTTACGACGCCGGCTGCCGGGCTTTCGTCCTGGAAGCGGGACACGAAGAAACGGCCTCTTTGGGCGATGTACCGGAAACACCCGTTATCGTGACCGTAGAGAACAGCCGTGTCGCCCTGGCAAAGCTCTCCGACACCTTCTTTGAACACCCTTCGGGGGAGCTGAAGGTCATCGGCATCACTGGGACCAAGGGGAAGACCTCCATCACCTATATTTTACAATCCGTCCTCGACAAGGCGGGAGTCCCGACGGGCCTCATCGGCACCGCCGGCGCCACCTGGCTCGGCAAACAGGTGCCCACGGTCAATACGACCCCGGAGTCTTATGAACTGCAGAAACTGCTGCGGCAGATGGCGGACGACGGTGTGAAGGCCGTTGCCATCGAAGTCTCGAGCCTCGGGGTGAAATGGCACCGTACGGACTTTACGGAGTTCTTCTGCGGCATCTTCACCAACATCTCTCCCGACCACATCGGGGGGCATGAACACAAGACCTACGAAGAGTATTACGGCTTCAAAAAGGCCTTTTTCGACCTCTGCACCCAGGCTGCGGCCTGCGGAGACGACCCCTCCGCCGAAGACATGCTGGAGGCGGTGCCCGGCCGGAAGATCTTTTACGGCCTCGGGGAAGGCAACGAGTTTCGGGCGGAGCACATGGTGCCCACCCGGTCCGATGACTTCATGGGCATCCGCTTCGACTTCCTGCGGGGCGGTACGAAGGAAGATACTTTTGAGATCAGCCTCCCCGGAGACTTTTCCGTCCACAACGCTCTGGCAGTCCTGGCGGTCTGCGAACTGATGGGGCTGGACCTTCCTTCGGCGAAGGAAGGCCTGCGCACGGTCCGGGTCCCCGGCCGCTGCCAGATCAAATACCTGTCGAAAGACTTTGGCATCATCATCGACTACGCCCACAACGACATCAGCCTTGCGGGCATCATCAATACAGTCCGGGCCTATGAGCCGAAACGGATCATCACCCTCTTCGGCTCGGTCGGAGACCGGGCGCAGCTGCGCCGGGAAGAACTGGGGACCACCAGCGGAAAACTGGCGGACTTCACCGTCATCACCGAAGACGACCCCGGCTTCGAAGACCCGAAGTCCATCGCGGAGGAGATCGCCACCTATGTAGAGGCTGCCGGCGGTGCCGGAAAGTACGTGGTCATCCCGGACCGGGAAGAGGCGGTGGCTTATGCGGTCGCCATGCTGGAACCCGGTGACTTCCTGCTCTGCTGCGGGAAGGGCCACGAGCGGTTCATGAAAGTCCGGGGCAAAAAAGAGCCCTTCAACGAAGAGACCTGTATCGAGGAAGCCCTGGCCAAACGGGGCATCCGCATTTGAGGAGAAACCTATGTATACATTCAGACCGGAAACTGACTACGCTGCCTTCGACGCCTTCGTGGAAGAGCACAAGGGGCAATACCAGCAGTGCTCTCTGTGGCCGAAGGTCAAGACGGCCTGGGGCTCCCACCTGTACTCCGGCTTCAACGAAGCGGGGGAGCGGGTGCTGACCTGTCTCGTGCTGGAGCGGGACCTGCCGGTGGCGGGAAAGCTCTGGTATGTGCCCTACGGCACCGTGTCGGACATGGCCAATGAGGCTCTGCAGCGGGAGTTCACCGAGTTCATCAACGGTGAGATGAAAGCCCATAAAGCCTTTTGCACCATCATCGACCCGCCGGTGCGCCTGCGGGTGGACGGGGAAGACTGCCCGGAGGGACACGCGGCCCACAAACTGTTGACGTCCCTCGGCTATGAACTTAACACGGACCTCCCCTCCTACACTTACAAGCACCCGGTCCAGACCTTCATTCCCCTCAGAGATGAAAACGGGGAACTCATCCCCGGCAAACAGCTTCTCAAAAAGTGCGAGAAAGGCGTACGGTACTCCGTCCGGGTGGGCGAGTCCCGGGGCCTCGACTGTGAGACCTACACCTGGGAAGACTTCCAGAAAGACCCGAGCCTTCTCGACGCCTTCGTCTCCGTCATGGATGACACCTCGGAGCGGAACGACTTCGTCCACCGGGACAACGATTACCTGAACCTTCTCTTCGGGACCCTCAAAGACTATACCGACGTCATGATCGTCTACTACGACAAGGCCAAGGACACGGCCCTGCAGAATGCCCGCCTCGAAGAGCGGGCCAAGAAGGAAGCGGCTCTGGAGATGGCTCCCCAGAAAAAAATCAAAGGCCTCAAAAACGACATCGACGTCATCGATAAGAATACCAAAAGTTACAACGAGCGCATGGAAGAGACGAGGGACTACCCCGAGGATGCCCGCATTCCCGTGGCCGGTGGTCTCACCATCCGCTATGGCGGCTTTGCCAACTGTGTGTTTGGCGGAACCCGGAACATCGTCCGGAACAATACCCGCTCGAGCCACTACATGAATTACCTGCGACTGCTGCGCAGCATCGACCTTGACTGTGACTACCACGACCTCGGCTACGTGCTGGTAGATTCCCCGGAGACTCTGGGGGCAGACGGGACCCTCGGGCCCCTCAAACCCAATGAGGACTTTGTCGGCATCAGCAAGTTCAAGCAAAGCTTCGGCGCCCAGTATACGGAGTTCATCGGGGAGTATGTCCTCGTCGGGAACCCCTTCCGGTACTGGCTCTACAAAGAACTCATGCCGAAGGCGAAGAAGACCAAAATGACCCTGGTCCGGCTCCTGAAGAACCGCTGAGACCGGGAAAGAGGAACGAGGAACCATGCGACAGCTGACTTTC
This sequence comes from Clostridia bacterium, assembly GCA_017476565.1. GTDB lineage: Bacteria > Bacillota > Clostridia > Oscillospirales > Acutalibacteraceae > RUG420. The sequence continues at coordinate 13,844 of JAFUZN010000156.1, forward strand.
ACCGTTCCAACCGAATACGACGGGCGTAAAGTCCTGCATTACCTGAGAGGCTGTGCAGGGCTTTCTTCTCGTATCATCCGAAACCTCAAGACTTACGAAGACGGCATCCTTCGAAACGGAGAACCGGTGCGGACCATCGACCTCCTCACGGTGGGCGATGTACTGACCGTCAACCTGCCGGACGACCCGGAGGAACAACTGCCCTCCCTGCCGACCGAGGAGTTCCTCGCGGGCCCTCTGCCGGAAGTGCTGTTCGAAGACGAAGACCTGCTCATCGTCAACAAACCCGGCACCATGGCGGTGCACCCCTCCCACAATCACCAGGGGGACACGCTGGCCAACTGGATCACCTTCCACCGAAGAGAACAGGGGAAAGACCCGGTGGTCTTTCGGGCGGTGGGACGCCTCGACAAGGGGACTTCCGGAGTCGTTGTCTGTGCCCTCAACGCCTATGCGGCAGACCGGCTGCAGCGGGGCGTGAAGAAAGAGTACCTGGCGGTGGCGTCGGCGGCCCTTTCCGGGAGCAGGACCATTGATGCTCCCATCTACCGGCCGGATCCGATCCTCACCAAACGGGTCGTCGAGGAACAGGGAGACCGGGCCATTACCCACTGGGAGGCCCTGGAGAGCATCGGAGAGCGGACGCTCTGCCGGGTGCACCTCGAGACCGGCCGGACCCATCAGATCCGGGTCCATTTTGCCCATATCGGGGCGCCTCTCGTAGGGGACACCCTTTACGGGACCCCTTCCGAAGAGATCGCCCGTCATGCCCTCCACTGTGCCCGGGCAGAACTGTTCCATCCGGTGACCGGAGCCCCCATCTTGGTCGAAGCTCCTTTGCCCTCAGATATGCTGGGGCTTCTGCATAGACAAATGTGTAATGTTGTCAAATAATTCAGTACATTTTGGCTTTTTTGGTGGAAATCGACAAAAGACTATGCTATGATTTTAAGTGATTTCGAACTCACTGTTTTGCGAAAAAGTGAGTATTATAGAGGAGGAAACTAACCATGTCCATCAAATGTGAAGAGAGATTCTTCGAATCTACCGACAAAACCGATCGCGTCCGTTACCTGACCTGGATCGACGATGCTGTCGAGACCAAAGCCGTTGCCCTCGTTGCCCACGGCGTTGCCGAACATATCGACCGTTTCCACGGCCTTGCGGAGCACCTTGCCAAAGCCGGCTATGTCGTCTACGGTGAGGACCATGTCGGTCACGGTAAGACCGGTATGGGTGTCGAAGAGAACCTTCGCAACATCGGTAAGTGCCCGAAGGGTGCTGACAAGATCGTCATTGAAGATATGCACAAGATGAGAGACATCGCTGTCTCTGAGCATCCCGGCCTTCCCGAGATCCTGATCGGCCACTCCATGGGTTCCTTCGTCGCCAAGATCTACGGCGCCAAGTACGGCAAAGAGCTCTCCGCTACCGTCTACTGCGGTTCCGGCGACTTCTTCGGAAGCCCCTTCCGCTGCATCATCTATCCGCTGGTCCCGCTCTTCACTGCGAAACCCGTCAAGGACCTGGAAGTCAAAGTCACCAACAACATGGTGACCACCGCATGGCTGTCCCGTAGCAAGGAGAACCGCGCTGACTATCTGAAAGACCCCATGCTCGCTGTCTACTACACTCCCGGACTGCTGGCCATGCTGGGTGCCCTGGCAGCCCGTTCCGCCGGTACCCTCTGGGCTCGGAAGATGCCGAAGGACCTTCCCGTCCTCGTCGTCGCCGGTACTCAGGACATCGTCGGCTTCTGCGGCATCGGCGTCAGAGCTGCAGACAAATGGATGGACATCGCCGGTATCAAAGACCACACCACGAAATGGTACAAGAGCTATCGTCATGAGCTCTTCCGCGATGACTGCAAGGAAGAAGTCTTCAATGACATCACTACCTGGCTGAAATCCAAAGGCCTGCCCGGCTGAGTCAACTGATACAACCAACAAATCGCCCTGTTCCGGGTTTCCGGAACAGGGCTTTTTCAGATAAATTGACGATTTTATATCAGAGTGACGGAAAACGGGGAGGGGACACTTTTCAATTGCCGGAACTGGTGGTATAATAGTTCGGATTTAAGCACTATATATACTAATATAACTTTCGAGAAATCGTGAGAGCGAAATCAGGAGAGAGATATTTTGGATAAGTTTTGTATCAACGGCGGGAAACGCCTGGACGGCGTGGTCGACATCAGCGGAGCCAAGAACTCTGTCGTCGCCATCCTTCCGGCGACCCTTTTGGCGGAAGGTCCCTGCCGCATTGAGAATATACCGAACATTTCCGACGTCAAATGCATGCTGGAAATGCTGGAGGCGATGGGCGCCCGGGTTCGTTCCATCAATTCCCATACCTATGAGATCGACACATCGGTCATCAGTTCCTATACCGTCCCCTATGAGCTGACCCGCCACCTGCGGGCGTCCTACTACCTTTTGGGCGCTCTGCTGGGCCGCTGCTCCAAAGCCCGCGTCGCCATGCCCGGCGGCTGTGATTTCGGCGGGGTCCGTCCCATCGACCAGCACCTGAAGGGCTTTGAAATGCTGGGTGCCACGGTCTCCATGGAAGAAAATGCCTTCGTCCATGCGAGAGCGGACCACCTGAGCGGCAACTCCATTTACATGGACGTAGTCTCTGTCGGTGCCACCATGAACGTCATGCTGGCGGCCGTCAAAGCGCGGGGACTCACGGTCATTGAAAATGCGGCCAAGGAGCCCCATATCGTGGACCTTGCAAACTTCCTGAACTCCATGGGTGCCGATGTTCGAGGCGCCGGGACCGACGTCATCAAGATCAGAGGCGTGGAGCAGATGCACGGCTGTGACTACTCCGTTATCCCCGATCAGATCGAAGCCGGTACTTATATGGCTGCGGTAGCCGCCTGCGGCGGTGACGTCCTCGTCCGCAATGTGGTCCCGAAACATCTCGAGTCCATCATTGCCAAGCTGGAAGAGGCAGGGGTCACCATCGAAGAACTGGACGATGCCGTCCGGGTCATTGCAGACAAGCCTCTTTCCAAGTGCAATATCAAAACCATGCCCCACCCCGGCTTCCCGACAGACATGCAGCCTCAAATGGCCGCAGCTCTCTGCCTTGCCACCGGCACGAGCATCGTATCCGAAGGGGTCTGGGACAGCCGGTTCAAGTATGTCGACCAGCTGACCCGTATGGGTGCCCACATCGAGGTCAACGGCAAGGTCGCCATCATCGAAGGGGTCGACCATCTGAATGGCTGTCCGGTCAAGGCTTATGACCTGCGTGCCGGCGCCGCCATGATCATTGCGGGCCTCGCTGCGGTAGGTCATACCGAAGTGGAGAACACCATCTTCATCGACCGTGGCTATGAGAATGTCGTTGAGAAATTCACGGCACTGGGAGCGGACATCTCCCGTGTCCCGGTCCTCGATCCTCCCAGCAAGATCCAGAACGCGGGCTAAACCAAGAAACCAGGCGGGGTGCGTTCCGACGCACCCCGTTTTTTGTATGATGGGAAAGGAGAACCCTATGGCAGGAGAAGTCTTTGGGACCCTCTACTCCGGCAGTAGCGGGAACGCCACCTACCTGGGAGACCGGAGCGGCGGTATCCTCATCGATGTGGGGAAGAATGCCAAGCAGACCACCCTGGCCCTTCAGGAGATGGGCCTTGTACCGGAGTCCATCCATGCCATTTTCCTGACCCACGAGCACAGTGACCACATCGCGGGGCTCCGGGTCTTTGCAAACCGGTACCACATCCCGGTCTATGGGTCCCTCGGGACCCTGGAAGCCCTGGACAGTAAAGGGCATTTACGGGGGGACTTCCCGGTGTTCCAAATGGTCAGTACGGCCGACATTGGGGACTTCCACGTGGCATGTTTCCACACGTCCCATGACTGTGCGGAAGGCATGGGCTATACCGTCACTCTGCCCAGCGGCAAGAACGTGTCGGTTGCCACCGACCTCGGGGTCATGACCGAAGAAGTCAAGTCGTCCATCCTCGGGAGCCGGACCGTGCTTCTCGAGTCCAACCACGACCTCGGGATGCTCTTCAACGGACCATACCCCTATGCACTGAAACAGCGGATCAGTTCGGAGACCGGGCACCTCAACAATGACGATGCCGCCGACACTGCAATGGACCTGGTCCGGGCCGGGGCACAGCACATCATACTCGGCCATCTGAGCCGGGAGAACAACCTGCCGGACCTGGCCTATCAGACCACGGCCTCCATGCTGCTGGGGGGCGGCGCCAAAGCGGGGGCCGATTACCTGCTCGATGTGGCGCCCCGGAGCCGCACTCTGCTGACGGAGGTGCTCTGATGCTGAATGTGACCCTCATCGTTCCCGGGAACCTCAAGGAAAAATACCTGAGAGACGCCCAGGCAGAGTATATTAAGCGATTGACTTCCCTTTGTAAATTCAATATTATAGAAGTTAGCGTGGAACGTTTACCGGACACTCCGTCAGAAGCGGAAATCGCTACTGCTCTCGAAAAAGAGGGAAAACGGATCCTCGCGGCGGTCCCAAAGGGCTCCTACGTGTACGCCATGTGCATCGAGGGGAAACAGAGAGACTCCGTCGCGTTCAGCAGAGAGCTGGTCCGGCTGGCCGTGAACGGGACCAGTCACGTGACCTTCATCATCGGCAGTTCTTTCGGGCTGTCGGAAGAAGTCAAAGGTTTTGCAAACACACCACTCTCCCTGTCGGAAATGACCTTTCCCCATCAGTTGGCGAGGGTCATGCTGCTGGAACAGCTCTACCGGGCCTTCCAGATCAGTTCCGGCGGAAAGTATCATAAGTGATCATCAGGAGGTCGTTATGGCTAAAAACAACAAATATGAAGTCGACCCCGAGCTCATCCGTTCTCTGGAAGATACAGGAGACTTCGAGGAAGAATACGAATACGAGTACGAGGACGGTCCTCTGCCTCCGAAACGGGTGAAATGGGCCTGGATCATCCTTTTCCTCGCCCTCGGCATCCTCATCGGAGCTCTGGTGTTCCAGCTGGTCGGCCGGAACCATCAGGACAACGGGGAACTGACCCACATCACCGAGACTGCTTCTGTCACAGAGACGGTGACTCTCCCGGAGGAGTCGACCGATGTGCTGACTGAGGTGGCGACCACGACCGTTGTCGGGGAAGAGGAAGACATGACGAAGGCCTCCATTCGCCGGACGTCGGCTACCTACTATGTGGTCCCCAACACAACGAAGACTGCCTCCCGCATCACGACCCGGACAGCGGCTCAGACGACGAGATCCAACGGCACTACGACGAAGGCTGCCGAGCGTCCGACGACCGAAGCTCCAAAACCCTCTACGGAAGCGCCGCAGCCTTCGACCGAGAAACCTACTACAGAACCGACGCCGACTCCGACGCCGACACCAGACCCCACTCCCAGTGAGTAAATCGCGAAAGGAGCGCGTACCCATATGGCAATGAAAGACATTCTTGACCGCTTCAAACGGGAGGCCCCGGAAGAGCCGGTCCCGGAAGAAACTCCGGTTACAGAAGAAAAGACCAGCTTCGTCTTCACCGACATCAATTCGGAGCCGATCAGTCCCACCGAACCGGTGGCAGAGACCCCGGTCCACAGCGGACCCGTCAAAGTCAGCTCTTCCGACAATGACCGGATCCAGGTCTTCGAACTGAACCTCGGGGGCAGTAAAGTGAACGTCCCGGAAGAGCCGGCGGTCCAGCCGGAAGTTTCCTTCAATAAGGCTCCGGCCGATAAGGTCCCGGACATTCCGGAACCCCCGGTCATCGAAGAAGAGACCATCACCGTGGCCCCGACTCCGGCGGCCGACGATGGGACCGAAGAGTATGAAGTGGACTTCGGCTATGCCGCTCCCGGCGCTCTCGACGATGTGACTTATACCACCGACCCCGCCTCGGTCCCGAACCCTCAGGTTCCGGAACCGATCGTCTACAAGGAGGAAGCTCCTGCGGACAATGGGGACGAGGAATACTATGACAGCTATGAGCCCATTTATGAGGAGTCTTACACTCCCGGCTCTTACTTTGCCGGCGGCACCGGTGCAGAACCTGTCGCTCCGGAGCCGGAACCCTATATTGCACCGGAAGCGCCGAAAGTAGTCGAAGAGACGGTGGAGGCGCCGACCTATGCCGATGCAGAAGACCGGCCCCGCTACGAGAATTACCGAGAAGACTACGTGGACACCCCGGACGCCGAGCCCCGTTCCTATGAGAACAACATCGACGACTCAGTCTTCCTGCCGGATCAGGAAGAGGCTCCCTTCAACAGCAAAAAGAACCGCCGTCGTTTGACGGTTGCGCTTTTGGCCCTCTTGGCCGCTCTGCTTCTGGTTTTCGGGGGCATCCTCATCAGCCACTTCGTGGGCCGCTCCAATGACGCAGCAGAAGCCACTTCGGCGAAAGCCAAGACTACGGCCTTCGAGCGCAGCGTCTCCAACAACAAGAACGCTACGGAGACCACTACGGAGCTGGAAGAAGAGACCGTCCAGTACGACGAGAACGGTGAGATCCAGACAGAAAGCAGTTCGGTTTCTACGTCGGCTCAGAGCACGACTCGCCGGACGAGCACTACGACCCGTTCGACCTCTACCGGGACGACCACGACCCGGACGACCCGCACCACGACGACCACGACTCGGACTACTACGGCCAGCACGACGGCGCCCACTACAACGGCTCCTGCCACGCAGCCCTCTACGGACCCGCCGACGACCAGCAGCCGCAGTGTCCCGTCTCCCAGTGAGTACGCTAGTCAGCGCAATCAGTAATTGAAAAAGGACCGCTCTTTCGAGCGGTCCTTTTTGATTTCGTTTTTAGTATGCGACGGTCCAGTTCTGTTCCAGGGAGAATGCGAAGGCATCGGAACCCTGTTTGACGTAAGTCGGCATCTTGTAATAGAGGCTGGTCAGGCGGCCATTGGCATCGATGGTGCCGCGAAGGGTAACGCCCTTGCAGGTCCATTTCCCGATGGGGATGCTGATGGTGGAGACACACTTCGAAGACTTGTCATAGGTGCCTTCGGAGTCATCTTTGACCACGATGGTGACAACCTTGTTGGAACCGTTGCTCTGGACAGTAGCGGACTTGATGTCCGAAGCGCTGAGGTTGCAGGTGTAAGATTTCCCTTCGACCGGGAACTTGTCCTTCAGTTCCGAGGAACCGTTGGCAACGACCTTCTCAGACTTGGTACCCTCTTTGAAGCCGAAGCTGGAGTAGAGAGAGGGGATCGAACCGCTGATGGTGCGGATGGTCTCGCTGGTGCGGGTCGCGGACTTGGCCGTGGACTTGACCTTGTTGGCAGCGCTCTTGTAGAGTTCAAGTGCTTCCGCTGCGGTATAGGAAGTCTTGTTGGCGGCGGGAGCAGCAGTGGCAGAGGAGCCACCGGCCTTTGCGGCACCGGCTTTTGCCGAACCGGCCTTTGCGGCACCGGCTGTAGCGGTGGAACCGCCGGTGGTCACGACGGGACCGGAAGCAGCGCCTTCATAGCTGCCATAAGCAGAGGGGTCAGCCGCAGAACTGTTGACTGCAGGGGTCTGATACTCATAGGTGTCATTAAAACCGGGCTCATACTGGACACCGTCCGCTTCATAGTCCCATCCGTTTTTCAGGAAGTTGCTGGTCTGTTCGGCACATCCGGTCATGGCGAAGACCATGACGATGGCCATGAAAGCGACCAGGATACGAGACATTTTCTGTTGTTTCATAATCGTTTTCTCCTTTACTATAAAGGTTTAATATTAGGACAATCCTCATTATAGTACGTGTACAAAAGGTTATCAAGTCCTTTTGACAAGGGCACAGGTCTGAAAAGCTTGCCAAACGGCACAGGAGTGATAAAATAGTGGAATGAAGGGAGAGTAACATGCTAAGTTCACTAGATTATTTGCGGGATCTCAATACTGCATCTGTAATATTAAGGCTTCTCATGGCTCTTGTCATGGGGGGCCTCATCGGCCTTGACCGGGGCCTTCGGAGACGGCCGGCCGGTCCGCGGACCTACACCATCGTCTGCATTGGCGCCGCCCTCACCATGATCCTCAGCCAGTATGAGTACATCATGCTGACTACCGACTGGGCTCCCGCCGCGGAAGCGGTGGGGCTGAAGACCGATGTGTCAAGGTTTGGGGCCCAGGTCATCAACGGCATCGGTTTCCTCGGTGCCGGCACTATTATTGCCACCAATCAGCAGAAAATCAAAGGCCTGACCACGGCTTCCGGCCTCTGGGCCTCCGCCTGTCTCGGACTGGTCATCGGTGCCTCCTTCTATGAATGCGCGTTCCTCGCCTTCCTGCTCATTCTGCTCACGATGTGGCTGTTGCGGCCCCTGGAAGAGAGCATCATCGAACGTTCCCGAAACATCAACCTCTATGTGGAGTTCCACAAGATCGGGGACCTGACGGAGATCCTGAAAGTGGTCCGGGAAGAGAACATCCACATTTTCGATATGGACATCCACCACGGGAAGGATCAGATCGTTCAAAAACCCAATGCGGTCCTGTACCTTCGAATGGAGCACCGGACCCCTCACCACGAAGTGGTTGCCCGCCTGTCGGACCTCGATGAGGTCTACACGGTAAAAGAGATCTGAGAAAGGAGGAAGCGATTTATGTTCACGATTTTTGACGGCCTTCGGGAAGTCACTATGGGGGCTGTGGCCCTGCGGCTGGCTCTGACCTTCCTCTGCGGTGCACTGATCGGCCTGGAACGGGAGTTCAAACGCCGGCCCGCCGGGTTTAGGACCCATATCCTCATCTGCGTGGGTGCTGCCATGACCACCATGACCGGCCAGTACCTGTTCCTGAGCGAAGGCTATTATACAGACATGGCCCGCCTTGGTGCCCAGGTCATTGCCGGCATCGGTTTCATTGGTGCCGGTACCATTATCGTCACCCGCCGCAATCAGATCAAAGGCCTCACCACGGCAGCTGGTCTCTGGACCAGTGCCATCGTCGGCCTTGCCATTGGCGCCGGGTTCTACGAAGGCGGTCTCATTGCAGCTCTCCTCGTGCTTCTTTCGGAACTGGTCTTTTCCAAACTTGAGTATCGCTTTATGGCCCGGCAACCGGAACTGAACGTCTATATGGAGTTCCGAAGCCGTTCCGTTCTGGAGAACCTCTTTGAAGAACTGAAAAAGGACAACATCAAAGTCCGTAATATGGAGATCTCCCGGACCCGGGAAAACGACGTGGTGAACTCCAGTGCCATCTTCACCCTTCGGTTCCCGACGCTTCTCGAGCCGAAGACGGTCCTGGAAAAAGTCCGGAATATGGATGGCATCTACCTCATCGAAGAGTTGTAAAAAAGCTCGGAAAAAGCCTCAGGCAAAATTGCCTGAGGCTTCCTTTTTTAGTTTTTTGTGACCGATCAGCCGCGGATCGCCCGGACGCGGACGACGCCTTCGATCTGTCCGATGGTCTCGACCATTTCGTCAGAAATGTCCCCGTCCACTTCCAGAATGGTGTAGGCGATCTCGCCCTTGGAGCGGTTCAGGAAGTCGTTGATGTTGGAGTCGACGAACTGGCTGGTGATGCCTCTCAGAACGTTCGGGACGTTCTTGTGGATGACACACAGACGGTTCTTGCAGACTCTGGCCATTTCGGCGTTCGGCATGTTGACCGAATTTTTGATGTTGCCGTTCTCCAGGTACTCGACGAGTTCATAGGCGGCCATTTTGGCACAGTTGTCTTCGGACTCGGGAGTGGAGGCGCCCAGGTGGGGCATGGTGATGACACCGGGGACCCAGAGGAGTTTGTCGACGGCGAAGTCGGTGGCATAGGCTGCGACCTTGCCGCTCTCCAGGGCTTCGATCATATCGTCCGCATTGACGAGACCGTCCCGGGAGAAGTTGAGGATACGGACCCCGTCCTTCATTTTGGCGAAGGCTTCCTTGTTGATGGTGTCCTTCGTGTCGTCGGTCAGGGGCACATGGATGGTGATGTAGTCGCAGTTCGAGAAGATGTCATCGAGGGTGGCGGCATGATGGATATGGCTCGACAGGTTCCAGGCGGCGTCCACCGAGAGGTAAGGGTCGTAGCCGTAGACATTCATGCCAAGGTTTCTGGCAGAGTTGGCAACCTTGACGCCGATGGCGCCGAGGCCGATGACTCCCAGAGTCTTACCGGTGATCTCGGGACCGGCGAAGGCGGATTTGCCCTTTTCGACGAGCTTGCCGCATTCATCGCCCTTGCCCTTCAGGGAGTTGGCGAATTCGATGCCGGGGATGATCTTCCGGGAGGTGAGGAAGAGGGCACAGAGGACCAGTTCCTTGACCGCGTTGGCGTTGGCACCGGGAGTGTTGAAGACCACGATCCCTTCTTCGGCACAGCGGTCAACAGGGACATTGTTGGTGCCCGCGCCGGCTCTAGCAATGGCCAGTGTGTTGGGGGCGAACTCCATGTCATGCATTTTGGCACTGCGGACCAGAATGGCGTCCGGGTTTTCAATGTCTGCGCCTACCGTATATTTGTCGGCGTCGAGCTGGTTGAGACCGACCTTCGAAATATTGTTGAGAGTCAGAATGTTATACATATAGGTGTGTTTCTCCTTTTATTCTGCGATGTGAGCTTCTTCGAACTCTTTCATGTAGTCGACCAGAGCCTCGACCCCTTCGATGGGCATGGCGTTATAGATGGAAGCACGCATGCCGCCGACGGAGCGGTGGCCCTTGATGTTGATGAGGCCGTGTTCGGTGCAGCCTTTGATGAATTCGGCATTCAGTTCGTCGGAGTCAGTGACGAAGGGAACGTTCATGAGAGAGCGGTCCTTTTTGACGACTGTACCTTTGAACAGTTTGCTTTCATCGAGGTAGTTATAAAGGATGGAAGCCTTGGCTTCGTTGCGTCTCTTCATCTCTTCCAGACCGCCCATTTTGAGGAGCCACTGGAAGACGAGGCCGGCCATGTAGATGCACCAGCAGGGAGGGGTGTTGTACATGGAGCCGGAGTTTGCCTGGGTCTCATAGTTGAGCATGGTGGGAGTGATGTCTCTGGCGTTTCCGAGGAGGTCTTCCCGGATGATGCAGATGGTAAGGCCGGCAGGAGCGATGTTCTTCTGGGCACCGCCGTAGAGCATGCCGAACTTCGAGACATCGATGGGCTCGGACAGGAAACAGGAGGAAATGTCCGCGATGAGGGGCACATTGCCGGTTTCCGGAAGGTCACGGATGATGTTGCCGTGGACGGTTTCGTTCATGCAGATGTAGAAGTAGTCCGCGTCGGAACGGAACTCTGCGGGGTCCACTTCGGGAACGCAGGAGAAGTTCTGGTCTGCGCTGGAAGCAACGATCTTTACATCGCCATAGCGGGAGGCCTCTGCAGCTGCCTTCTTGGACCAGACACCGGAGACGATGTAGTCCGCTTTGCCGCTGCCGTTCATGAAGTTCAGGGGAATTGCGGCGAACTGGGTAGAAGCACCGCCCTGAAGGAACAGGACTTTGTAGTTGTCCGGGATGTTCATAAGGGTGCGCAGGTCCGCTTCGGCCTGGTCGATGATGGCCTGGTACTCTTTGCTACGGTGGGACATTTCCATTACAGACTCGCCGGTGCCCTCATAATCGAGCAGTTCGTCGGCTGCTTTGCTGAGGACCGACTCCGGAAGCATGGAGGGGCCTGCCGAAAAATTGAAAACTCTTGCCATAATAAATAACCTCCTGAAAGGGATTTGAGTAAGGTTGTGCTGTCCTTCCGACAGCATGCACAATTATAGTGCATGGAAACTGTGAAAGTCAACGAATTGTCATGAAATTCACAAAGTTTTTGCAAAAATCTCGGCGAGTGCCGAAAAAGATTGTTAAAAATGTGATTATTAAGAAAACCGGCTGTAACAACAGCCGGTTTTCTATACTAATTATAAATAGCGATTTATGCCTCTTTCTCCACAGGCTTGACCTGAGAGATGATGGGGTCGGTGATGACCACGATCTTGCCGAAGGTGGACATATCGATGCAGCCGACGGGGCAGACTTCTGCACAGTCACCGCAGCCAACGCACTTCGTGTAGTCGACAGAAGCTTTGAAGTTCTCGACTTTGATGGCGTCGTGCTGGCAGGTTTTCTGGCACTTCATGCAGCCAATGCAGCCGACTTTACACATCTTCCGGGTCTCGCCGCCCTTGTTGTGGTTCTGGCAGTAGACCACGGCCTCATGCTTGTAAAGCGGAGCCAGTTCAATGACGCCCTTCGGACAGACATTGATGCAGATCTTACAGGCGCGGCACTTCTCGGAATCGACTTCCGCGAGGCCGTTTTCGCCCACATGGATGGCATCGAAGGGGCAGGCAGCTTCGCAGTCGCCGAGGCCCAGGCAGCCGTAGGAGCAGGCTTTTCCGCCACCGAACAGCTGGGATGCCGTTTTACAGCTCATGTCTCCGTAGTAGTCCATGACGTTGGCCGCATTGGCCTCCGTGCCCTTGCAAAGGACGACAGCGGTCATGGGAGTGGCATCTCCTGCGGAGACACCCATGATCTCTGCGACGGCTTTGGCGCAGGCGGAACCACCGGGGGAGCAGAGGGTCGTATCTTCACATTCGCCGGCGGCGAGGGCAGCGGCATAGCCGGCACAGCCGGAATAGCCGCAGGCACCGCAGTTGGCACCGGCCAGGACCTCTTCGATGGCGACCGCCTTCTCGTCGACCGGAACGGCCATGACGATGGAGGCGATGGCGAGGATAAGACCCAGGACCATACCGAGGATGGCGACGATGAGGACCGCTAATATGATCGGATTCATTGTTTCACCATTCCTTTCTTAAGCGCCGAACATGTTCTCAATGACACCGGTGAAGCCCAGGAAGGTGCAGGTGACGAGGGCTGCTGCCACGAGAGTGATGGGAAGGCCCTGCCAGAATTTCGGCACATCGTTGCCTTCCATTCTCTCACGGATGCCGGAGAACATGATCATGGCGAGCATGAAACCGAGACCGGCGCCCAGTGCATTGAAGATGGATTCGATGAAATTGTAGCCTTCCTGGACGTTCAGGGTGACAAGACCCAGAACGGCACAGTTCGTCGTGATGAGGGGAAGGAAGATGCCGAGGGAGTTGTACAGCGGCTTCATGTACTTCTTCATGACGATCTCGACAAACTGAACGAGGGCGGCGATGACCAGGATGAAGACCAGGGTCTGCAGGTAGTCAAAGCCGTTTTTCTCCAGAAGGACATTCAGGGGATAACAGACGATGGTGGCAAGGAGCATGACGAAGATGACCGCCGCGCTCATGCCGATGGCAGTGTCCTTTTTCTTGGAAACACCAAGGAAGGGACAAATACCGAGGAATTTCGAGAGGACGAAGTTCTGCGTGAAGATCGTCGTCAGCATAATGGCAACAAGTTTCATGCGTCAACAGCCTCCTTTTCGACCTTTTTGATTTGCGGAGCGGTCTCGACCTTGGGCATGACGATGGTCTTGCCGTCGGCGACGAGGACCAGGTTCCCGTCCGTGTCTTCCCGGACGTCACAGCAGTTCAGTTCGGCAGGGTCGCCGCCCTTGCGGGACGTGGCCTTGTTGACCAGTGCGACCAGGAGACCGAAGACGAAGAAACCGCCGGGGGCCAGGATGAAGATGATGATGGGTTCGAGGTGGATGGCGGACAGGACATTGCTGTCTCCGAGACCGAAAATGTCGGTGAGGGTGGTGCCGAAACCGAGGACCTTGAGGGTCAGGTTGCCGGAACCGAAGAACTCACGGATGACAGCCATCATGGTGAGGGCGGCCGTGAAGCCGACGCCCATGCCGACACCGTCCAGGACGGAGAGGCCGATGGGGTTCTTGCTGGCGAAGGCCTCCGCGCGGCCGAGGATGATACAGTTGACGACGATCAGGGGCAGGTAGATGCCGAGAGCGGCGTCAAGGGCGGGGGCAAAGGCTTTGACCAGCAGCTGGATCATGGACACGAAAGCGGCGATGACCACGATGAAGCAGGGCACGCGGACTTTCGAGGGGATGACTTTCCGCAGGGCGGAAATAACGGCGTTGGACATGATGAGAACGAGGGTGGCAGCGACGCCCATACCGATGGCGTTCTCAACGGAAGTGGTGATCGCGAGGGTGGGGCAGGTGCCCAGGACCAGGCGAAGCACGGGGTTTTCTTTGACGAAGCCCTTGGTGAGCTCACTGAGGGCGCTTTTCTTTGCAGCTTCAGCCATTACTTGCCACCTCCTGTAACTTCATTGAACTGGTCTACCGCTTCATTGACTGCGTTGACAACAGCAGTAGAGGTGATGGTGGCACTGGTGAGCGCCTGGATCTCATTTTCACCGGGGGCGTTCTTGACGACGGAGACCTTACCGGTCTTGCCGACGAACTGCTCGCGGAAATTGTCTTTGCTGGCATTCTGACCGAGACCGGGAGTCTCATCAGAGAGGTCTCCGGGGACGATGCCCGTGATGGAACCGGCAGCATCGATGCCGACCGTAAGGGGTACATCGCCGCCGTAGCCTTTGCTGGCGGTATTGAAGACATAGCCGATGATGTTGCCGTCGGCGTCCGTAGCTTCAAAGTAATTGGTCTTATCGACGAAGTTCTTGGCGTCCGGGAAAACGGTCTGTCTCGCCTCTGCTTCCGCAGCTGCCTTGGCGGCGGCGATGCGGTCGGCGGTCACGTTGTTGACCATGGCCAGGAGCAGAGTGGCGACCATTGCGATCACGAAAAGGGTGACGGTGGGGACTAAGATCTCTTTCGGAGTGAATTTCTTACTCATGCTTTGGTCTCCTCCTTTGCCTTTTTCTGTTTCTTCTCTTTGACGAAACCGAAGGGAGTCGGTGCGGTCCAGTCCTCAAAGTACGGTACAAAGACGTTCATGAGGATGATGGAGAAGGAGACGCCTTCCGGAAGGGAACCCCAGAGGCGGATGATGCAGGTGACGACACCGCAGAAAATACCGGCGATGATCTTACCCTTGTTGGTGATGGGGGAAGTCGTGTAGTCGGTGGCCATGAAGATGGCGCCGAGGAACAGACCGCCGGCCAGCAGCTCGTAGGCAACGGCATACATGTCGAAGCCCTGTGCAAAGGTGCAGAAGATTGCGACGGTGGCGATGTACGTGCAGGGGATGATGGGGGAGATGACCTTGCGGACAAAGAGGTAGATGCCGCCGATGAGCAGCGCGACCGCGGACACTTCACCCATACAACCGCTGACGTTGCCGAAGAACAGCTCGGACAGGGTGGGAGCGCCTTCTTTGACTCCGTCGAGACCAACGAGACCCATGGGGGTGGCGCCGGTCAGGGCGTCGACGTCCCAGCCGGACTTGTTGAGGCCGGCGAAGGCACCGGCAGACATTCTGCCGGGGAAGGCGGACATGAGGATGACTCTGGCGCCCAGAGCCGGGTTGATGAAGTTCTGGCCGATGCCGCCGAACATCTGCTTGATGACGACGATGGCGATGACCGCACCCAGGACCACGATCCAGAAGGGGATGTTGGAGGGCAGGTTGTAGGCCAGAAGAAGACCGGTGACCACGGCGGAGAGGTCGGTGATGGTGTCTTCCTTCTTCATTGCTTTCCGGGAGAGGAATTCTGCCAGAACGCAGGAGAGGACAGAGACCAGGATGACCGCCAGGGCCCGAAGGCCGAAGACGATGACCGCGGCGACGCCGGCGGGGGCCAGCGCGATGATGACATCGAGCATGATCCCGGTGGTGGTATCAGCGGAACGCTGGTGGGGCGAGGCGCTGACCGTAAGTTTTTTGGTATCGATCATTTCTTCGCACCATCCTCTCTGATGAGTGTCTTACCGAGACGCATGTACTGGACCAGAGGTCTTCCGGACGGGCAGGCGAATGCACAGCTGCCGCACTCCATGCAGGTCATGACGCTGGCCTTCTGCAGACCGGCGATGTCCTTGAGATGAGCCTTCTTCTCGATGAGAGTGGGCTCCAGGGACATGGGGCAGGCTTCCACGCAACGGCCACAGCGGATGCAGGCTCTGGTGGGTTTGACTTTGACTGCACCTTTGGCAAGGGCCGTGATCGCGTTGTTGTTTTTCAGCAGCGGGACCTCGGTGTCAATGGTGGCAATGCCCATCATCGGGCCGCCGGCCATGACTTTGAACGGCTCTTCTTTGAAGCCGCCGCAGTATTCGATGATGTCAGAGTACAGAGTGCCGAGAGGGGCACGGAGGTTCTTCGGCTCGGCAATAGCGGAACCGTCCACCGTAAGGGAACGGCTGACCAGGGGTTTGCCGGTCTTGAGGTAACGGCCGAGGAACGAGACAGACTGGACGTTCATGACGACACAGCCGACGTCGGAGGGCAGTTTTCCCGGAGGGACCTGTCTGCCCGTAGCAGAATAGATGAGGACTTTCTCAGCGCCCTGGGGGTAGGTAGACGGGAGACAGATGAGCTGCGCGACATCTTTGAACTCCTCGTTCTCCTCCATGACTTTCAACAGGGTGCGGAAGGCGTCAGCCTTGTTGTCCTCGATCCCGATGAATGCGTTTTTGAACCCGAGCCAGCGGACGACTTCTTTGACCCCGGAGAGGATGTCCTCCGGGTGGTCGAGCATCTCCCGGTGGTCCACCGTGATGTAGGGCTCACATTCGGCGGCATTGATGATAAGGGTGTCGACCCCGGCGTCCTCTTTAAATGCGAGTTTGACGTGGGTCGGGAAACCTGCACCACCGAGACCGACCAGGCCGGAGGCCCGGACTGCATTCAGGAAGTCCTGCTTGGTTTCGATGACGGGAGGCTTGACATCCTCGGAGAGCGCCATTTCTCCATCCGATTCGATGACGACGGCATTGACCATGTTGCCGTTGACGATGCGGACCGGTTTGATGGCTTTGACGGTACCGGAAACGGTGGCGTGGACCGGAGCACTGACGAAAGCGTCCGTGCTGCCGATGACCTGACCGACCTTGACCTCATCTCCCACTTTTACCTGTGCCTCATTGGGGGCACCGATATGCTGTGACAGGGGGAGGGTGACGGTAGCCGGGACCGGCATGCGCTCGACAGGCAAGGCAGAGGTGTTCTTGTGGTGCGCCACATGAGCTCCGCCATGGCCTTTTGCAGCGGGCTTCAGCACGCCTGCAATGTTTAAGCTTGCCATTCATTCAACTCCTTCACTTCTTGACACGGTCTGCCCGTGCCGTTTTTTACAAACATCATAATTCGCGCAGACTTGCGAAAAGTCACAGCTTTTCGCAAGGTGTGACTTTAAAACTATTATAACCTATTTATTAAAAATATCAACGACAGATTGGTCGGAAACGGCCGGAAACAATGTCTATTTTTTGTCATAGGTACGCGATTTTTGGCCGTTTCATATAGTTTACTGGCCGCGGACAAGGTTGACGAATCCGAAAGCTTGTCGGATAATAGAAAATCAGAACGGAAGAACACTTCTCGAAAGGATCATCACATGCTTTGCCAGAACTGCGGCCGAAACGATGCCACCACTCATATCAAACGGATCGTGGACGGGGAGTCCACAGAACTGCACCTTTGCTCCAGCTGTGCGTCACACCTGGGGTATGCCGGTCTGTTCACCGGATTCGGGGGCGGGATCGGCTCGCTGCTCAGTCGATTCTTCCCGGAAGCGGCACTGCCGCCAGCGGAAGACGTGGAGCGCTGTCCCGGCTGCGGGGCCAGTTTCGATGAGATCGTCCGAAGCGGCACCATGGGCTGTGCAGAGTGTTACGATATTTTCTATGACCGTCTGAAACCTTCCCTGTCCCGCATCCATGGCAGAGCGACCCATGTGGGGAAGACCAGCTTCACCACCGATGACCGCTCCGAGCGGCGGGCGGAACTCCGCCGGCTGGAAGAGGAGCGCAACGAAGCGGTCCGGAAGGAAGAATACGAGAAAGCCGCCGTCCTGAGAGACCGGATCCGGGAACTGAGAGGTGAAACGAAATGACCAAATGGTATATGCTCTCCGGCAAGGAGAACGATGTCGCGGTCAGTTCCAAAGTCTCCCTGGCCCGAAACCTTCGCAACCACGTGTTTACCTCCCGCCTTTCCGCCGAGGAAAAGGAGCAGATCGCGCGAGAGGTCACCGAAGCCGTGTCCCGGCAGCTGCCGGATAAAATGATCACGACTCATATGGAGGAACTGACCCCCTATGCGGCCATTTCCCTGGCGGAGCGGAACCTCGTGAGCCCCGAATTCGTCAGCGTGCGGGAGGGGAGAACCTTCCTCATGACCCCGGACGAGAGCCTCAGCCTCATGATCTGTGAAGAGGACCATGTGAAGATCCAGGCTCTGCTGCCCGGGCTGGAACTGGGACGTTCCTTTGAACTGGCCGACCGGATGGACACCCTCCTCGATGAAGCCCTCGGCTTCTCCTTCGACCCGAAACTCGGCTACCTCACCCAGTGCCCCACCAACATCGGCACCGCCATGAGGGGCTCGGTCATCCTCCAGCTGCCGGCCATGCGCATTTTGGGCCGGGTGAGGAATTTGTCCACCACCGTTTCCCGACTGGGGCTCATTTTGACCGGAGCCTACGGGGAGGGAGATTCGCCTACGGGAAGCCTTTACCTGCTCACAAATCAGGTGACCCTCGGCATCTCGGAAGAAGCGGCCCTTCAAAACCTCGAGTCTCTGGCACTGTCCATTCTCGAACAGGAGCGGGAGGCCCGGAAGGAACTGATGGAAAACCTTCAGTTCCAGGACATGCTCTGGCGTTCTTATGGCACCCTGAAAAGTGCCCGTGTCATGAACTTCCAGGAGTTCATGGAGGCTCTGT
The DNA here is from genome assembly GCA_017476565.1 of Clostridia bacterium. Classification (GTDB taxonomy): domain Bacteria; phylum Bacillota; class Clostridia; order Oscillospirales; family Acutalibacteraceae; genus RUG420. The sequence continues at coordinate 32,506 of JAFUZN010000156.1, forward strand.
CCGTCGTCAAAGTCGGCATTGCCGCCGGGGAGTTCGACCTCCCCATGAATACCGTCAACGAACTCATTTTCGCAATGCAACCGGCCACTCTGAACACCGAGGCGGGCCGCCCCCTCGACCGCCAGGAGCGGGATGCTCTGCGGGCGGAAAAGGTCCGTGCGGTCTTCGCCTGAACACAAAAAATACAGGCCCTCATGAGAGGGCCTGTTTTCTTTTTTGCGATTTACGGTTCCCGGTTGTCGAGGACTTCCTTGATGAGGTAGACGGGACGGTGTTTGGTCTCCTGGAATACCCGGGCGATGTACTCTCCCAGCACGCCCAGAGCCAGCAGCAGAAGGCTGCCGGTGCCGAGGATGGCGGGAACGGTCTTGTCTTTGCTCTTTTTGTCGAACAGGGCCGTGAGGACTGCGGCGGTCCCGGTGACACCGCTGAACAGGAGGGGGAGGCGCAGGGGCGTCGTCGTAAAAGAGATGATGCCGGAAATGGCATATTTCCAGAGTTTGGAGAAGCTCCATTTCGTCGTCCCGCTGTGCCGCTCTTCGGCGGTATAGGGAATGTAGTGGGTCTCGAAGCCCACCCAGGAGAAGATCCCTTTGGAAAACCGGGAGGTCTCCGGCAGACTCAGAACCGCGTCTCTTACGTTGCGGCGGAAGGTGCGAAAGTCGGAAGCGCCGTTTACGAATTCGGTGTCCGTCATCGAGTTGATGACCCGGTAGAAATTATCTTTGAAAAACACCATGACGGGGCTTTCGTTCCGGTTTTCCTGGAAGGCAGTGACGCAGTCACAGTCGGGGTTTTCTTCCAGGTACCGGACCATTTCCACGACCACGTCCGGGCTCTGTTGCAAGTCTCCGTCCATGATGGTGAAGCAGTCGCCGGACCCTTCGGCAAGGCCCGCCAGAATGGCGGCTTCTTTCCCGTAGTTTCGGGAGAAGTTCAGGACCTTGACGGGTTGCTTCGCAGTCCCGACCAGTTCCCGGAGGCGGTCCGGGGTCCCGTCCCTGCTACCGTCGTTGACAAAGATGAATTCATAGTCGGAGACGGTGCCTCGGAAGGACCGTTCGACGGCTTCATAGAGGGGAAAGACATTGCCCTCTTCATTGAAACAGGGGATGATGAGCGATACTTTCATAAGGAGGTTCCTTCTGTTCTTGTGAAAAAACTGTCAGGAAACATCAAAAAATTGTGGATTCCTACAGAATTTGAATTTCTCGAATAAAACTGCAACTGGTTTCTCGACTTTTGTTCCTTTTTCAAGTATAATTGAATGCGTATCGGGAACAACTCGGAAACCCATTTAATATCATAGCAAATGGAACGCCAAAATCAAGGCATTTTGCGAGAGGGAAACTGACACGGGACCGACTTGAAAAGTATTTGTAAAGGAGCTTGTTTCAAATGGCCAATCTTACCAACAACAAGAGCATCCTCGACTGGGTACAGTCTCGGATCGATCTCCTTCAGCCTGACAAAGTTGTCTGGATCGATGGTTCCAGAGAGCAGATCGAGGCTCTGAAGGCAGAAGCAGTTGAAACCGGAGAATTCATCAAACTGAATGAGGAAAAACTCCCCAACTGCTATCTTCACAGAACTGACAAATCCGACGTCGCACGTGTGGAAGACAGAACGTTCATCTGCTCTCCCACTCCGGAAGAAGCCGGCCCCCTGAACAACTGGCTGGACCCGGAAGAGACCTACAAGACTCTCGATGAGCTCATCGCCGGCAGCTACAAGGGCAAGACCATGTATGTCATTCCCTATGCCATGTGCAAAGTCGGTTCTCCCTTTGCAAAGTACGGTCTGGAAGTCTCCGACTCCATCTATGTTGTCTGCAACATGGACATCATCACAAGAATCGGTCAGCCCATCCTCGACGCTATTGGTGACGAGTCCACCGACTGGATCCACGGCACCCACGCTTCCTGCAACGGCGATCCGGAGCAGCGGTATATCTGCCACTGGCCCCAGGACAACACCATTTACTCCGTCAACTCCTGCTACGGCGGTAACGTCCTTCAGGGCAAAAAGTGCTTCGCCCTTCGTATCGCTTCCAACCTGGGCCGTCAGGAAGGCTGGCAGGCAGAGCATATGCTCATCCTCGGCATCGAATATCCCAACGGCGAGACCAAGTACATCACCGCTGCTTTCCCGAGCGCCTGCGGTAAGACCAACCTCGCTATGCTGGTTCCCCCGAAACATTACCTCGACAAGGGCTACAAAGTCTGGACCGTCGGTGACGACATCTCCTGGATCCGGAAGGGCCCGGACGGCAGACTGTATGCAGTAAACCCGGAATACGGTTTCTTCGGCGTTGCCCCCGGAACCAACGAGAAGTCCAACCCCAACGCTCTGGCCGCTACCAGAGAAGGCACCATCTTCACGAACGTTGCCCTCGACCTCTCCGACAACACGGTTTGGTGGGAAGGTCTCAGCGAGGCTCCGGAAAATGCTCTCGACTGGCTCGGCAACCCCTGGAACGGCAAGACTTCCGAAGAGAAGGGCGCTTACCCGAACTCCCGGTTCACCGCTCCTGCCAGAAACTGCCCCTGCCTGTCCGATGAGTTCGAGAACCCGGACGGCGTTCCGGTTTCCGCTTTCGTGTTCGGCGGCCGCCGCGCGAAGCTGGCTCCCCTGGTCTACCAGGCCAGAAACTGGAACCACGGCGTCTTCATCGGCGCTTCCATGGGCTCTGAGACCACTGCTGCCGCTACCGGCGCTGTCGGTGTTGTCCGTCATGACCCCATGGCTATGAGACCCTTCATCGGCTATGACTGTGGTACTTACTTCCAGCACTGGCTGGACATCGGTAAAACCATCGATGAGGACAAGCAGCCCAAGATCTTCAACGTCAACTGGTTCCGCAAGGACGACGAAGGTCACTTCATGTGGCCGGGCTTCGGTGACAACCTGAGAGTCCTTCTCTGGATCATCGATCGCTGCGAAGGTAAGGTCGATGCAGTGGAGACCGAGATCGGTTATCAGCCGAAACCGGAAGACATCGACATCGACGGTCTCGACCTGACGGTGGAAGACGTCGCTGCCATGCTCGGTGTCGATAAGGCTCTCTGGAGAGAAGAAGCCGACGGCATCGAAGAGTTCTTCAAGTCCCTGGGCGACACCGTCCCGCAGGAACTCTACGACGAACTCGCTACCCTCAGAGCGAAGGTCGCCGAATAAACTCCGACTCACACAAAGCTCCGCCTTTCGGCGGAGCTTTTTTCTGTGCCGAATGGGTTTGTGCCGGAGACTCCCTGACTCAGGGAGCGCAGAAAAGCCTGGGGGAGAGCGCAGTAGCGCCTAAAACAGGTCCTACAAATCGGTCTTTGATACACTCCTGACAGGGCTTCGTAAAGGGGCTGACCTTGTCGAAAGTTGCGAAACATCTTTCCGCAAACACCCGAACAATAATTTCCGTAATAGAAAAATAGAGGAAAAATCGGTGAAAAGGAAGAAAAAACCTTTACGTTTTGCGGAAATATATTTTCTGAATTCGAAAAATATAAAACTTTTTCACATTTTCGACAGGGTTTTCGACCTTGTGAAGTTTTTTACCTTTACAGTTCCCTTTTGCGGAATTTTCCGTTTTTCGGGCCGTGTAACGCTGTCTCGGGGAAGAGGACTTCTTTTCCAAAAACTGTTGATAAAAGGTTGACATTGGTTCTCTTTCCTGTATAACATTAAGGTGTAAAATCCTTACCGAACCAGGAGGCAACGTTATGGTTTTTGAAACGATCCGCAAACTGCTGGCTGACCAGCTCGACATCGACGAAGACGAGATCACCATGGACTCCACTCTGCTGGAAGACCTGGGTGCCGACAGCATCGAGCTCGTCGACCTTGTCATGTCCATCGAAGAGGAATACGGCATCGAAGTCCCGGACGATGCGACCGACGACATCCGCACGGTCGGCGACGCTGTCCGCTACGTGGAAAACCTGGTCGACTGACCGAGAGTGCACGTTCCAGACCCGTGAGTTCCCTCGCGGGTCTTTTTTACTGGACGAACTTGTTCGCATACTATATAATAAAGCGATACTTTTTGAAGGAGCGCATCACACATGGCGAAACAGAAGAAAATGGTCGAAGACATCACTTCCATGGAAGTGGACTTCGCCAAATGGTATACCGACATCTGTAAGAAGGCGGAGCTGGTCAGTTACACCAGTGTCAAGGGCTGTATGGTCATCCGGCCCTACGGCTATGCCATCTGGGAAAACATCCAGTCCATTTTGGACGGGCATTTCAAAGAGACGGGCCACGAGAACGTCAATATGCCCATGTTCATCCCGGAGAGCCTTCTCAACAAGGAAAAGGACCATGTGGAAGGCTTTGCCCCGGAAGTGGCCTGGGTCACCATGGGGGGAAGTGAGCCCCTGGAAGAACGGCTCTGTGTCCGCCCGACTTCGGAAACCCTTTTCTGCGACCACTGGAAAGACATCGTCCAGTCCTACCGGGACCTGCCGAAACTCTACAACCAGTGGGTCAGCGTCGTGCGCTGGGAGAAGACTACCCGTCCGTTCCTGCGCTCCCGGGAATTCCTCTGGCAGGAAGGGCACACCCTTCACGCCACTGCCGAAGAGGCCATTGCTGAGACGGAACAGATGCTGAACATTTACGCCGACTTCTGTGAACAGGACCTGGCCATGCCGGTGGTCCGGGGCAAGAAGACCGAGTCGGACAAATTCGCAGGTGCAGAGGCCACCTATGCCATTGAAGCCCTCATGCATGACGGGAAAGCGCTCCAGGCCGGTACCTCCCATTACTTCGGGGACGGTTTTGCCAAGGCCTTTGAGATCCAGTTCCAAAACAAAGAAAACAAGCTGCAGGCTCCCTTTGAAACTTCCTGGGGCGTCACGACCCGCCTCATCGGGGCCATCATCATGACCCATGGAGATGACAACGGCCTGTGCCTGCCTCCGGCAGTGGCACCCATCCAGGCGGTCATCATCCCGGTGGCCATGCACAAAGAAGGGGTCCTCGAGAAAGCGGCAGAACTTCGGGACCGGCTGAAAGCCGCCGGTGTCCGGGTCAAACTGGACGACTCCGACCAGAGCCCCGGCTGGAAGTTCTCCGAATATGAGATGAAGGGCGTCCCGGTCCGCATTGAAGTGGGTCCCCGGGACATCGAGCAGAACCAGTGTGTCCTCGTCACCCGTCACAACCGGGAAAAGACCTTCGTGTCCCTCGATGACCTCGAGACGGCAGTCCCTGAGAAACTGCAGGAAGTCCGGGACGGCATGTACCGGAATGCCCTGGAAAACCGGGAGAACAAAACCTACCGCTGCAAGACCATCGACGAGATCAAAACGGCCCTGGAAGAAAAGGGAGACGGCTTCGTCCACGCCATGTGGTGCGAGAGTGAAGAGTGCGAGGAAAAGGTCAAGGAAGAGACCGGTGCCGGTTCCCGCTGTATCCCCTTCGCTCAGGAGACGGTCTCCGACGTCTGTGTCTGCTGCGGAAAGCCGGCCCGGACCATGGTCCTCTGGGGCAAGGCCTATTAACACCTTATAAAGAAAATACTTGCTTTCTTTATTAACGCGTGTTAAACTGTTGCAGTAAGTTTAAGAAGAAGTTGAATGAAGAGTGGCTCCCGCCGCTCTTCATTGTTTATGCAGTCTTTTAAAAAAGTAGAAAAAGGAGCGACTATGGCCAACAAGAAACACGGCGGCAATGTGACCCAGGTGGTCCGGGAGCTGGCCGAACCGCTGGCACAGGAGCTGGGGCTTCGCATTTGGGACGTCCGCTTCGTCAAAGAGGGTGCAGAACACTATCTGCGCATCTTCATTGACAGGGACGAAGGCATTTCCATCGATGACTGTGTCGACATGACCCATGCCATCGACGGCCCCCTCGATGAGCTGGACCCCATCTCCGTGAGCTACACCCTGGAGGTCTCTTCTCCGGGAGCGGAACGTCCCCTGACCCGGGACGAACACTTTGAGCAATTCCTGGGAGCCCCCATCATGGTCAAACTCATCCGCCCTCTGGACGGACAGAGGGAATGGAAAGGGACCCTGGAAGGCTATGACAGCGGCAATGTGACCATTGCCACTACCGAAGGCCGTTCCTTCGTATTCAACAAAAAGGAAGCGTCTTACGTAAAACTGGATGATTTCGATTCCTACGTAGACTAAAGCCGATAGAAAGGAAGATCAGCAAAAATGAATCAGGAGTTTTTTGACGCGGTACAGCTGATGGCGGCAGAGAAAGGCATTCCGGTGGAATTCCTCTATGAGAAGATCGCCAATGCTCTGGTCGTCGCAGAAAAGAGAAATTTCAACGGAAAAGACGTCGTGTTCTGCGACATCGATCCCGAAAAGAAGGAACTCAACGTCTACCTTCGGAAGAACGTCGTCGAAGTCATCGATGACGAGGACACCGACATTCTGGTCGACGCTGCCAAGAAATATAAAAAGACCGCCAAACCCGGCGACATCATCGAGATCCCCCTCGACACGAAGAACTTTGGACGCATCGACGCCCAGACGGCGAAACACGTCATCCGTCAGGGGATCCGGGACGCCGAGCGGGGCAGAAATATGGAAGAGTTCAAGACCCACAACCAGGAAATCGTCACGGCAAAGGTCTCGAACATCAACCCCATCAACGGCAACGCCACCGTCGAGATCGGCCGTGCCGAAGCCGTTCTTCCCAAGGGAGAGCAGATCCCCGGGGAAGAGCTCCATGACGGCGACCTCATCAAGGTCTATGTCGTGGACGTCAAAGAGACCGAGAAGGGCCCCCGGGCTCTCATCTCCCGGACCTACCACGGTCTGGTCCGTCGGCTCTTCGAGACCGAAGTGCCCGAAATCTCCGAAGGCACTGTGGAAATCAAGGAAGTTGCCCGTGAGGCCGGCTCCCGGACCAAGATCGCGGTCTTCAGCAGCGATGAAAAAGTGGACGCAGTCGGGGCCTGCATCGGCGCCCGGGGCGCCCGTGTCGGCAAGATCGTCGACATGCTGAGCGGGGAGAAAATCGACATCGTCCCCTACGATGAAGACCCTGCCCGGTTCATTTCCAATGCCCTGGCACCGGCCGATGTAGTCGATGTCATCATCCTCGACGAAGAAGAGAAGTCCTGCCGGGCCATCGTCCCCGATGACCAGCTGTCCCTCGCCATCGGCAACAAGGGCCAGAACGCCCGTCTCGCGGCCAAACTGACCGGCTGGAAGATCGATATCAACCCTGTCAGCGGCAAGATCGAGCCGGCTCCGGTCGAAGAGGCCGAAGAGGCCGAAGCGGTCGAAGCGGCTGAAGCGGTCGAAGACGTCGAGGAGTCGGAAGAATAAATCACGAAAGAAAGCGGTGAGACTATGCCAAAGAAGACCCCGATGCGACGCTGTGTCGGCTGCATGGAGATGAAACCGAAGACATCTCTTGTGCGGGTCGTCCGGAACAAAGAGGGAGAAATCTCCCTTGACCTGACCGGGAAGAAACCGGGACGGGGGGCATACCTTTGCAAAAACGAAGAATGCTTCCGGAAGGCCAAAAAGGCACATCGCCTCGAGCGGGAGTTTTCCATGGCGGTCCCCGAGGAACTATATGATCGAATGGAGGCGGATCTCAAAAACGATGAATGCGCAGATCCTTAATATGTTTGGCCTGGCACGGCGGGCGGGAAAGTTCGCCGGAGGCCACGACGCTGCCTTCGAATCGATCACCAAAGGAAAAGCAAAACTGTGCTTCCTTACGACCGACGCTTCGGAGCGGCTCAAACAGGAATTCAGGAATACCGTCGTCTATGACGGAAGGCAGATCCCCCTGTGGGAACTGGACTGTACGATGAGAGAGATACAACTGGCGACCGGACAAAAATGCGCGGTCTTCACCGTGACCGACGCCGGGTTTGCTTCGAAGCTCCAGGAGCTTCTTTCGAAGGAGGACAAGAATTAATGGTCATTAAATACAGAGTACATGAAGTCGCGAAGGACTTTGACAAAGACACCAAGGATGTCGTCGCCCTGCTCGGCAAATTCTTTGAAGAGCCGAAAAAGAGCATGACGGCGCTGGAGGAGAATGAACTCAACACCCTGTTCGAGTACATCACTCAGACGAATCAGGTCGACAATTTCGATGCCTACTTCGCGATGCAGAACCAGAAGCCGGAGCCGAAGAAGGAAGCCCCGAAGAAAGAGGCTCCCAAAGCGGAGGCAAAGCCGGCGGAAGACAAAGCGGCCAAGCAGCCGGAGCCGAAGAAGGCCGGAAAGCCGGCACCGAAACCGGAGGCTCCCGCAAAGCCCAAGGTCAACGCGGACCCGCACCCCTTCCAGAAGCGGGAGAAAAAGAACCCGAACGCAGCACCCCAGGCCCGTACCCGCGGCGAAAAGCGTACGGTCGATACCCGTGTCCAGAACGTCGACCTCGAGAAGTATAACGAGAAGTATGAGCAGATCGCGCCTCAGCAGCGCCAGAACGACCGGGTCAACAATACCCGGCAGAAGCTCAACCAGAAGTCGAAGCAGTACCGCAAACAGCGGGGTGTCCGCTCTCGGAAGAGAGAGACGGAGCAGGAGAGACTCAAGCGGATCGCCGCCGAGCGTGCCAAGAAGCAGATCACCATCCAGGTCGGAGACGAGATCACCGTCGGCGAGCTGGCCTCGGAACTGCGCATGACCGCCGCCGAAGTCATCAAAAAGCTCTTTGCCCTCGGTCAGATGGCCTCCATCAACGACGTCATCGACTTCGATACTGCCTCTATTGTTGCGGAAGAACTGGGTGCCCACGTCGAAAAGAGAGTGGTCGTCACCATTGAAGACCAGATCATCGATGACACCGAAGACGAAGAGACCGACCTTCTCCCGAGAGACCCGGTCGTCTGCGTCATGGGTCACGTCGACCACGGTAAGACCTCCATCCTCGATGCCATTCGGAATTCCAACGTCACTGCCGGTGAGGCCGGCGGTATCACTCAGGCCATCGGTGCTTACCGGGTCAATATCGACGGCAAGCGCATCACCTTCCTCGACACCCCCGGCCACGCCTCCTTCACGGAAATGCGTGCCCGCGGTGCCATGGCCACTGACATTGCCATTCTGGTCGTTGCCGCCGATGACGGTATCATGCCTCAGACCATTGAAGCCATCAACCACGCGAAGGCTGCGGGCATTCCCCTGGTCGTCGCCATCAATAAAATGGATAAGCCCGATGCCTCTCCGGATCGGATCCTTCAGCAGCTCACCGAGCACGAGATCGTGCCGGAAGAGTGGGGCGGTGAGACCATCTGTGTCCCGGTCTCTGCCAAGACCGGCATGAACCTCGACCAGCTCCTCGAGTCCGTTCTGCTCGTCGCCGAAATGCTGGAACTCAAAGCGAACCCGAACCGTGCCGCCAAGGGTGTCGTCATCGAGGCGAAACTCGACAAAGGTCGCGGTCCCGTCGCCACCCTGCTGGTCCAGAACGGTACCCTGAACACCGGGGACATCGTCGTCGCCGGCACCGCTGTGGGCCGTATCCGTGTCATGACCAATGAGCGGGGCAAGCAGCAGAAGAAGGCCGGCCCCTCCGTTCCGGTGGAAGTCACCGGTCTTGCGGAAGTGCCCCAGGCGGGCGACGCCTTTGACGCCGTTTCCGACGAGAAGCTGGCCCGTGAACTGGTGGAACAGAGAAAACAGGCCATCAAGGAAGAACACTTCAACGCTCAGCAGAAAGTTACCCTCGACAACCTCTTTGCCTCCCTCAAAGAAGGCGAGCTCAAAGACCTCAACGTCATCGTCAAGGCCGATGTCCAAGGTTCTGTGGAGGCCGTCCGGCAGAGTCTCGAAAAGCTCTCGAACGACGAAGTCCGTGTCCGGGTCATCCATGGCGCAGCCGGCGGCATCGTCGATTCCGACGTCATGCTGGCCAACGCCTCCAATGCCATCATCATCGGTTTCAATGTCCGACCTGAGACCGAAGCCATTGCCAACGCTGAACGAGATGGTGTCGAGATCCGGACCTACCGGGTCATCTACGACTGCATCAACGACGTCCAGGACGCTATCAAGGGTATGCTGGCACCGAAGTTCCGGGATGTGGACATCGGTCGTGCCGAAGTCCGCAACGTCTTCAAGATCTCTTCGGCGGGCACCATCGCCGGTTCCTATGTCCTGAACGGCAAGATCACGAGAGATGCCAAACTCCGGGTCGTCCGGGACGGTGTCATCGTTGCAGAAGATGCCATCCAGTCCCTGCGTCGCTTCAAAGACGACGTCAAGGAAGTGGCCTCCGGTTATGAGTGCGGCATCGGCCTTGAGAAGTTCAATGACCTCAAGGAAGGCGACATCTTTGAAGCCTACATCACCGAAGAATACAGAGACTAAGGAGGCCCCCTATGCCGTCCCATAAGTCACAGCGCACCGCGGAAGACATCAAGCGGGAACTGGCCGTCGTCATGCAGGAGGTCAAAGACCCCCGTGTGACCGATCGGCTCCTGACCGTCGTCCGGGTCAACGTTTCGAAAGACAGCACTTATGCAAAAGTCTATATCAGCGATCTGCAGGGGATCGACGGCGCTAAAGAAGCGGTGGCAGCTCTCAACAAGGCTGCCGGGTTCCTCCGGGGCGAGATCGCCCGGAACCTCCACCTGCGCAAGGCGCCGGAGCTCAAGTTCATCGCCGATGACTCCATTGCCCACGGCATGGAGATCATCAAGGAACTGGAGACCCTGACGGGAGGACAGGACGAATGAATGCCAGTATCTCCCGGGTGGGGGAGGTCCTTCGCGCCAGCGAAGACGTCCTCATCCTGACTCATAAAAACCCTGACGGAGACTGCCTCGGGACCGGGGCGGCCCTCTGTCGTTATCTCCTTTCTCTGGGAAAACGGGCCACCGTCGTCAATGACGGCCCCATCCCGGAAAAATTCGGCTACCTCTTTGAAGGGCTTCCCCAGGAAGACTTCGAGCCGAAGACCATTGTGGCAGTCGACGTCGCAGACCCGAAACTCCTGGGCCGTTATGAAACCCTGGCGGACCGGGTCGACCTGTGTATCGACCACCATGTCTCCAACAAACTCTATGCCAGAGAGACTCACCTGTGCCCCGATGACGGGGCGGCCGCTCTGTCTCTCTTCCGCATTTTCAGGGAACTGGGCATCCCTATCGACAAACCAATGGCGGACTGCCTTTACACCGGTCTCTCTACCGACACCGGCTGTTTTCGGTATTCCAACGCCAATGCGGAGGCCTACCGGGCCGCAGCCGACCTCATCGAACTGGGGGCGGACAACGGGCCCATCAACACGAAAATGTTCGAAACGAAGCCCCTGTCTCAGTTCCAGGTGCTGTCCGACGCTTTTGCCGGCCTGCGTCTCTACTGCGATGGAAAGGTCTCAGTCCTCAAGATCTCTCAGGAAATGCTCCGGGAGAGGGGTGCCGACACCGACGCCTTCGAGTTCGTGACCGCCATGTCCCGACAGGTGGAGGGGGTCCTCTGCGGCATCACCATGAAGCAGCAGGAAGACGGTTCTTACAAGATCTCCCTGCGGACCCACGAGCCCCTCGACGCCTCCGCCCTCTGCGGGCTGCTGGGCGGCGGTGGCCACCAGCGCGCTGCTGGCTGCAATGCCGGAGAAGACGAAGAAGCTTCTCTCCGGGTACTTTTAAAACAGATCGCGGAAGAACTCGGAGTCGAGTTATGACCGGGGTCATCTGCCTGAACAAGCCTGCGGGCATCACTTCCTTCCAGGCGGTGCGGATTGCCCGGGGCATCACAGGAGAGAAAAAAGCGGGTCACTGCGGGACCCTGGACCCGGACGCGACCGGCGTCCTTCCCATTATGCTGGGGGGCTCCACCCGGTTCCTCGAGTTCCTGCCCACCACCCCGAAAGAGTACCGGGCCGCCATGAAACTGGGGGTCCGGACAGATACCTTAGACCTGACCGGGACGGTCCTTGAGACCCGGGAAGTCACTGTGACGCGACAGGACCTGGAAGAGGCCCTCCCGCAGTTCACCGGGGATATCCTCCAGGTACCGCCCATGTATTCGGCCCTCAAAAAAGACGGTGTCCGGCTCTATGACCTGGCCCGCAAGGGTGTGGAAGTGGAGCGGGAACCCCGCCCGGTCACCATTTATTCTTTAGAATTGCTCCCCGACGGAACCGACGGGACAGACCCTTCCCAGGGGGAATATGTCCTGAGTGTCACCTGTTCCGGCGGGACCTATATCAGGACCCTCATCGATGACCTTGGCACCACCCTTGGCTGCGGGGCAGCGATGCAGGCCCTCCTTCGGACCCGGGTCGGTGTGTTCCGACTGGAAAGTGCCGTGACTCTGGAAGAACTGGAAAGGGCCCGGGACGAAGGGAACTTTTCGTCCTGTCTCATGCCTGTGGAAGAAGCGCTCTCTTTTTTCGAGAGTGTCACGGTGACAGACGCCCAGGCAAACCGCTTTCGCAACGGCGGAGAACTGGCCCTCGACCGGCTTCATGGACTGGACTCCTTCCCGGAAGACGGGACTCTTTTGCGGGTCCTCTCCAAAGAGTCGGAGTTTCTCGGCCTGGGAGAAGTGGACCGGAGCGTCGCATCTCTCCTTGTCAAACGCGTTTTTGTGAGTAGGTGAAACATGTATACCGAATTCATGCAAAAAGGGTCTGTCGTGGCCCTTGGCAGTTTTGACGGCCTTCACATCGGACATATGGCAGTCATCAACAATGCAAAGAACCTGGCATCTATGCTGGGGGCCGTGCCCTGCATCTGCACCTTTTCCGAACACCCTCTGAAAGTGCTCACCGGAAAGGAACCTCCGGCTCTGTTCACCGGCGATGTACGGGATGAGGCTTTCCGCAGCACCGGCATTGAAGTGGTGCGGCTGGACTTTGCCTCCATCATGCATATGAGCCCCGAGCAGTTTTTCGAAGAGATCCTCTTCAAGACCCTCCATGTGGCCGGCGTCTGCTGCGGTTTCAACTACAGCTTCGGCGACGGGGGAAAGGGGACTCCGGAAATGATGGATCGCCTTTGCGCCGAAAAAGGGGTGATCTTCTCCGCCTCCGATGCCACAGTCCTCGACGGCGAACCCGTCAGCTCCACCCGCATCCGCAATGCCCTCGGCGGCGGCAACGTCGAACTGGCGAACCGCATGCTGGGCCGTCCCTTCAAATACCGCCAGCAGGTGGTGGACGGGGACAAACGGGGGCGCACCTGGGGCATCCCCACCATCAATCAGCCCTTTCCGGAAGAGCTGGTCGTGCCCCGACACGGGGTCTATGCTTCCCGCTGTATCGTGGACGGCAAGACCTACTTCGGCGCTACCAATATTGGAGTCCGCCCCACCGTGAAGGAAAATGATGTCGTGGCCAGTGAGACCTATCTCCTCGACTATGAAGGGGACCTCTACGGAAAATACGTGGACGTCTGCCTTTTGAAATTCCTCCGCCCGGAGAAAAAATTCGATACGGTGGAGGCCCTGGAACAGCAGATCCATACCGATATCGAGACCGTTCGAAAAATCGGAGGCATGGATATTCTGGCTTGAATGGTTTTTTCTTTACAATTGAAAAGACCTGTGCTATACTACACACGCTCATTTCTCGGAGAACTGGAGTAAACCCCCAAAAAGAGCGGGGTCATCACCGGCCGTTCCCTGGGAAGTCTGCCAATAATTTGAATGAGGTGAAACAATCATGACTCAGCAAGAGAAACAGGAAATCATGAAAGAGTACGCGACTCACGAGGGCGACACCGGTTCTCCCGAAGTCCAGATCGCAGTGCTCACCAAACGCATCAATGACCTGAATGCTCACCTGAAAGAGCATCCACACGATCATCATTCCAGAAGAGGTCTTCTGAAGATGGTCGGTCACAGAAGAAACCTTCTGAAGTACCTTCAGAAAGTCGACATCGAACGCTACAGAGCTCTTGTCAAGAAGCTCGGCCTTCGTAAGTAAGTTCATTCATCAGGCAGGTGTCTATCAGAGGCGCCTGCCTGCTTGACGTATACGGGAGGTCCTGCAGGCCCGCCAAAAAGGGTTAGCGATGAATCAAGTACCCGAGTCCCGCTCAGGTATTTCATTTATTGCTAAACCTTGGTTGCATGCTTGTCCTCCCGTCTTATCAAAATTGAAAGAGAGGAAAACCATGTTTTTCGAAAGCTACAAAGTCTATGAGACCACACTGGCCGGAAGACCTCTGAAACTGGAGACCGGCAAAATGGCTCAGCTGGCCAATGCCGCTGTTCTGGCATCCTATGGTGAGACCGTCGTGCTCTGCACCGCCACCGCGTCCGACAAACCCCGGGAAGGCATCGACTTCTTCCCGCTCTCCGTGGACTTCGAAGAGAAAATGTACTCTGTCGGCCGCATCCCCGGCTCTTTCCAGAGAAGAGAGAGCCGTCCCTCCGAGAAAGCGATCCTCGCTTCCCGCTGCATCGACCGTCCGATCCGGCCGCTGTTCCCGAAGGACCTGCGCAATGACTGCACCGTCATCGCCACCGTCATGTCCGTCGACCCGGACTGCTCTCCGGAAGTCGCCGCCGCCATTGGTGTCTCCACCGCTATTGCCATTTCCGACATTCCCTGGGACGGTCCCATCTCCTCCGTTCAGGTCGGCCTCGTCGACGGCGAGATCGTCATCAACCCGACCCTTGAACAGAGAGCGGTCTCTGACCTGAAACTCACCGTCTCCTCCACCGCAGACCTGGTCGCCATGATCGAAGCCGGCGGTAACGAGATCTCTGAAGACGTCATGTTCGATGCCATCATGGCCGCCCATGAGACCAACAAAGAGGTCGTCAAATTCATCAACGGCATCGTCGCCGAAATCGGCAAAGAGAAGTTCACCTATGAGTCTTCCAACCCCGACCCCGCCATCATGGAAGAGATCGAAGCCTGGGTCATCGAAGACGTCAAAAAGGCCCTCGACACCGATGACAAGCGCATCCGTGACGAGCGCATCCGCCCCATCTCCGACGCCATCCACGAAAAGTACGATGAGCAGTTCGAAGGCAACGAGGGCAAGCTCGATGAGATCCTTTACCTCATCCAGAAACACGTGGTCCGCAGCTGGCTGAAAGACGAGCACAAGCGTGTCGACGGTCGCGGTATCGACGAGATCCGTCCGCTGAACGCTGAAGTCGACCTTCTTCCCCGTGTCCACGGTTCCGGTATGTTCACCAGAGGCCAGACCCAGGTCCTGTCCATCGCGACCCTGGCTCCTCTGTCCGACGCCCAGAAACTCGACGGCATCGATGAAGATACCGAAAAACGCTACATGCATCAGTACAACTTCCCCTCCTACTCGGTGGGCGAGACCAGACCTTCCAGAGGCCCCGGCCGTCGTGAGATCGGCCACGGTGCCCTCGCAGAAAAGGCCCTTGTCCCGGTCCTTCCGAGCGTTGAGGAGTTCCCCTATGCCATGCGTGTCGTCTCCGAAGTCCTGTCCTCCAACGGCTCCACTTCTCAGGCGTCCATCTGTGGCTCCACCCTGTCCCTGATGGCAGCCGGTGTCCCCATCAAGGCTCCGGTCGCCGGCATCTCCTGCGGCCTCATCACCGGAGACGAAGGGGTCTACGGTGACTTCATGACCATGGTCGATATCCAGGGTCTGGAAGACTTCTACGGCGATATGGACTTCAAAGTCGCCGGTACCAAGAAGGGTATCACCGCTATCCAGATGGACCTTAAGGTCCACGGCCTCACTCCCGAGATCATCCGGGAAGCCTTCACCAAGACTAAGACCGCCAGAGAGTACATCCTCGATGACATCATGGCTCCCGTCATTGCCGAGCCCAGAGCAGAACTTTCCAAGTATGCTCCGAAGATGCTCACCACCAAGATCGACCCCGAGAAGATCGGCGACGTCATCGGCAAGCAGGGCAAGGTCATCCAGAAGATCCAGGCAGAGTGCGAGTGTAAGATCGACATCGATGACGACGGTAACGTCTTTGTCTCCTGCCAGGACATCGAGAACGCGGAGCGGGCTCTGTTCATGGTGGAAACCATTGCCAACGACCCCGAGATCGGTGCCATCTACAAAGGTGTCGTCACCCGTCTCATGAGCTTCGGCGCCTTCGTGGAGATCGCCCCCGGTAAGGAAGGCCTCGTCCACATTTCCCGCCTCGACGTCAAACGCACCGAGCGGGTGGAGGACGTTGTGGCTGTCGGCGATGAAGTCATCGTCAAGGTCATCGAGATCGACGACCAGGGCCGCATCAATCTCTCCAGAAGAGACGCCCTCATCGAAGTGGAAGGCGCAGTGCCGGAAAACGACATCGAAGAGGAAAGACCCCGTCGCAGAAGCAATGACCGGGGCGGCTATAACCGCAGAAACAACCGCAGAAACTAAGCGGTAACAAAGAAGTTTTGTGCCTGCTTTGACTTACGTCAGGGCAGGCATTATTATTAGAGTGACTGTCAGAAGGAAAGGAGGGACCCCATGGACCCGAAACTGGAAAAGATCTTGCCCCTTGTGCAAAAACCCGGCCGTTACATCGGCGGAGAACTGAACAGTGTGGAAAAGGACCCCTCTTCTGTCGACATGCGGTTCGCCTTCTGTTTTCCCGATACCTATGAGATCGGGATGTCCCATCTCGGGATCAAGATCCTCTATTACCTCATCAACGAGCGGGAGGACGCTTACTGTGAGCGGGTCTTTGCCCCCTGGCTCGACATGGAAGAACAGATGAGAAAAGTAGGGCTGCCCCTCTTCACCCTGGAGACCGGGACCCCTCTTTCCGAATTCGACCTCATCGGGTTCACGCTGCAGTATGAAATGTCCTTTACCACCTGCCTTTACATGCTGGAGCTGGGCGGTGTGCCCATCCGCAGTGAAGACCGGAAGGGACTGAACAACCTGGTTGTGGGCGGCGGTCCCTGTGCCTGTAACCCGGAACCCATTGCCGACTTCTTCGACCTCTTCATGCTGGGAGACGGGGAAGAGGTCATGATGGACCTTCTGGACCTTTATAAAGAGTACAAGCTCCGGGGCGCCTCCAAAGAGGAATTCCTGGAAGCAGCTTCTCACATCGGAGGCATTTATGTGCCCTCCCTTTACGAGGTGGACTATCACGAAGACGGCACCATCGCTTCAGTCACCCCCCGGGGAACAGCTCCGGCCGTGGTCAAAAAGCGGGTGGTCGCTGACCTGGATTCAGTCTTTTACCCCGACAAATTCCTGGTGCCCTACATCGACATCGTCCACGACCGGGCGGTGGAAGAGATCTACCGGGGGTGCATCCGGGGCTGCCGGTTCTGCCAGGCCGGGTTCATTTACCGTCCGATCCGTGAAAAGAGCGTCAGCACCATCAATGCCCAGGCGAAGCGGGTCTGCGAAGCCACCGGCTACGATGAAATCTCAGTCATTTCCCTGTCCACTTCGGACTACAGCGGGATCCAGCCCCTGCTCTCCGACATGGCGGACTGGACCTCCGAAAAGAAGATCAATATTTCTCTGCCGTCCCTGCGCATCGATACTTTTTCCGATGAACTGGTGGAGAAACTGAACCTCATCCGCCGCAGCGGGCTGACCTTCGCTCCGGAGGCGGGCTCTCAGCGGATGCGGGACGTCATCAATAAAAACATCACGGAAGAAGACATCATGAAGTCGGTGCGCATCGCCTTCCAGAACGGCTATTCCACCGTCAAACTCTACTTCATGCTGGGCCTTCCCTATGAGACCATGGAAGATGTCGAGGCCATTGTGGGCCTCGGGAAGCAGATCGTCGACGCCTACTACCAGAACCCGGACCGGGTCAAGGGGCGGAACCTGACGGTAAACATCAGTGCGTCTCCCTTTGTGCCAAAACCCTTCACGCCCTTCCAGTGGGAACCTCAGGACACGAAGAGCTCCATTGAGGAAAAACAGGAGCGGCTCCATGAACTGGCGACGAAGACCCGACTCCACATCTCGAGCCATAAGTCCGACACCATTTTCCTGGAAGCGGCTTTCGCCAGAGGGGACCGGCGGCTCTGCGCCGTCATCCAGAAGGCCTTTGAAAAGGGCTGTTATTTCGACTCCTGGGAGACCTGTTTCGATATCCAAAAATGGATGGAGGCCTTTGAAGAGTGCGGGCTGGAGCCGGGCTTTTACTCGAACCGGCGGCGCAGCTACGAAGAGGTACTGCCCTGGGACCACCTGGACAACGGCCCTTCCAAAGAGTTCCTCATCCGGGAGAATGAAAAGGCCAAAGAGGCGGCGGTCACGCCCCATTGCCGGGAGCAGTGCTCGAACTGCGGTGCCCAGCGGCTCAACGGCGGCAAGTGCGATGCTCTTCTGAAGATCGACCGGGGGAGGAGTGCCTCATGAGAGAAGTCCGCATCCGTTTTTCGAAGACGGGAAAGGCGAAGTACATCTCCCACCTCGATATGACCCGCTGTTTTTCCAGGGCGTTTTTCCGCACCGGGATCCCGCTCTGGTTCACGGAAGGGTTCAACCCAAGACCCTATATGAATTTCACCATGCCTCTGACCCTTGGAGCGGAAAGCGTGGCAGAAGCCCTGGACATCCGTCTCGAAGACGAGTCCATGACGGACGAAGACGTGGTCCGGCTTTTGAGAGGGGCCTTGCCCCCGGACATCAAAGTCCTGTCGGCGGCGGCTCCGGTCCATAAAATGAACGCCATCAAGGAGTCCCGTTACCGGTTCACCATCGAACCGGAGACTTACGGGGCAGAGGACCTGGCAGAACGCCTTGCAAAGGTGGCGGAAGCAGAACACCTTCTTGTGGAGAAATCCGGCAAGAAGGGGAAGAAAAAAGTCCTCAAGACCATCGACCTGAAGGACTATCTCAAAGACTTTTCCACGGGTGTGGACGAAGAGGGGCGGACCGAACTGCTGGTCACCCTGCCCTCGTCTCCCCAGTTCGGTGTGAACCCCCGGTTGTTCCTCGACAAGTTCCTGCATGAGGCAGAGGAGGAGCCGCTCCGGGTCCGCATGCTGCGGGAAGCACTTTTTTGTGACGACAATATTCTATTTGAATGATCATCGGAGGTACTGTCATGGCCCGAAATCAGAAGTTAGGACTCAAAGACCTGCGTTACAGCGGGAAATTCATCCTTGCCAGCGTCATCGTGGAAGGCCTTCTTCTCGCGCCGAAAACGAAGGTGCAGTGGAACGGCAGGGAAGTGGAGATCGGCGGGGTCATCCCCATGCTCCAGAAAGAGATCGCCGCCGGGGTCCGGGACGGTATGAATGCCGTCCTTCCCACCGTCGCTGCCAGAGTGGAGGCGGCGGTGCGCCAGACCGGCGTCAAAGAACAGGTCATGGAGAAAGTCCTCTGGTTCGTCTATGACTACATGGAACAGTTCACCCTGAACTCCGTCACCACCACCGTGATGGAGCGGGCGAACCTTCATGTGAATGAGAAGATGACCGGCCTGTTCCGGGACTACCTCCAGGAGGTCCTCGACAGCAAAGATGACCGGGAAAAACTCATTTTCGGCATTACCGATTTTCTCCTCAATTCTGCTGCCACCATCTTCCAGGGGACCTCTGTGGAGAGCTTTCTCACCGGAGGTCTTCGGAACAACATCAAACTCACGGTGGCGGACTATGTGGACCGGGGACTTCAGACGGAGAACGGAGCCATTTTGGTAGATCGCCTCCTTGGAGCAGTGGAGCAGTTCGAGACGCTGACCCTTGCTTCTTTCCTGGAACGGAACCTGGATCTGTCCCGGCCGGCCTTTGAAAAGTTCCTCTCGGACCTTTATGAGAAGTACCTGGGGACCGAGATGGTCGCCTATTTCTCGAACCTGGAACTGAGCAGCAAAGTCTACCGGCAGATCGCCGGGATGGACTACGACGCCGTGTTCCGGGACATTACGAAAAACCGCTGGCAGGACCTGGTAAGGGTCACTCTGTCGGCCGCCAGCGTGGGCCTTTACATTACGAACGTCTCCAACAAAATGGACGCCCGGGATGAGAAAAAACGGTCCAAAAAGCAGGCCAAGATCGAGAAAAAGGGCGCAAAAAAAGCCGCGAAAAAAGCGGCTAAAAAGTCAAAACGGAAATAAAAAAGCGGAGCCGAAAGGCTCCGTTTTCAGTTTATCCGCGGAAGTATTCTCCCTCTTCTTTCGCGATGAGGTACCTCCCGATCCAGAAGACGATGGCAAAGACCATGAGGCCCAGCAGGAAGAAAGCGAACATGGCGCAGACGATGGCGTACCTCCCATAGGGGACGAACTCTGCCACCGCAGTGACCGCTTCCCTCTGGCTCACGGCAAGGGAATTGTAATAGCCCATCATGAGGAAAAAGGTGATGTTCCCCACAAACCCGGAAAGGGTACTGATGAGCCAGTAAAGGTGCCGGAAGTTTTTCCAGCCGAGGAGATCCATAGTGATGCAAAGCCCGGCAAAGACCAGGAACAAGAGGACAGGGATGACGATGGACATTTCATTTCCTTCTTTCCGTTTACGCTTCCGGCAGGTAAGCTTCCAGCCGGTAAATGGGGTAACCCTGGCTCGAAAACCGCTGTTCATACTCGGTGACGATGTTCCCCTCAAAGTCACTGTGATGAAGGTCCAGAGAGATGTTCTGAAGCCGGTAGCCCCCCTTCGTGAACTCTTCTAAAGAGTACTCGAAAAAGTGCATGTTGTCGGTCTTCTGCTCAATGACGGCTCCGGGGGCCAGCAACTCTTTGTAAATGACAAGGAAGCGCTGGTTCGTGAGCCGGTGGTTCGCATAGGTGTTTTTGGGGTAGGGACAGGAGAAGTTGAGGTAGATGCCCGCAATGGACTGTTCCGGCAGGAACTTTGGCAGGTACTCTGCCCCGCAGAGGGCGAACTTCACATTCTGGAGCCCCGCTTCTTTGGCACGCTCCGCTGCGGTGACGATGACGTTGGCCACCTTTTCCACGGCGATGTAATTGTATTCGGGGTGCCGGGCCGCCAGCTCGACGATGAACTGGCCTTTTCCGCAACCGACCTCCAGGTAGACCGGGTGGTCATTGCCGAAGATGGCTTCGTAGTCGAAGTACTCCTTGACGAGGACGGCGGTCTTCGCGTTGGGGTCTTCGGAAGTGGCGTCCAGCAGGTAGTCGGCCACGGCTTCGAGTCGCGGTTTCAGATTCTTCTTGTTCCGCATGCGCATGGGAGTTTCTGCCTCTTTTCCTGTGTGGTGAGAAGTATTTTAGCATAATCTGACGGGAAATCCAACGGTCCCGGAAAAAACACTTGCAAACGGAAACGGTTGCTGATAATATATTAAAGCATTATGTTCCAAAAGCGGACGGTCCTCTGACGCGAAGCGTGAATGAACGTCTCTGTTCTTGAAGGAGGAAAAACACATGGACGCATTGAAAATCATGACCGAAGGTATGGTCAAAGAAGAGCAGCCGGTGCTCAACATCGGTGACACCGTCAGAGTCGACGTGCGCATCAAAGAAGGCAGCAGAGAGCGTATCCAGGCCTTCGAAGGCACCATCATCGCGAAGAGAGGTTCCGGCGTTTCCGAAACCTTCACCGTTCGCCGCGTTTCCTACGGCGTCGGCGTCGAAAGAGTCTTCCCGGTCAACTCCCCGAACGTGACCAAAGTCACGGTCGTCCGTTCCGGTAAGGTTCGCAGAGCGAAGCTCTACTATCTGCGTGACCGCGTCGGTAAGGCTGCCAAAGTCAAAGGCACTGTCTAAGACACGGCCCATTCCAAGTGAACGCACTGAAGGAGATCTCTCGGAGGTCTCCTTCTTTTATTTAATTAATAGTGGATATTGGAACGCTTTTTTGGTAGAATATTGCGGATAATAGAAACCTTTCGGAAAAGGAGGGCAGCGCATGAAGATCCAATACCGTGGTGTCTCTGTAGACTCAGCGGAAGTCCGACCGGACCCCGCAGAAAAATGGTTCGACTTCGTCGCCACTGTGGCCGGCGCCATTGCCGCTGTCATGCTCATCCTCGTCTTCCTCTTCCGGGTCGTCACTGTCGACGGCCAATCCATGGTCCCGAACCTGCAGGACGGGGACCGGCTCATTCTGACGGACGTCACCACCCGTTTCAAACGCGGGGAAATCGTCGTCATCTCCCGGTCCGACGATGCACCGCTGGTCAAGCGGGTCATTGCAGTTAGCGGCGACACCATCGACCTCAGAGACGGCAGCGTCTACCTCAACGGAGAACTGCTGGAAGAACCATACATCGATCAGGAGACCTACGATGTCTCTCCGGGCCCCCCGGACTTTCCCCTGACGGTGCCCCGGGGCTATGTCTTCGTCATGGGAGACAACCGTGGCAATTCTCTCGACTCCCGCTCCTATGAAGTAGGGCTGGTCGACACCCATCGGATCTTAGGCAAAGTCCTGGTCCATCTTTCCAATGCGGAGGAATGAAAACATGAGTCTGTTTAAGAAAAATACCCTGGCCGAAGAACTGGCCAAAGCGGAAGAAGAATACAGCGAGGCAGCGGAGGCTGTTGAGACCCTGGAGACCGCAGCCGTCGAAGGGGAACTCGTCCTCGACACCGTCGAAGCCCCGGAAGAACCCTCGACGGAAGTGCGAAAAGGGGTGTCTTTCCTCTACGAACTCGTCAGCGTCCTCATGGTGGCAGCAGTCATGACGGCTGTCCTCTTTACGTTCCTCTACCGGTTCTCCGGTGTCGTCGGCGAGTCCATGGAGCCCACCCTCCATTCCGGGGACTGGGTCTTCCTGTCCCAAATGGGGGACCGGGAGCCGAAGTATGGCGATGTAGTCGTCATTTCCCAGGACAACGCTTACCATGAGAACATCATCAAACGGGTCATCGCTACGGAAGGCCAGATCATCGACATCAACTTCGACACGGGAGATGTCATCGTCAACGGCCAGATCTTAGACGAACCCTACATCAACAACGAAACCATCAACTCCTATGACATGTCCCTGCCCCTGATGGTGCCGGAAGGAGAATGCTTCGTCATGGGAGATAACCGCCAGAATTCCATCGACTCCCGTTCGACGGCCATCGGCCTCATCGACAATGACTACATTTTAGGCATTGCCAAGAGAGCGTCGACCCCGAACGGCCTTGTGGACCTGGTCCTCCCGGAGGGTTAAATGCCGGATTTTCAGAAACAGACCGTTCAGTGGTTCCCGGGGCATATGGCCCGGACCCGTCGGAAAATCAAAGAGAGCCTGCCTTTGGTAGATGCTGTCGTCGAGCTTGTTGACGCCCGCATTCCGGAGAGCAGCCGCAACCCGGAACTCGATGAGATCACCGCGGGCAAACCCCGGATCATCCTGCTCAACAAGTCCGATGTCGCGGACAAGAACGCCACCGATGCCTGGATCCGCTTTTTCCAGTCCCGGGGCGCTTTTGTGCTTGCGGTGGACTGCAAGACGGGCAAAGGCCTGAACGGCTTTGTGCCCCTGGTGCGAAAGGCTCTGGCCGAGGTCATCGAGCGAAATGAGAGCAAAGGCATGGCCGGCCGGCCCCTGCGGCTCATGGTGGTGGGCATCCCCAATACGGGAAAATCCTCCTTCATCAACCGTATGAGTGCCAAGGCAAAACTCCAGGTGGCGAACCGCCCGGGTGTCACCCGCCAAAACCAGTGGGTGGTCTGCGGTGACGGCATCGAACTCCTCGACACCCCCGGCGTCCTATGGCCCAAATTCGACGACCCCTCCGTGGGCGATAAACTGGCTTTCATCGGCTCCATCAAGAGCGATGTCATGGATGTGGAGACCATTGCCGTTCGGCTCCTCCACATTTTGAAGACCGACTACACCGACCGGCTCACGGAACGCTATAAGGTCGATGCCTCTGTCGCCGAACTGGAAGACTATGAAGTACTGGAGGCCATTGGTCGCAAGCGGGGCATGCTGCTCCGGGGAAATGAAGTCGACACGGAACGGGCCGCCAACACTCTCCTGAACGAATACCGCAGCGGCAAGCTCGGGAAGATCACCCTCGAGCGCCCGAAAGGATAGGCCATGGCGAAGGAAAAGACCGTCCCCACTTATGAACTGGAAGAGGCCTGGCAGGCCGAAGGGTACCCCCGGGTCTGCGGCATCGACGAAGCGGGGAGAGGTCCTCTGGCCGGTCCCGTTTTTGCGGCGGCCGTCGTCCTGAAACCCGGCACCGACCTTCCGGGCCTCAACGACTCGAAAAAGCTGACCGCCAAAAAGAGAGACGAACTCTTCGAACTCATTCTGGAAGCGGCCGAGGATTACTCGGTAGCTTCTGCTACGGAGAAAGAGATCGATGAACTCAATATTTTGCAGGCGACCTTTCTTGCCATGAACCGGGCCTTTGACGGCCTGCA
>JAFUZN010000157.1 GCA_017476565.1 Clostridia bacterium
GACAATGTCCTCGGCCCGGTTGCACTCGCCGACGATCATGCCTTCATACACGTCCACGCCGGCACCGATAAAGAGGGTGCCGCGGTCCTGGGTGTTGAAGAGTCCGTAGGCGGAGGAGACGCCGGTCTCATGGACCACGATAGAACCCCGTTCTCTCGTCTCCATATCGCCCTTGTAGGGTGCGTAGCCGTCGAAGAGCTGGTTCATGATCCCGTTGCCGTTGGTGTCCGTCAGGAACTCCGACCGGTAGCCGATGAGGCCCCGGGACGGCACCGAGAACTCGAGGTGAGTGGCCCCACCTTCGTGGGCGGCCATGTCCCGCAGTTCCGCTTTCCGGGTGCCGAGCTTTTCGATGACGGCCCCCACGTATTCGGAGGGCACTTCCACGGAGAGGATCTCCATAGGCTCTAAGAGCTGGCCGTTGTCGTCCCGTTTGAAGATGACCTTCGGGCGGGAGACGGCGAACTCATACCCTTCCCGGCGCATGGTCTCAATGAGGATCGAAAGGTGCAGTTCTCCCCGGCCGGAGACTTTGAAGGTGTCGGTGGTCTCCGTCTCTTCGACCCGCATGGCCACATTGGTTTCCACTTCTTTGAAGAGCCGGTCCCGAATGTTCCGCGATGTAACATATTTCCCTTCTCTGCCGGCGAAGGGGGAGTCGTTGACGATGAAGTTCATGGAGATGGTGGGCTCGTCGATCTTGATGAACTCGAGGGGCTCCACCTGCTCCGGGTCGCAGGCGGTCTCGCCGATGTTGATGTCGGAAATACCGGAGACACAGATGATCTCCCCGGCGCCGGCTTCCTTCACTTCCTGACGTCCAAGGCCTTCGTACACGTAGAGCTTGGAGACCTTGACCTTCTCCTCGGCCCCGTCGGTCTTGCAAAGGACCAGGGGCTCGCCCTGCTTGATGGTGCCCCGCTCTATGCGCCCAATGCCCATGCGGCCCACGTAGTCGTCATAGTCGAGGGAGGAGAACAGCACCTGGAGGGGTGCGTCCACATCGCCCTTCGGGGCGGGGACTTCCTTCAAAATGCTCTCGAAGATGGGGCGCATATCGCCCTCCCGGTCCCGCTCGTCGTAAGAGGCGTAACCGTCTCGCGCGGAGGCATAGACCACCGGGAACTCGATCTGGTCCTCGTCGGCCCCCAGCTCGATGAACAGGTCGATGACCTCGTCCACCACTTCGGCGGGTCGGGCGCCGGGTCGGTCGATCTTGTTGATGACCACCACGACTTTCTTCTTGAGGCCCAGGGCTTTTTTCAGGACGAACCGGGTCTGGGGCATACACCCTTCGAAGGCGTCGACGAGGAGCAGGACGCCGTCCACCATGAGGAGGATCCGCTCCACTTCGCCGCCGAAGTCGGCGTGGCCCGGGGTGTCGATGATATTGATCTTCGTGTCGCCGTAGCGCACGGAGGTGTTTTTGGACAAAATGGTGATGCCGCGTTCCCGCTCTAAGTCGTTGGAGTCCATGACCCGTTCGTCCACCTGCTCGTTCTGGCGGAAAATGCCGCTCTGTTTCAGGAGGGCGTCCACCAGAGTGGTCTTGCCGTGGTCGACGTGGGCGATCATCGCGACGTTCCGAATGTCTTCTCTCAGCTTCAAGGTTTCACCTTCATTTTAGTTTCAGTCATATACTTATATAGAATAATACGCGAGAAATTCTAACACCCCGGGCCCGGTAATGCAAGGATTTCTCTTGTGACAGAGAACGGCAGGCGTTATAATTAGAAGAACTTTTGAAGAGGAGCGGCTTCACGCTCCGGAAAGGATCCGCAGGTTATGTCGGAACAGAACAAAAAAAGCAAAAAGATCGCTATCATCGCGGTGGCCGCCGTGGTCATCCTCGCCCTCATTGCAGCGGCGGTGGTCTTGGTCGTGAAAAACGGGGACAAAGGCCCTGTGGACGAGAACGGGGACCCGCTTTACCCGAAGGCTTCCAGCGTCAGCAGTGTAGAATACTTACATCGCGGAGGGCTCGACAGCAAAAAGGGCCTCTCCCTCGATGAGAAGGAACTCACGAAGGCCGAAGACATTGCTGCCTTCCTCGAAGAGCTGAAGGCCGTCGAACTGGTGGACGCCACGGACAAAGACCGTGCCTCGGTGGACTACACGGCCGACGTGGAAATGTTCACTCTGAAAAAGGCCGATGGCCAGGACGACACCATTCTCCTCATGGGGAAGACCATCAGCATCAACAATGAGTATGGAAACTACTTCTATGTAGCAAAGGGGCTCGACCTGAAGTCCCTGACCAAAAATTTCCAGGCGATGGACTATTCCAGTAAGCTGGCTTCAGCGGAAGACTAAGGAGGTGCCCATTTGAGCACAGAGAACCTGAAACAGGCAGAAAAAGAAGCCGCAAAAGCGAAGAAAAAGGCGGAGAAAGCCGCCCGCAAAGCGGAAAAGATGAAAGAGAAAGCCCGCCGGAAAGCCCTGAAGGACGGCACCCTCGGCAAAGCCGCTGAGGAAGTCGTGGAAGAGGGGCCGGACCCCCTGCGTCCCCGGACCCAGGAAGAGCTCAACATGGAGCTCGAGGACCTGAAAAACCTCGTCCAGGGCGAAATCGACGAAATGCGCAAGCAGGCCCCCGATGCCGAGTGGGGCGAGATCGTCGACCGGGCGCTGTATGAGAAGCGCCACGGCATCAAGCCGGACTACCACAAACCCGTCATGTGTGAAATTTGCGGGGAACACGAAGTCGTGGAGGGCACCGACTACTGTGAAGAATGCCTCGACGATATGAAACACTACCCCTTTGAGTGGTGGCAGTTCATCATCCCCATCATGGCCATCTTCTTCCTGGTCTTCGGCATTCTCCTGGGCCATGAGGGCTGGAGCGTGTACCACGGTACCGCGGAGGCCCAGCACCTGGCCCGGCAGGGGAAACTCATTTCAGCCCTCGACAAGTATGGGGAACTGAATGGGCAAATCGCGGACGGGGATGACACCTATGGGTTCCAGTACCGGAAAAACCAGGTGAAGCTCCTGAACCTGGTGGGGATCCAGCAGTACGGCGTCCTCGACAACTACCTGGAAGCTTACTACCCGACGGACCTGAACAAGTGGTATAACCGCTATGCAAGACAGTCAAAGGACCGGATCAACGAGTACCAGGAGGCCTACCAGTACTTTGAGACGGCCGCCCAGGAGTCCAAGGACTTCGATGCCCTCATCAAAGCCTACGACAAGGCCATCAAGGGCAAGAACGTGAACCCAGCCTTCGCCAAC
>JAFUZN010000158.1 GCA_017476565.1 Clostridia bacterium
CTACACGCCGGACCATTACGAGACCTTTGAACTGCTGTACGGAGAGGAGTGACCCCCATGGAAGAAAGCAAAGTGTTCAACGTTGACCTGTCGAACGTCACCACCCACGAGGAGCTCCACAAAACCCTGCAGGCACAATTGGAACTCCCCGACTACTACGGCGGGAACTTAGATGCCCTGAACGACTGCCTGGGAGACCTGGCGGCCCGGGGTTCCAGAGAAGAGCCTGTCTCCATCACCTTCCACGGTTACAAGTACATGAAGCGCTCACTGGACGGCTACTTCTACGCCTTTCGGAAAGTCGTGGAGGACGCAGCCCTCGAGCACGAGGGCCTGGAGGTCCACTGGCGGCGCCGGGCATAAAGAAACAAGCAAGAGACCCTTTCTCGAAAGAGAAAGGGTCCTTTTCATTATTTCTTTTCTTCTTCACTGAGGATCTTGTAAACTTCGATGGCTTTGCCGAGCCGGGACTTTTTCAGGGACTCCGGCAGTTCTCCGCCCATGAGGCTTTCGATGGCGCCGGGGACTTTGGAGGCAGCCCCTTTGATGAGGTCAGTAACGGAGAGGTTCTCCGCCGCCTTCATTCCGGTGTCGATCATGCTCTGGATCGAGGATGGGATCTTCACGTTCTCCGGCAGGTCCATGACGTCTCCCAGGGAGTGGCCTTCCGGCAGGTCCGAGACTTTGGAGGTCCGATCTTCCAGGCGCTCCCGGAAGAGCTGCCGAAACTGCTGGCGGCCCGTGGGGCTGTCGAAATCGGTCGCGTTGAACTCTCCGAGCCACAGCATTTCCATAAGGAGGATGTATGCTTCTCCCAGCGTGGTCGTAATGACCGCCGCGGTGGAACCGGAAATGGTGCCGCCGAGAACGGTGCCTGCTCCGGGGATCAGTTTCATCAGGCTGGAGCTGATGGCCTTCCCCGCGAGAGTCGCACCGGAAGTGCCCAACATAGCTCCCGCAAAGGTAACGAGAATGCTCTTGTTCACTTCGAGACCGAAGATCGCCGTAATGGAGCCGATCATGGCGATTTGGGTCGGGATGAGCAGCGCGCTGTCCGCAAAGGGGACCGGCATGAACCCTTCCCCAAAGGCAGCAGAGGTGGCGGCGGCGACCGCCGTTCTAGCATAATACCGTTTGAGGTCAAGGGACGCGCGTTGCACGTTTAAAAGGGTACTCAGGAGTTCATCCGGCAGAGCTTCCGCCATGACCTGGATGAGTACATCGAGTCCATAGGCTTTAGCGATGTAATCTTCATCGATCTCATAGTCCTTAGCAAGGACCGGGACCACCTGGAGCACATCGAGTTTTTCATCGAGGACCAGTTTCCGAAGGGCCTGGGCATTCTTTTTGGAGAAGGACTGGGTCAGGACCACGATGACCGGCACATTGGTCATGGCGTTCTCCTTAGCGAACTCCCGGAGCCAGTCGATCTCCTCCGGCTCGATGCGGTTGGTGGCCGTGTTGACACAGTACCAGATGCAGTGGATCGCCTTGTTGACGTCCTTCGTCTTGACCCCTTCTTTGATGGTGTCGATGATCTCATTGCGGACTTCGATCTGTGCATCGCGCCCCAGCTCAAAGCCTCGGGTATCGTAAATGTTCAGGGGGAAGCCCTCTTTGGTGATCTTGCTCATGTGGTTGGTCACGGGTTTTCCCATGCCTTCCGCTGCCAGCTCTTCCCGGAAAACACTGTTGATGAGGGTACTCTTCCCCGCCCCGGTTTTGCCGACCACAATGATGTTCAGCGTGTTGAGGTTCGCAATGTTTCCCTGAATGGAGTGCAGGGCTTCCTCCGCAAACTTTTCGGTGTTGAATTCCATTTATTTGTCCTCCTCTGAAGACTGGTCCTTCCGGACGATCTCAGGACCCATATTGTCAAAGTCGAT
Source organism: Clostridia bacterium (assembly GCA_017476565.1). Classification (GTDB taxonomy): domain Bacteria; phylum Bacillota; class Clostridia; order Oscillospirales; family Acutalibacteraceae; genus RUG420. The sequence continues at coordinate 1,887 of JAFUZN010000158.1, forward strand.
TTGCGCAGTCGACTTCGTCAGTTTCTGTTTAGCCGCTTTGTTCGTGGCCTTCTTCGTCATGGCCGGGACCACCGTGGAGCCGATGGCAGCCATGCCGGCGAAGACGCCGATGCTGACCAGTTTTGGGTTTACCATAACAGGAGACCTCCTTCAAGCACATCTTACACGAAAAGATTAAAATAACCTAAACGATCATACCATAAAGACCGAAAAAATGGCAGAGAGATCCTCCCTGCCATTCGTGTGCTGTTGGGTTATTTCCGCTTTGAGCCGTAGCCACGGAGCTTCTGGTTATAGTACTTGTGGAACTTATACTTGTTCAAAAGCTTGGTCCGCTTCGGTTCCTCACATTTTTTGCCCTGGTCGATGGTGTAGACTGTTTTCCCACTTTCAATATCCTTGAAGAAGGTCGTGTCCTTCGGAAGAATGAACGTGAAGGCAGCGGGAACGCTCTCGAAAGTGACCTTCGTCACAGGACGGCACTCCCCGTCAACGTTGACGTCAAAGGATTTCCCTTCCCCGTCAATGGTCATAACCTTACCGCGGACATAGTCGACAAAGGGGTACTTATAGTAGTCGAACTTCTGCTGCCAGTGGAATAGCATATAAGGGAACATGAAGGGCCAGGACATGACTCGGTGGATGATGGAGAAGTCCAGAAGGCCGTCGGTGGGGTCACCAAAGGTGCCGCCTTTGATGCCGGAACCATAGTACTGGCCGACCCATGCGGTAGCCTGGATGAAGGGGCCCCAGGTCTCTTCTCCGTCCACGAAGACCCGGAACTTGTTATAGACTTTCGCGAACATACAGTAAAGCCCGCCGAGGACATAGGTCCGGTGGCCAATGGCGCCGGGCAGCCGCTTCATGGCTTCCTGCTTCGAACAGGCTTCTGCGTCAAAGCCCAGAGAGGCTTGGTTGATGGCATACTCGGTAACGCCGTCCTGGTCGGTGACCTTCAGGGCATCTACGGTCAGAGGAATGCCGTCAATGAGGTTTTCGACCTTTAAGAACTGCTCTTCGGTCCCATAGAGACGAATGTAGTCGTTGCCGGAGCCCTTCGGGACCACGGTGACTTCCACATTGTCGTAACCGACGACACCGTTGATGACTTCATAAAGGGTCCCATCGCCGCCGACGGCATAAATGCGGATGGTCTCCCCCTTCTCTTTGGCCTGTTGCGCCACCTCTTTGCAGAAGCGGGTCGCATCTCCGGCACACTGAGTGTCATAAATTTCATAGTCGACGCCGGCCTTTTCCGCCGCGGGAATGACCAGGTCTTTGATGATGTCGACTTTATTGTTTTTGCCGGAATTGGGGTTTTGGATAAAATAGTGTTTCATAATACACCCTCCCTTGCAAACAGTTCAGACTTTTCCGTTTTGTTCGGAAAAGTCTGACATTTCACACCTTCAGTATAACATTTTTCTTTAAAAACTCAAGTATAGATTTATACTTTGGTCAGTTTGGCAAAATTGGCCATAACTTTCTTGGTGCCGGCCTTTTCAAAGGCGATCTCCAAAAGAGTGTCGTTGCCCATGGGCTTTGCATTGAGCACGACGCCGGTACCGAAGGCCTTGTGCTTTACGGTGTCCCCAATGGAATAGGTCTCCCCGGAGGCGGAAGCCGCTGCCGCTTTTGCTCTTCGGGCTTTTTCCGCATTCTTCTGAGCGGAACTGGTGTGGGCGGCATCCCGGTCCCCGGAACGTCCCCGGGAGGCTCCGGAAGTGCTTCCGGCAGACCAGCCCCGGTACTCCGAGGAGCTTCGGCCAAAGCTCGAGTAGCCGGTGCCATAGCTGTTGCCGTAACTCTGGTCACCGTAGCCGCCGCTGAAGCCCCGGTTGTTCTCCGCGGAATAGGGAGATCCTTCATTCCCGTCTTCCAGGACCTCCGGTGGCAGTTCTTCCAGGAAGGGAGAAGGCTGGTTCCGGTTGGTCTGGCCGTAGAGCATCCGTTCGGCGGCATTGGTGAGGTACAGCTTTTCTCTGGCCCGGGTGATGCCCACATAGGCAAGCCGGCGTTCCTCCTGCATTTGCGTAGAGTCGAACATGGACTGCCGGCTCGGAAAAATGCCCTCTTCCATGCCGGCGAGGAATACCACCGGGAATTCGAGGCCTTTGGCCGCATGCATGGTCATGAGGACCACCGAGTCCTGCTGTTCATTATATTGGTCGATGTCTGTAAGAAGAGAGACTTCTTCGAGGAAGCCGGACAGGTCTCCCCCCTCCGTCTCACTCATGTAGCGGACAATGTTGTTCTTGAGTTCAGCGAGGTTGTCCCGCCGCTCTTCGAACCGTTCCTTGTCGGCCTTCAGAGACTCGAGGTACCCGGACTGCTCCATCAGTTCATCGAAAAGGGCCCCGAGGTCGGCGTCCTCCAGGTCTACCCGGAAGCCGTCGATCATATGGGTGAATTTCTGAAGTTTGGTGGCAGAACGGCTCAGACGCGCGTACTCGTCCGGGTGGCAGATGACGTCGTAAATGCTGGTCCCAAGGCCCGCCGCAATATCGGCCGCCGCATTGACGGTGGTGTCTCCAATGCCCCGCTTTGGCTCATTGATGATCCGGCGAAGTTTGACATTGTCCGCCGGGTTGTCGACGACCGTCAGGTAGGCAATGGCGTCGCGGATCTCTTTTCGCTCATAGAAACGACGTCCGCCGATGATTTTGTAAGGAATGCCGTTTTTGATGAAGGCACTTTCAATGGAACTGGACTGGGCGTTGGAGCGGTAAAGAATTGCGTGGTCCGAAAACTTTCTGCCGTTCGAAACGTTAGTCTCAATGACGTCGGCGATGTACCGCCCTTCGTAGTCCGCATTGGCTGCCGTGAACTGAGTGATCTTCTCCCCGTCCCCGGCATTGGTCCAGAGGTTCTTCCCCTTTCGCTGGGTGTTGTGGGAGATGACTTCATTGGCGGCATTCAAAATGTTGCCGGTGGAACGGTAGTTCTGCTCCAAACGAATGGTTTTGGCATTTTTGAAATTGCTTTCAAAGTTGAGGATGTTCTCAATGGTCGCTCCCCGGAACCCGTAAATACTTTGGTCATCGTCTCCGACGACGCAGATGTTCCGATACTTCCCGGCAAGGATACTGGTCAGTACATACTGGGCCGGGTCGGTGTCCTGGTACTCGTCGACGAGGACATAGCGGAATTGGTTCTGGTAGTGTTCCCGGACTTCCGGCTCCTGTTCGAGGAGCTTGACGGCATTGAAGATCATGTCATTGAAGTCCATGGCATCGGCCTGCATGAGGAGTTTCTGGTAAAGAGCGTAGCACTCCGCATATTTCGAGGTGCGGATATCTCCCGCCGCCTCCTTTTGGTATTCCGCAGGAGTAAGAAGCCGTTCCTTCGCGTGGCCAATGGCAGACAAGATCTCCTTATGGGGCATGATCTTATCGTCGATATTCAAAAGCCGCTGACACTCTTTCATGACCCGCTTCGAGTCATCGGTATCGTAAATAGTGAAATGGTTCGTGTACCCCAGTCGGTCTCCGTAGCGGCGCAGCATCCGGGAACAGACAGAGTGGAAGGTACCGGCCCAGATGTCCAGAGCATCGTCCCCCAGAAAAGCCCCCAGACGTTCTTTGAGCTCGTTGGCGGCTTTATTGGTGAAAGTGATTGCAAGGATCTGCCAGGGCTTTGCAGGCTCTACAGCCAGCAAATCGGCCACATCGAAGGGCAGTTCGGACTTCCCTTCCAGGTAGTCCTTCAGCATCTGCAGGTCTGCTTCTGTCACAGGCCGGCAGAGTTCCTCCGACGTATAGGCCTTTCCAAAGCGGATCAGGTTCGCAATGCGATTGACCAATACGGTGGTCTTCCCGGACCCGGCTCCCGCCAGGACAAGCAGAGGCCCCTCTGTAGTGGTGACTGCTTCCAGCTGACGGTCATTCATCCGGGAGAATTCCTGTTCGATAGCTTTTCTTCGAAGTTCTAAAAACGGTTGTTCCAGCATGGTTACCTCAGTTACGTTTCATTTTTATATAATCTTCCAGAATGATGACGGCAGAGACCGCATCTATGACAGCCTTTCGGTCCTTCCCCCGGGTATTGGTGACGTTCAGTGCCCGGTGGGCTTCTACGGTGGTCAGCCGCTCGTCCATCATGTCGGTCTTCAGGTGGTACTCCCCTTCCAGAAGTTTCGCCAGTTCCCGGCATTTCTCCGAGCGCGGCCCTTCTGAGCCGTCCATGTTGACCGGGTTCCCCACCACCACGAGTTCGGCTCTCTTTTCCGAAGCCAGCTCAGCAATGCGTTTTGCCACCTTCGGCAGGTAGCCCTCATGGATGACGGTGACCGGAGAAGCCAGGAGTTCATGTGCATCGCAGACTGCAATGCCGGTGCGGGCATCTCCAAAGTCGACGGAGAGTATGATCATGGTGTTCCTTTCCAAAAAAGGGACGGCGAACCGGGATTCCGGTATCGCCGCCCATTCATTTCATTGTGTTCACTGCGTGGCAGGTGCCGGTGTGACAGGCGCTGCTGATGTGACAGGAGCCGCCGAGGTGACCGACGGGGCCGCCGTAGTGGAAGCAGCGCCGGTGGTGGCCGAAGTCGAGGCATTCCGGGCGGTGGTCGCATAGGTCCGACGTCTCGTGGTGCTGACCTCTCCGCTGGAAAGCCCGCCACTGTGTCGACCGGAGCAGGTCTCCGGCAGGTTGTCCTTGTCGTAGTAGCCGGTGGCTTTCGGGCAGTTGGAGCCGGCCAAAAGACCGGACCGGGTGCAGTAGCTTCTCGCAACGATCTGATCGTCCAGGTCAAAGTTCTTCTTGGAGAGACCGTTGTGGACCCGGTTCATGACCGCAGACCAAATGTGGGCGGCCGGGTTATAGCCGCTGGCAAAGTTGGTCATCTCTTCCTGCTTGTCGTAGCCGTACCAGACGGCTGCCACATAGTAAGGCGTTCCGCCGCAGGTCCATTTATCCTTGGTGTCAGAGGTCGTACCGGTCTTCATGTAGGAGGTGAAGCCGACAACGCCGCAGCCTTTACCGGTACCTTCGGTGACAACGGTCTGCATGACCTTGTTCATGGAGCCCGCAGTACCGGGTTTGATGGCCTGGGTGGGTTTCTGAGAACCGTCGAGCAGGGTCTTTTCGCCCTTGTAGTCGGTGACGGTGGTGTAGCACTTCGGAGTGTAATACTTGCCGCCGTTGCCGAAGGTGGCATAGGCTGCGCACATCTCCAGGGTGGTGACACCGTGGGTCATACCGCCGACGGCCATGGAGGACAGGTTGCTGTCCGTATACTTACCACTCTTGACCAAAGTCGTAATGTGGAAGTTCTTCATCAGGTAGTTGAGACAGGTGGTCGTTCCCATCTTGTTGGCCAGCTGGGCTGCACAGGTGTTGAGGGACTGGGCAACGGCATACTGGACCGTGACACGGTTGTTGGGGTTACCGTGATCGCCGGAGAAGTTCTGGGGCCACTCTTTGCCGTTGATCTTCAACGCATAGTTGAGGACCGGAGTCGAGTAAGAGATGAGGCCCTCTTCCATGGCCGGAGCGTAGACGCTGAGAGGCTTGATGGAAGAACCCGGGGAACGAATGGAGTCGGTCGCACGGTTCAGACCGCGGTTGATGGTCTTCGGACCGGCGCCGCCCACCATAGCCACCACGTGGCCGCTGTAGTCCATAATGGTGATGGCCGACTGGACTTTCTTCTTCGTGTTGTTCTCTCCGGTCTCGGTACGGCTGGGTTCCGAGGGGAAGGAACGACGGTTGACGTAAACATATTCGGCCGCCGCCTGGATATTCGGGTTTTCGCAGGAATAAATGCGAAGACCGCCGCTGTAAACTTTCCGGGTGGCTTCGGACTTCGAGTAGTTATACTTCTCCATCATGTCATTGATGACGGTATCGATGACATAGTCCACATAGTAACTGTTGATCTGATTGTCAGTGGAGCTCTCCGAAGCAGACTTTCTCGGGACGTAATTCTCGGAATTGGTGTAGACGATCTCTTCCTTGAGAGCCGCATTGTACTGCTCTTTGTTGATGGCATCCTCGTCCAGCATATACTCGAGACAGAGGGCACGACGCTCTTTGTTGGCGTCCGGGTAAAGCAGGGGGTTATAAGCGGTGGGAGCCTTGGTGATACAGGCAAGGCAGGCGTCCTCAGCAATGGTCAGTTCGTTGAGGTCCTTCCCGAAATACTTCTCTGCTGCGGTCTCGACCCCGTAACAGCCGGAACCGAGGGGGATCGTGTTGAGGTAAGCTTCCAAGATCTCATCCTTGGAGTAATTGTTCTCAAGGTTCAGAGCGTAGAGGATCTCCTTCAGCTTTCTCGCGATGGTGACCTGGTTTTCCTCGGTCAGGTTCTTGATCAGCTGCTGGGTCAGCGTAGAACCGCCCTGTTTTCCGTGGTATTTGATGATGGCACCAATGGTTCTGATCCAGTCGACGCCGTCATGCTTGTAAAAACGTTTGTCTTCCAGAGAGATAAAGGCTTTCTGGAGACCGTCAGGGATCTCATCGAGCTCTGCCCAAATACGGTTCTGCTCCCCATGGAGCGCCGCGATCTGCGTGTATTTGCCCTGGGCGTTCTTCGCATAGATGATACTGGTCTGTGCCTGCTCGGACTTGTAGTCATCGAGGTTGATAGCGGCACTGCCGTGCACGTATGCGATGAGATAGACGAACATGAAGACCATTGTCAGAAGAATGCCGAGAAGCAAGACCTTCACAATGGACCCCAGAATGGAATGTTTCCCTTCCGGACGCCGTTTTTTGGGACGTTTGGAGTTCGCAGAACCTCTCCGCTGAGGCTGCGTTCTGCGCCCCGCGGTGGCGGACCTGCGTTGTCCGGCTGCTGCTGCCATGAAGTTAACCCTCCTTCATTGCATAAAGACTCAAAATAACTTTTGGAATTATACCATATATTGTATAAAAAGAAAAGGGCTTACGCAAATCACGTAAGCCCATTCTTAACGATTTCGTTGTCTCTCGACTTATTTCACCATGCTGGCGATTTCGGCTGCGAAGTTTTCTTCCTTCTTCTCGATGCCTTCGCCCTTGGCATAGCGGGTGAAGCCGGTGACTTTGATGTCGCCGCCAAGCTTCTTAGCAACAGAAGCGACATAGGCAGCCACGTCTTCGTGGTTTTCCGCCTTGACGAACTCCTGGTTCAGGAGGCAGTTCTCTTTATAGTACTTGCCAAGCTTGCCCTTGACGATGTTGGCGAGGACCTGCTCCGGCTTGTTGGCCATTTTGGGGTCTTCCTTCATCTGTGCCTTCAGGATCTCGGTTTCGTGGTCGAGGACTTCAGCCGGAACAGCAGCGGGGTCCAGGTAAGAGGGGCTCATGGCAGCGATCTGCATGGCGACGTCCTTACCCATAGCCTTGAACTCGTCGGAAGCAGCCAGTTCATCGGTGGTGTCGAAGTTGACGAGAACGCCAACAGCGCCACCCATATGGATGTAGGAGCTGACGATGCCCTCAGTGCGGACAAAACGACGGATCTTCATGTTCTCGCCGATGGCAAGGACCAGATCCTGGATGGTCTCTTTGACGGTTCTGTCAGAACCGGCCAGTTTGAGCTCTTCGAGGGCTTCCACGTCAGCCGGGTTCTCCGCAGCGATGGTCTTGGCGACATCGGCCACGAAGGACTGGAACTTCTCGTTCTTGGCGACGAAGTCGGTCTCGGAGTTGACTTCAACGAGGACAGAGACTTTGGAAGCTTCGTCGGTGTAAGCATAAACCACACCGTCTGCAGCGGTTCTGCCGGACTTCTTGACGGAAGCGGCAAGTCCTCTCTCCCGGAGAACGTCAATAGCTTTGTCCATATCGCCGTCTGCTTCGACGAGTGCCTTTTTGCACTCCATCATGCCGACGCCGGTCTTCTCACGAAGGGCTTTTACGTCCTGAGCAGTAAAACTCATAATGAGCATCTCCTTTTTATGTGAAATATGGTTGTGTTGTAATCTTATTCGGCAGCTTCTTCAGCAGGAGCTTCTTCGACGTCTGTGTCCTAGACACCGCCGCGGCCTTCGATGATGGCGTCAGCCATGGCACCGGAGATGAGGCGGACAGCGCGGATGGCGTCGTCGTTGCCGGGGATGACATAGTCGATCTCGTCGGGGTCACAGTTGGTGTCAACAATGGCGATGATCGGGATACCGAGCTTGTGGGCCTCAGCAACAGCGATGCGCTCTTTGCGGGGGTCAACGATGAACATGGCGTCCGGGATTTTCTTCATGCCGGTGATACCGCCGAGGAATTTCTCCAGTTTCTCGATTTCGAGGTCGAGCTTGGCAGCTTCTTTCTTGGTGAGGAGGTCGAAAGTTCCGTCGGCCTTCATCTCTTTGAGCTGCTGGAGTCTCTTGATCCGGTTCTGGATGGTCTTGAAGTTGGTGAGCATACCGCCGAGCCAACGGGCGTTGACGAAGGGCATGCCGGCGCGGGTGGCTTCCTCACGGATGGAGTCCTGAGCCTGTTTCTTCGTACCGACGAAGAGCAGGGTGCCGCCTTCTGCGGAGAGGTCGCGGACATAGTTGTAAGCGTCCTCCAGTTTGCGAACGGTCTTCTGCAGGTCGATGATGTAGATGCCGTTGCGCTCGGTGAAGATGTACGGAGCCATTTTCGGGTTCCATCTTCTGGTCTGATGTCCAAAGTGGACACCGGCTTCGAGTAACTGTTTCATAGATACTACTGACATTGTTGTTTCCTCCTTGAGTTTGTATCCTCCGTGAGGCTCAAAAAATGCGTAACTTCGCCCTTTTTCGGTGGACGAAGCACCCTGCACTCAGCACCTCACGTGCGAATTGCCCCAAAAGTATAGCACACTTTTGGGGCAGTCACAAGTATTATTTTATATTATAGGCTTACCGGTACCAGCGCTCATATAGTTTTGCATCCATGCCGAACAGTTCCGCGATGTACTCCCCTTCGAAGACTTCCTCCGGCGTGCCGACCCGGTCGAGCCTGCCTTCTTTGACACAGGCCACCCGGTCCGAGACCAGCCGGGCCAGTTCCGGTTCATGAAGGGTCAGGACCACCGTGAGGCCCTGCTCGCTCGAAAGTCGCTTCAGGGCTTCCAGGAATTCCGCCTTCCAGCGGATATCGAGGAAGGTCGTGGGCTCATCGAGGAGGATGACCTCCGGTTCCTGGGCCAGAGCCCGTGCCAGGACCACCCGCTGCCGCTGCCCGTCACTGATGGCGGTAAAGAGCCGGTCGGAGAGGTCTTTGACCCGCACCTGTTCCATGGCCTTTTCGATGCGCACATTGTCCTCCTCCGACAGCCGTCCGAAGCGACCGGTATAGGGGTACCGTCCCACGGCCACCGCTTCCCGGCAGGTCATCTGCTCGGGGCGGAGGACATCGGAGAAGACTACGGCCATCCGCTTCGCCAGTTCGGACGCTTTGACGACTTGTAAGTCCTCTTCCTCCAGCAGCACGGTCCCCGCGACCGGTTCCAGTTGTTTCGACAGAGTCCGGAGCAAAGTGGTCTTTCCGCTGCCGTTGGGGCCGATGAGGGTCAGGACCTCTCCCCTTCGGATATTCAGTTCGATCTTCTCCGTGACCGGAGTGCCGTCATAGCCGGCCTTCAGGGCCAGGGTTTTGATCAGATAGTCCTTCATACCCGTTCCCTCTCTTTCTGTCGACGGACCAAGATCCAGATCACCACCGGAGCGCCGAAGATCGCGGTCACGGTGCTGATGGAAAGTTCCGTCGGGGCAAACATGGTCCGGGCAAGAAGGTCACAGAAGAGGCTAAAGGACGCCCCGCCCAGAACACAAC
>JAFUZN010000159.1 GCA_017476565.1 Clostridia bacterium
TCGCTCTTCTCCGCACGGGAAAGGGCGTTCTCGAGGGCCTTGCACTTCTTCATCAGGCTGTCGGACAGGGCGGCCAGAGAAGTCAGGAGTTCCGTCTCACTCTCATGGGGCACATCGGCAGAGATCGCCTCTTTGACCCGGATCGCGTCTGCCACGGTGGTCATATATGCGAGCACACTCGGGTAGATGCTCTTTTTGACCATGTCGGCCATGGTAAGGGCTTCAATGTGCAGGGTCTTGCAGTAGGTGTCCATGGAGATCTCATAACGGGAGGTCAGCTCCTCCCGGGTGTAGATCTTATGTTTTTCCACAAGGGCCAGGTTCTTTTCCCGAATATAGGCGGGGAACGCGTCGGCACAGGTCCGAAGGTTCTCAAGCCCTCTCCGCTCTGCTTCCACGACCCACTCGTCGGAGTAGTTGTTGCCGTTGAAGATGATGCGGTCGTGTTCTCGTAAGATCTTCTGGACCAGGGCACGGGTCTGGGCCTCCAGCTCTTCAGCGGGGACCTTTTCCAGCACTTCGGCGATCTGATCGAGTTCCTCGGCAAGGATCGTGTTCAGCATGGTGTTGGGACCTGCCAGAGAAGCCGAAGAGCCCACCATACGGAATTCGAACTTGTTGCCGGTGAAGGCGAAGGGCGATGTACGGTTCCGGTCCGTATTGTCCTTTTTGAATTTCGGGATGAATTTGACGCCGGACTTCATTTCGGAAGCCTTCAGAGCATCCATGGTCTCACCGGCTTCCAGAGCGTCTGCCAGAGCCCCGAGGTCATCCCCTAAATAGATGGAGATGATGGCAGGAGGCGCTTCATCGGCCCCCAGACGGTGGTCATTGCCGGGGCTTGCGACACAGGCTCTGAGGAGGTCCTGGTACTCATCGACCCCCTTGACGACTGCCGCAAGGAAGACCAGGAACAGAAGGTTATTGTAGGGGTCTTTGCCGGGTTTGAACAGGTTCACCCCTGTGTCTGTGGCGATGGACCAGTTATTGTGTTTACCGGAACCATTGATGCCGGCAAAGGGTTTTTCATGGATGAGGCAGGCCAGATTATGCTTTTTCGCCACCGACTTCATGATCTCCATAGTCAGCTGGTTCTGGTCGGTGCCCACGTTGGTCTCGGTGAAGATGGGAGCCATCTCATGCTGAGAGGGAGCCACTTCGTTGTGCTCGGTCTTGGAGTAGACCCCCAGTTTCCAGAGTTCGACATCCAGGTCCGCCATGAAGGCTTTGACCGCAGGTTTGATAGTTCCGAAGTAATGGTCTTCCATCTCCTGGCCCTTCGGGGGCTTCGCACCGAAGAGGGAGCGGCCGGTGGTGACCAGGTCTTCCCGCTCATTGAAAAGGTCACGGTCGATGAGGAAGTACTCCTGCTCGCCGCCTACCGTCGAGTAGCAGTGTTTGGCACCGGTGGGGTTCCCGAAGATCTCGACGATCCGCATGGCCTGCTTGTCCATGGCCTGGATCGAACGGAGCAGGGGGGTCTTCTTGTCCAGCACCTGTCCGCCGTAAGAACAGAAAATGGAAGGGATGCACAGGGTGTCATCCTTGATGAAGGCGGGAGACGTGGGGTCCCAGGCCGTGTAGCCTCTCGCTTCAAAGGTGGAGCGGATGCCGCCGGAGGGGAATGAAGAGGCGTCCGGTTCCGACCGAATGAGCTCCTTTCCGGAAAAGTCCATGATGATCTTTCCATCGCCCACCGGGGTGATGAAACTGTCATGCTTTTCTGCCGTGACGCCGGTCATGGGCTGGAACCAGTGAGTAAAGTGGGTCGCCCCCTTCTCAATGGCCCAGGTCTTCATGGCAGATGCCACCTGCTGAGCAATGTCCGGGTCCAGAGGCGAATTGGAAGATGTGGCTTCCTTCAGGGCCTTGTAGGTGTCATGGGGAAGTCGTTCGTGCATGACTTCGTCCGAAAAGACGAGGCTGCCGAAGATCTCCGGTACGTTGGTCATTCCCATATGTATACCTCCTAAAAAAAGAGGCGCTGTACCGAAAAGGTACAGCGCCTTTGCTGTTTCTGTGAGCATTATATACACTACACCGAAAAATGTCAACTCTTTTTCCGTCGGACCCGGTTGCGCACGCTGGGCCCGGTCTTCAGCTGGATCCGCCCGAAGGTCTTTTCCAGCTCCGGACGGGTCATCTCGATGAGGATCGGCCGGCCGTGGGGACAGTACCGCACCTCCCGGTGAGCGAGGACATACTCGATGAACTGTTCCTGCTCTCCGGGCGGGGTGTCGTCCCCCGCTTTGACCGCAGCGCGGCAGGCGATGTTTTTGTACATCCAGTCCAGTTTTTCCGGAGTGGGGTCGCCCTTGTCGAGAAGTTTCCCGGCGATCTCGGAAAGCAGCTGAGTGACATCTTCTTTGATGAGCATGACCGGGACTTCCCGGACCGCCACGAGCCCCGGGCCGAAGTCGGAGACTTCAAAGCCCGCCTCTTTCAGAAGGTCCGCATGTTCCAGCACTGCGGAATACTCTTCCTTGGAAAGGGAGACGGTGACCGGCATCAGGAGCATCTGGGACTGGACCGGCTCCTTATGGGCGATGATCTTGTCATAGAGGATCCGCTCATGGGCGGCATGTTTGTCGACGAGGAGGATCTTCCCTTCCAGTTCGACGAGGATATAGGTTTTGAAGGCCTCCCCAATGATCCGGAAATCCGGGACCTCGGTCTCTTCTGAGAAGGGTACAGAGGGCAGGTCTTCCACGAGAGGCAATTCTTCCGGTTTTTCTGCTTTCGGCGGCTCTGCCGGACGGTCCGCTTTCCGGACATAGGGGACCGGTTCCGTCTGGGCAGGAGCGGGCACCGTCGGGGTCTCTGCCACGGGAGTCTCTGCCGCCGAGGCCGCTACTGCCGGGGCCTCTGCTGCAACTTCCCCTTTCAGCTCTTCCACGGCAGCTCGGACTTCCGGAGCTTCAGCGGTCTTTTCGACCGGCTTATCGGAAGCCGTCAGGACCGGGGGCTTCTTCTTCGCGGAAGAAGAGCTGCCTTCCCGTTTCCACTCTTTCGGGAGGTCCTTAGCCCAAAAGCCTTCGATCTTTTCCGGAAGCTCCGTTTTCTTGACAGCACCACTTTTCCGGTCGAGCTTCATCTGCTCTCCGCCAGACTCTTTAAAGGGGCCCTGACGCTTCACTTCCTGCTGTGCGAGGGTGAGGCGGTTAGGCGCATCTTTGACTGTGATGGCGTTCTTCGCCGCATAATAGACCGCATCGAACACCGGACGTTCATTGGAAAAACGCACCTCGGTCTTGGCGGGGTGCACGTTGACGTCCACCATTTCGAGGGGCAGAGTGATGTTCAGGACGCAGGCCGGGAACTTGCCCACCATGATGGCATCTTTGTAGGCCCGCTCCAGCGCCGCAGAAGCGGTCATGCTCTTGACCAGTCTTCCGTTGAGGAAGAAAAACTGCATGGACCGGTTCGGTCGGCTGGCGGTGGGTTTCGACACAAGCCCCTCCACATTGACGCCGTTCAGCTCATAGGAGGTCTCCAGGAGAGCGCCTGAAAAATCTTTGCCGAAGACGGAGTAGACCGTCGACTTGAGGCTGCCGTTGCCGGGCGTCACCAAAATCTGTTTGTCATCCCGAATGAACCGGATCGAGATCTCGGGATGGGACAGGGCTATGCGGTCAACGACACCGGCGACGCTGTTCCCCTCGGTGACGTCCTTTTTGAGGAACTTCATGCGGGCGGGGGTATTGTAGAAAAGGTCCTTGACGACAATGGTGGTGCCCTCCGGGCAGCCGGCATCGCTGAGGAGGACTTCTTCGGAGCCCTCGATTTTATAAAGGGTGCCTGCCTCTTCCCCGGCAGTCCGGGTCAGAACATCGACTTTAGAGACCGCCGCAATGGAGGCCAGAGCCTCTCCCCGGAACCCGAGAGTCCCGATGCCGTGGAGGTCTTCTTCAGTGAGGATCTTGCTGGTGGCGTGGCTCACGAAGGCGTTGCGGATATCGTCCCGTAAAATGCCGGAACCGTTATCTGTCACCCGCATGTAGGTGACCCCGCCGTTTTTGATCTCTACCGTCAGAGAAGTCGCACCGGCGTCGATGGCGTTCTCCATCAGTTCCTTAATAACGGAGGAGGGTCGTTCGACCACTTCCCCGGCGGCAATGAGGTCCGCAATGTGTTTTGGCAGGACGTTGATCTTGGCCATGGTGCGCCTCCTTTCCTTCGTAAGTTATGACTCTTTGGCCCGTTTCGACAGGTCGTAGAGATAGTTCATCGCTTCAATGGGCGTGAAAGTGTTGACATCGAGCCCCCGCAGTTCCTCCAGGATCTCACCGGAGGCATTGCTCGTAAAGCTGATTTGGAAGTCATCGGGCGCTTCCGCCGGGTCCGGCTCCGGGGTGGGGACTTTCAGCACACCGCCGATGCGCTCCTGTTCTTCCACGATCTCTTTGAGCACCTCTCTCGCCCGCTTGACCACCGGGTTCGGGACTCCGGCGAGTTTGGCCACTTCAATACCATAGCTGCCGTCGGCAGGGCCCGGGACGATGCGCCGCAGGAAGATGATGTCGTCTCCCCGCTTCTTGCAGGCAATGTTGTAGTTCTTGATGCCCGGCAGTTCTTCTTCCATGTCTGTCAGCTCATGGTAATGGGTCGCAAAGAGGGTCTTGGCTCCGACTTTCCGTTTGTTGCAGACGTACTCGAGGACAGCTTTGGCAATGGCCATGCCGTCGAAGGTGGAGGTGCCCCTCCCGATCTCATCGAGGATGATGAGGCTCTGACGGGTAGCATTCTTCAGAATGGAGGCCACCTCGTTCATCTCCACCATGAAGGTGGACTGGCCGGAGGCCAGGTCGTCGGAGGCACCTACCCGGGTAAAAATACTGTCGCAAATGGAGATGCGGGCAAAGGAGGCCGGCACGAAGGAGCCGCACTGGGCCATGAGGACGATGAGGGCCACCTGCCGCATGTAAGTGGACTTACCGGCCATGTTGGGCCCGGTGATGATGGCCGCCTGAGCGTCGTTCAGGTCGAGGGTCGTGTCGTTGGGGACGAAGGGTGCCCCTTCCAGCATCTTTTCCACTACCGGGTGCCGGCCGTCTTTGATGATGATGCTGCCGTCCTCCGTGATTTCCGGACAGACATAGTTGTTGTCCACCGCCACTTTGGCAAAGGAACAGAGGACATCCAGGGTGGCGACGGCGTGGGACGTCCTCTGGATGCGCACAAGGCTCTGAGCGACGGTTTCCCGCACGCCGCAGAACAATTCATATTCGAGCTTGGTAATGCGTTCCTGGGCCCCCAGGACCTTCGATTCGAGTTCCTTGAGCTCTCCGGTGATGTACCGCTCTGCATTGGTCAGGGTCTGTTTGCGGATCCATTCTTCCGGTACATCGCCCTTGAAGGAACGGGGCACTTCCAGGTAATAGCCAAAGACCTTGTTGTAGCCGATCTTCAGTTTGGGGATCCCGGTCCGCTCCCGTTCCTCTGCCTCAATGGTAGAGAGGTACCCCTGGCCGTTTGCCACAATGTCCCGCAGCTCATCCAGCTCCGGGCTGTACCCGGCTTTGATCATGCCGCCTTCCCGCACCGTGAAAGGCGGGTCTTCGGCAATGGCCTCCTCAATGAGGGTCATAATGTCTTCCAGCGGGTCGATGTCGGACTCGATGCGTTGCAATAAACGGGTCTCAGAGCCTTCCAGAAGCAGTTTGATGGGCAGAAGGCACTGTACCGTCTCATAAAGGCTGCGCAGCTCTCTCGCGTTGGCAGAGCCGTAGGAAATGCGGGTGATAAGGCGCTCCATGTCGTGGATGGAAGTCATGTAGCCGGCGACTTCATCCCGAAGGGGCAGGTCAGCCGTAAGGGCCTGCACCGCGTTCTGCCGCTCGGTGATCCCGCCGGGAGACAAAAGGGGCTGTTCCAGCCAGGAGCGCAGAAGCCGTTTGCCCATGGCGGTCCGGGTCTTGTCGAGGACCCACAAAAGGGTACCTCTCTTTTCCCGGTTCCGGAGGGTCTCGGTGAGTTCCAGGTTCCGGCGGGCCGAGAAATCAAGTTTCATATATTTGTTGTCGGAGTAGAACTGGACTTCCCGAATGTTCGAAAGGTCGGTCTTCTGGACCGCATAGAGGTAGTTCAGAGCCATGCCGAGGGCCCGAACGGGGTTCACGGAGGTCAGTTCCAGCTCCTCGAGGGTTTGATCGATATGGTCGGTGACGACACGCTCCATGTCCTCCAGCCGGGTCTCCCCTTCTTTCAGGACGTTGACGCTGGTGCCCTCCTGCTTTTCCACAAAGGACTTGAAACCCTTCAGTTTCGCGCACTGGGCATTGGTCAGGACTTCCCGGGGCGTGAATCGCCCCAGTTCATTGATGATGCGTTCCCCGTTCAGGGACTCTTCCAGCTCGGTCAGCTGGACCTCACCGGTGGAGACGTCCACAAAGCAGACTCCGGTCTTCCCTTCCCCATGGAAGGCAGCACACAGGTAATTGTTCTTCGCTTCGTCCAGCATGGAGCTCTCGATGACGGTGCCGGGGGTCACGATGCGGATGACTTCCCGTTTGACGAGCCCTTTGGCCAGAGCCGGGTCCTCCACCTGTTCGCAGATGGCGACTTTATACCCCTTTGCCACCAGCCGAGCGATGTACGGGTCGACGCTGTGGAAAGGGACTCCGCACATGGGGGCCCGTTCCTCTTTGCCGCAGTCCTTTCCCGTGAGGACCAGGTCCAGTACGGAGGACACCAGTTTGGCATCGTCGAAAAACATCTCATAGAAGTCTCCGACCCGGTACATGAGGATCGTGTCTTTGTACTCCTCTTTGATGGAGAGGTACTGCTGCATCATAGGGGTGAATTCCGCCATTCTTCACACTCTTTCTGTCAACTCACCCTTCAGGATCCAGGTGAGGGGTTCGGTGATGGTCACATGGACAAAGTTCCCGATCAGTTCATCGGGGCCGTCGAATTCGATCATGGTATTGCCGGAGTTCCGGCCGCAGAGCCTTCCCGCCTTGTTGCGAGACTCCACGAGGACCCGGTAGGTCTTTCCCAGAGTTTCAGCGGAGCGGGCAGAGGCGACCTGTTCCTGGGCGAACTGCAGCTCTTCGAACCACTGCTGCTTTTCGCTGGGGGTCACCGGGTTCGGCATTTTGGCGCCGGGGGTACCGACTCTCGGAGAATAGAGGAACGTGTAGAGGGCCGAGTAGCCCACTTCCCGTACCAGGGAGATCGTGTCAAGGAACTGCTCGTGGGTCTCTCCCGGGAACCCGACGATGATATCGGAGGTGATGGAGAGGTCCGGCATGACTTCTCTTGCATAATGGATCGTCTCCAGATATTTCTCCCGGTCATAGTGGCGATTCATCCGATGGAGGACCTCACTGTTGCCGGACTGGACCGGCAGGTGCAGGTGTCGCTCTACTTTCTCACAGTCCGCCATGGCGTCAAGAAGGGCCCTGGAGCAGTCTTTCGGGTGGGAGGTCATAAAACGGATCAGGAAGTCCCCGGGCAGGTCGTTGATGTCCCTCAGAAGCTTCGGGAAGAGTTCTTCCTCCCCGAAGTCATTGCCGAAGGAATTGACGTTCTGGCCAAGGAGCATGATCTCTTTATAGCCGTCCGCCACCAGAGCTCTGGCGTCAGTCATAATATCTTCATAGGTCCGGCTCCGCTCTCTGCCCCGCACGTGGGGGACGACACAGAACGTGCAGAAGTTATTGCACCCGTAAGAGATGGGCAGGAATGCTTTGAAGGGATGGTTCCGGCGGGTCGCGAGACCTTCCGCAATGTCATTGTCATCGGCCGTCAGGTCGAAGACCCGCTCTCCGCTCGAGAGGCACCGGTAAAGGAGTTCCGGCACTTTATACTGGACATGGGTCCCGAAGACCAGATCGACGTAAGGGAAGTTGCTTTTCAGCCGCTTGGCCACGTGTTCCTGCTGCACCATACAGCCGCAGAGGGCAATGATGAGGCCGGGGTTCGTCTCCTTGAACTTCTTGAGTCTTCCCACATTGCCGTAGACCCGCTCTTCCGCATGCTCCCGGACCGCGCAGGTGTTGAACAGGATCAAGTCAGCTTCCGACGGGTCCTTCGTGAATTCATAGCCCATCTGTTCCAGCAGCCCGTCGATCCGTTCTCCGTCTGCGACATTCCCCTGACACCCATAGGTGTGGGTAAAGGCTTTCGGGGCCTCTTCCCCGTACCGGTCTTTCAGGAGTCTTTGGACCTCTGTGATGTATTCAAATTGCCGATTCAGCGCTTCGTTCGAGACTGCCAAAACGGTCACCAGCTCTCTAGAAAATAGTCATAGTATTTTACCATACTATCGATTGTTTTGAAAGAGAAACCACCGGTGACAGTCGAAGGACTGTCACCGGTGAGGATCGTCGTATGATATTCAAAAGAGGATCAAAGATCTTTGATCCCGTTCAGAAGCTCCTTGAGTTCTGCGGCTTCTTCTTCGTTGAGAGTGACACCCTTGCCCATGCGTTCATGTTCCGGGGCCCAGTCACGAATGTCATACTTCGGTTTGCCGCCGTTCCAGGAAACCTTGTTCAGCTCCTTGGTCCAGCCACGGGCGTTCTCAGACAGAACACCGAACTCTTCCGTGATCTCATAAGTGAATTCCGGCATCTCTTCTACTCCTCCCTTTATATATTATATATAATATAAAAGGATTATAACTCATCGTGATAGAAAATACAAGAAAACCCACGCCTTTCGACGTGGGTTTTTCGTAAGAGTCGTAAAGTGACTTATTCGTTGATGGCGATAACAACGCCCGAACCAACAGTACGGCCGCCTTCACGGATAGCGAAGCGAAGACCTTCCTCGATAGCGATCGGGGTGATCAGTTCAACGTCCATTTCGACGTTGTCGCCAGGCATGCACATTTCAGTGCCTTCCGGAAGGGTGATAACACCGGTAACGTCGGTGGTTCTGAAATAGAACTGCGGTCTGTAGTTGTTGAAGAACGGAGTATGACGGCCGCCTTCATCCTTGGTCAGGACGTAAACCTGGCCACGGAACTTGGTGTGGGGGTTGATGGAACCGGGTTTACAAAGGACCTGGCCTCTTTCGATCTCGTCACGGGCAACACCACGAAGGAGAGCACCGATGTTGTCGCCGGCCTCAGCATAGTCGAGGGTCTTGCGGAACATTTCGATACCGGTGCAGACGGTCTTGGCCTTCTCGTCCTTCAGACCAACGATCTCAACTTCTTCGCCGGTCTTCAGCTGACCTCTTTCCACTCTACCGGTGGCAACAGTACCACGGCCGGAGATGGTGAAGACGTCTTCGACAGGCATCAGGAAGGGAAGGTCGGACTTACGGTCGGGAGTCGGGATGTAGGTGTCGATAGCATCGAGCAGGTCCCAGATGGGTTTCAGGACCTCAGCATCGGGGTCGCCACCGGTGTACTCGAGAGCCTGAAGAGCGGAACCGGCGATGACGGGGATCTCGTCACCGGGGAACTCGTACTCGTCGAGGGTCTCACGGACTTCCATTTCAACCAGCTCAAGGAGCTCGGGATCGTCGACCTGGTCAACTTTGTTCAGGAAAACGATGATGTAGGGAACGCCGACCTGACGGGCAAGGAGAAGGTGCTCCTTGGTCTGAGCCATGGGGCCGTCAGTAGCAGCGATAACAAGCACGGAACCGTCCATCTGGGCAGCACCAGTGATCATGTTTTTAACGTAGTCAGCGTGTCCTGGGCA
>JAFUZN010000160.1 GCA_017476565.1 Clostridia bacterium
GCATTGTCGGAAGCCGTGTGGGCCGTGGCCACTTTCACGCTTTTGTATTCCGGGTGCTGACGCCGGAGCCGTTCTGCCGTCTTTGCAAAGAACTCGTAGCGGACTTTGCGCCCGGCGGTCTCCAGGGAGTCCCCGGTCTCGGCAGCCAGTTTTGGCACATCGGCAAACAGGGAGAAGTAGGGAATGTCCCGTTCTTCGCAGAAAGCCTTACAGAAGGCTTCATCCCGGTCTGCCTCTTCCCCGCGAATGCCGTGGTGGACATGACATGCATATAAAGGAAAAGCCGGAAGCTCCCCCTCTCCTTTGGAGAGGTCAAAAAGAAGCGAGAGGAGCGTCACAGAGTCCGCTCCCCCGGAAAAGCCGCACAGGACGGCGTCGCCCTCAGAGAGCATCCGGTAGCGTCTGAGGGCGGAAAGACACAGGGACAGAACGGTGCTTTTTGCCATATAAGCTCCCTCCTGTCCCGGTGTAAAGTTCTATTAGTCTGATTGCGTCATTACGCGAAAATGTCGTCATCCCGCTTTTCGATGCTGGTGAACAGAGTAAACTCTGAGTTCCAGGCAAGGTCGACGGACCCGACGGGGCCGTGGCGGTTTTTGGCGACGATGATCTCGACCGTATTGATGTCGTTACGATCCATGTTTTCCTCTTCGCCCCCGGGCTGCTGGTAGTAGTCATCCCGGTACAGCATGAGGACGATGTCCGCGTCCTGCTCGATGGAGCCGGACTCTCTCAGGTCTGCCAGCTGAGGACGGTGGTTTTTGCCGCCGGCGCGCTCCGTATTACGGGAGAGCTGACAGAGGACGATGACGGGGACCTCCAGGTCCTTTGCCATCAGCTTGAGGCTCCGGGTGATCTGAGAGACCTCCTGGACACGGGACTCCACTCGGCCGCCGGCCTGCATCAGCTGCAGGTAGTCGATGATGACTACATCGACATCCTTTTCCCGGCGGATGCGGGCTTTCATCTCATTGACGGTGATGTTTGACGTATCGTCAAAATAAAGCGGGATCTCATTGATGGCGCCGGCCACCGTCGAGAAATTCGTCCAGTCCTGGGTGGACAGACGACCGTTTCTCATTTTCTGGCCGTGGATCCGGGCTTCCATGGAGATGACACGCTCTGCCAGCTGCTCCTTCGTCATTTCCAAAGAGAAGAACAACACTTTGTTGCCCTTTTTGGAAACGTTGGCAGCGAGGTTCAAGGCAAAACTGGTCTTACCCATGGCCGGGCGGGCGCCGACAATGATCAGGTCCGACCGGTTGAGGCCGGAGATCATGGCGTCGAGGTCTCCCCAGCCGGAAGGGGTCCCTAAGTATTTCTCCCGGTCGGGGCCGGAGAGGTTCGTCAGATGCGGGACCACTTTGTCGACGATGATATCGCCGATGCGGGAAGCAGAACTGGAATTGCGGCCCTGGCGGATGTTATAGATTTTCTGCTCGGCAGAGTCGAGGATGATGTCCGACTCTTCGGCATCGGACCGGGCCTCTTCCAGGATCTCGGAAGCGGTCTCGATGAGGGTCCGTTTGAAAAACTTGTCCTGGACCACCTTCGAATAGGCCCCCACGTTCTGGGTCGAGGGCAGCAGGTCTGCCAGTTCCCGAATGTACTGCCGCACGGAGGCGGGGTCGCCGAACTGGTTCGTGTCCTGCAGTTCCGTAATGACCGCCACCGGCTCCACCTGGTCTCCCCGGGAGTCGATGTTCAGGATAGCGGTATAAATGGCTTTGTGTTCCTGGCGGTAGAAGTACTCGGTGCGGAACCCTCCGGCCTGCAGGGTGTCCAGGCACTTCGGGTCCAAAAGCAGGCAGGCGAGAACGGCCCGTTCCGCTTCCAGGCTGTAAGGCAGGTTCATCCCTTCCGGGACAAATGCTTCTGGCATGAGAGGGTCCTCCTACTCTTTACTCTTCCGTAACTTTCACTTTCACAGTGGTTTCGACGCCTTGGAACAGTTTGACCGTGGCGTTATAAGTGCCGAAGGCTTTGATGTCCGAGACACTGATCTTACGCTTGTCGACACCGATGTTGTAGTCCGAGCGGATCTTTTGTGCGATGTCCTTCGAAGTGACGGACCCGAACATGTTCCCGCCGGCGCCGGCCTTGGCCTTGAATTCCAGGACCTGGTCTTTCAGCCGGTCTGCATTGGCCTGAGCCTCTGCCTTTTCCGTGTCATACTTGAACTGTTTACTGGCAGCCGCGTTTTTCATCTCGGTCACATTCTGAGCATCCGCCGGGGCCGCCAGGTTTTTCGGGAGGAGGAAGTTTCGGGCATAGCCGTCCGAAGCATTGACCAGCTCCCCTTTTTTACCGAGGCCTTTGACGTCCGCTTTCAAAATGACTTTCATATCTTCACCTTCTAAAACTAGTTATTGCATTTCAATGTATTCATCGATGGCACCTTTCAGGTTCTCGATGACCTCCGGAACATGGGTCTCCTCCAGCTGGGCTGCTGCCATGGTGAAATGGCCGCCGCCTCCCAGCCGTTCCATGATCCACTGGACGTTCATATCGCCCAGGGACCGTGCCGAAACAGAGACCCTGCCCTCCTCTTCGAAGAGGACATAGGAGGATTTGACCCCGGTGACGCTGAGGAGTTCATCGGCCACCTGGGATGCGATGATCCGCATATTGTCATAAAGTTCCGTCGAGACAGCGATGGCACAGTCTTTATACTGCATCGCCGTACTGAGGATCTTAGCTTTGGCTTTGTAGTTTTCGATACTGTTGGCAAACAGTTGCTTGACCATGACGGTATCGGCCCCGGCGCCCTTCAGCCAGGCTGCCGCTTCGAAGGTCCGCACTCCGGTCCCAAGAACGAAGTTGCGGGTGTCCAGCATGATGCCGGCGAGCAGTGCATTGGCGCTGACCGGGTTGATGTTGGCCTGCTGGGGGATGTACTGGAGGAGTTCTGTCACCAGTTCACAGGCCGAAGAGGCATTGGGCTCCGTATAGTAGAGGTCCGCCCCTTCAATGATGTTGGTGGTCCTTCGATGGTGGTCGATGATGGCCACGGAGTCGAACTTCTCCATGAGTTCCGGGAATTCCAGGGAATTCGGCCGGTGGGTGTCACAGACGATGAGGAGACAGCGTTTCCCCCGCATGAGGGACTCGGCCCCTTTGTCGTTGACGAAAATATCGTTCCCGGTCTTGTCCACATAGTGGTCGATGAGGGCCGGAGCCAGACTCTTCTGGCGATTGATGAGGACAAAGCTGGGACGGCCGACGATCCGGGCAAATTCGGTGACGCCGATGCAGGAGCCCACCGAATCAAGATCGGAAAACTTGTGACCGGTCACGAAGATCATGTCAGACTTGCGGATGAGTTCTGCCAGGTTCGACGCCATGATCCGGGACTTGACCCGGCTGGAGGTGGTGGTCCGGCCCACAAGGCCGCCGAAGAATTCCATATTGCCGTCGGTATTGACGGTGGCCTGGTCGCCGCCCCGGGACTGGGACATCTCCAGAGCCGCCATGGCATAGCTGTCGCTTTCCGGCAGGGTCTTGCCCCGGCCGGCGCCGATGGAGACCGTCATTTCGACGAGACTCTCCCCAAACTTGTACTCCCGGACTTTTTTCAGCAGGTCGAACTTCTGCTCCATCAGGTCCGTGAGGCCTCGTTCCTCCATGATGACATAATAGCGGTCGGAGCTGAGTTTTTTCATGATACAGGGGTAGTTCGAAGCCCAGGTCTCGAAAATGTTCTCCAGCCCACTGGAAATGGCTTCACACTCACTGCTCTTGTAATGGCGGAAGACGTCTTCCTGGTTGTCGAGCCTCATGTAGATCACACAGGGCTTCGACTGCCGGTATTCACCGGCGTCCCGCTTCA
>JAFUZN010000161.1 GCA_017476565.1 Clostridia bacterium
TCGAGGACCTGGAGTCGGGCTCTCACGAGGAGTACGGCACCGTCCCGGAGAAGGGGCCCGTACTCCGTGTAGGTTTTCGCAAAGACGGTCATCTCCATGCCCCCGGTCAGGTCTTCTGCCAGAAGGTTCGCCATGGTCGTGTTGTTCCGGGTAAGGCGGATCTTGATTTCAGAGACCATGACGAGGAGGTTGACGAGGTCACCATCTTTGTACTTGGTGGTCCCGTCCTCTTTCGCGGAGAGCAGCTCATAGAGTTTCGCACAGCCCAGTTCCTCGGCGAGGGCCCCATAGCGCTGCATGGGGTGCCCTGAGAGGTAAAGGCCGGTGGTCTCCTTTTCGAAGGCCAAAAGGTCCAGGTGGTCGAACTCGGCAAGTGCCGGCACCACAACCCCTTCTTCCCGGGCTGCATCCGGTTCCATGACTTCGAAAAGACCGATCTGCCCTTCCACATTTTTCCGGCGGTCATCATCAAGGCCTGCCAGGACCTCCGGCAGCACGGTGATCATCTGCCGCCGGTTCAGGTCCAGGCCGTCGAGGGCGCCGCACTTGATGAGGCTCTCCACCGCTTTCCGGTTGAAGTTCCGGCCGTGGACGCGCTTCAGGAAAGAGTAAAAACTGGTATAGGGGCCGTTCCGCTCACGCTCCGACACGATGTCTCCAATGATGTTCCGCCCAAGGCCCTTGACCGCCAGGAGTCCAAAGTGGACTTTCCCCTCTTCATAGGTGAAGCGGGCGAAGGACGTATTCACATGGGGCGGCACCACTTCGATGCCGAGTCGGCGACACTCCGCAATGTACTCTACCACTTTGTCCGTCCAGTCGAGGACGCTGGTGATCTGACAGGCCAGGAACCGGGCCGGGTAGTGACACTTGAGGTAGGCCGTCTCATAGGCAAGGGTCGCATAAGCGGCCGCGTGGGACTTGTTGAAAGCATAGGAGGCAAAGCTGATCATCTCATCGAAGATGTGGTTGGCCGCGTCTTCCGGAATGCCGTTCTCCCGGCAGCCGGAGACGAAGTTCACCCGCTCCTCCTCCATGACTTTGTGCTTTTTCTTCGACATGGCGCGCCGGACGATGTCCGCATGGCCATAGGTGTACCCCGCCAGTTTCCGACAGACCTGCATGACCTGCTCCTGGTAGACCATGCACCCGTAGGTGACATCTAAAATGTCTTTGAGTTCCGGGGTGACATAGGAGACAAGACTCGGGTCATTGTGGTTGCGGATGTAGGTGGGAATGGAATCCATGGGGCCCGGCCGGTACAGAGAGGTAATGGCGATGAGGTCTTCGATCTTCGTTGGCTGAAAACGGATCATCACGGACTTAAGGCCCGAAGACTCGAACTGGAAAACGCCCTCCGTCTCCCCCTTACTCAGCATGGCAAAGGTGGCGGGGTCGTCTTCCGGAATATTCTTGATGGAAAAAGACGGGTCTTCTTTCCGGACCATTTCTTCACAGTCTTTGATGACGGTGAGGGTCCGAAGGCCTAGGAAGTCCATCTTCAAAAGGCCCAGTTCTTCCAGTTCCGTCATGGTGTACTGGGTGACGGTGGTCCCGTCTTTGACGGACAAAGGCACATAGGCATCGACCGGGTCCGCCGTGATGACGACACCGGCGGCATGGGTAGAGGTGTGCCGGGGCATGCCCTGGATCTTCAGGGCGTTGTCGACAAGTTCTCTGACCTCCGAATCCTTTTCATAGAGGTCTTTGAGTTCCCGGGTCACCTCAATGGCCTTTTTCAGGTCATGGGACAGCCGCCAGGGGATGAGCCGGTTGACGGAGTCCACTTTCTGGAAGGGGATCTCCAGGACCCGGCCGACGTCCCGAACGGCCTGGCGGGCTGCCAGGGTCCCGAAGGTGACGATCTGCGCCACATGGTCAGCTCCGTACTTTTGGATCACGTAGTCGATGACCTCTCCCCGGCGTTCATAGCAGAAGTCGATGTCGAAGTCCGGCATGGACACCCGCTCCGGGTTCAAAAACCGCTCGAAGAGCAGGTCATACTTCATGGGGTCGATGTCGGTGATCCCCACACAGTAAGCGGCAATGCTGCCGGCACCGGAGCCACGTCCGGGGCCTACCGGAATTCCGCGGCTTTTGGCATAGGCCACAAAGTCATGGACAATGAGGTAGTAATCCGTATACCCCATGCGGTCCACGACGGAGAGTTCGTAGTCGAGGCGCTCCCGGTACTCTGCCGGGACTTTTTCCCCGTACCGTTCCGAAAGGCCCGCTTCCGCCATGGCCCGCAGGTAGTCGGCATGGGGGTCCTCTTCGGTGAGCCCGAAGGGGTTGTCGGAAGGGATGACGAAATGGGGCAGTTTCGTGACTCCGAATTCCAGAGTCACATTGCACCGCTCCCCAATGCGTACCGTGTTTTCGAGAGCTTCCGGCACATCGCGGAAGAGTTCCCGCATTTCCTCTTCGGACTTTAAGTAGAATTCCTCGGTGCGAAGGTCCATCCCCGTCTCTTCCTTCAGAGTATGGTTCGTCTGGATACAGAGGAGGATCTTCTGGGTCCGGGCATCTTCTTTGCGCAGGTAATGGGTGTCATTGGTGCAGACAAGGGGGATGCCCGTCTCCCGGGACAGCCGTAAGAGCTGAGGGCGGATCTGTCCCTCTTCCGGCATGCTGTGGTCCTGGAGCTCCAAAAAGAAGTTCCCTTCTCCAAAAATGTCCAGGTATTCAAGGGCACAGGCCTTCGCCTTTTCGTAGTTGCCGTTCAGAAGTGCTGCCGGTACATCGCCCGCAAGACAGCCCGAGAGGGCGATGAGCCCTTTATGGTACTTTCTAAGCAGTTCTCGGTCCACCCGGGGCTTTCGGTAAAACCCTTCCGTGAAGGAAAGGGAGACCAGCTTCATAAGGTTTTCATAGCCCTCATTGTTTTCACAGAGGAGGACCAGGTGGTGTCGTTCATTGGCCAGGGGCCCCGCCTTGTCGAGATGGCTCCCGGCGACCACATAAGCTTCTACGCCGAGAACAGGCTTGATACCCGCCTTCTGACAGGTTTTATAAAAGGCAACGGCGCCATACATGACGCCGTGATCGGTGAGTGCGAGGGTGTCCTGACCCAGTTCTTTGGCCCGGGCCACCAGTTCCGGGACCCGGCAGGCGCCGTCCAGCAGACTGTATTCACTATGCACATGTAGATGAGTGAATGCCATGGGACCACACCTCTTTTCTCAACTCTTTTTGTTTTTCTCGATGAGCCGCAGCTCGTCTGCATACTCCATGATCTTCTGGAGCCGGTGGTTGACGCCGGAACGGGAAATGGGTTCCGACAGGTTCTCCCCCAGTTCCTTCAACGAATAGTCGGCGTTTTCGACCCGCAGTTTCGCCAGTTCCCGCAGTTCCGGGGACAGGGACTGAAGGCCCCGTTTCTGTTCGATGTACCGGATCGCCTCGATCTGCCGGTAGGCAGCATCAAAGGTCCGGGTAGAGTTCGCATTTTCAAAGTTCATGCGGCGGTTGACCCGGTTGCGCATGTCTTTATACATCTTCGTCCCCATGAGTTCCAGAGTCGCCTCTGTGGCCCCCATCAGGGTCAGAAGGTCTTCGACGCTCTCGCTATCCTTGTAATAAAGGACATGGGCGCCGTTTCGCTGGACATACTTCGGCGGGAGCCCCACTTCGGTCAAAAGCCCCGAAAGGTCCATACAAAGACTCTTGGTCCCGAGGACGAACTCCAGGTGGTAATCCTTCTCCGGGTCGGTGATGGTGCCGGAAGTGAGGAATGCCCCCCGCAGCAGAGCCGCTCTGCAGTTTTCACATTGGAGGAGCCCGGTATTGAGACGGCGATTCACTTCATTTCCGCTGTAACCGAACTCCGACAAAATGGCCTGCCGCCCGATGGGGTCTTCGACCACCACCCGGTACTTGCCCCCGGCCGTCCGCTCCCGTTTCGGGCGGTGTCCGGTCATGTCCCGAACCGCAGAGGCATAGAGGTCCGCAATGTCTTTATGCTCGGTCTTGAGGCCCATCTCACCGGCGCTGAAGGCCCGGCAAAAGAGGAACAGGGCGTAGGTTTCCGTCTGCATACAGCAGGGTTTCATCTGACCCGACTCCCGGACCGAAAGGGCGTACTTCACCAATTCACTTTTCACATCGGTGGAAAAGGACAATTCCGGCCCCTCCTCTGCTCATTTCTTCTGGATATCGCGATGGATGGTATTGCAAAAGACTTTCCGGTCTCTCAAATGTTTCGACATGGCTTCGGCAAAGGTCACCGAGCGGTGTTTTCCCCCGGTGCAGCCGAAAGCGATGATGAGTTCGCTCTTTCCTTCTTCCCGATAAAGGGGCAGGGAGAAGTCGACGAGGTCTTGAAGCTTCTCGAGGAGCTGTACCGATTCTTCGGCTTCCATGACGTAGTCGGAGACCTCTTTGTCGAGGCCCGTCTTCGCCTTCAGTTCCGGCACATAAAAGGGGTTCGGCAGACACCGGACGTCAAAGACCAGGTCGGCATCGGAGGGCAGTCCGAACTTGAACCCGAAGGACATGCACTGGACCCGAAGGGTCTGTTCCCCGCTGCCGAGGAAAAGCCCCGCAATGCGATCTTTCAGCTGTTTGGCTGACAGGTAGGTCGTGTCGATGGAAAAGTCTGCCCGCTGTTTGAAGGGCGCGATCATTTCCCGCTCCGCCCCAATGGCTTCGTGGATCGACTGATTATATTCGTTGGCCAAAGGGTGCCGCCGACGGGTCTCTTTGAACCGATTGACGAGGACCGGGTCCTCACAGTCGATGAAGAGGAGCTTGTAAGGGACTCCCATATTGATCAGTTCATCGAGGGCGCTGGCAAAGTCGGTGATCCCGGCGCCGATGCGGGCGTCGATGACCACGGCAAACTTGGATTCCGGCGGGCTCTTCAGGACGATCTGACCGAAGGCCGGCAGGAGTTTTGGCGGCATATTGTCGATGCAGACAAAGTCGATGTCCTCCAGCATTTCGACGGCTTTGGACTTTCCGGCGCCGGAGAGACCGGTGACGATCAGGAATTCCATGGGACCTCTCCGAGGATGCGGACTTCCGGCTCCAGAGTCACGCCGTGCTGTTCCTGCACGGTCTTGCGGATGAGGGCCATGAGGTCCAGCACATCTTTCGCGGTGGCGTTGTTTTTATTGATGACGAAGCCGGCATGTTTTTCCGAGACCTCAGCGCCTCCCACAGAAGTGCCCTTGAGGCCGGACTGTTCGATGAGGGCTCCGGCAAAGTAGCCTTCCGGCCGTTTGAAGGTGCTGCCGGCACTGCCGGATTCGAGGGGCTGTTTGGTTTTTCGGCGCTCCATGATGTTGTCCATCTTCATTTTGATGGCTTCCGGGTTCGATTTGTCCAGCTGGAACACGACAGAGGTCACAACGAGGTCTTCGTCCATATAGTTGCTGTGACGGTAGGAGAATCCGGCCTGTCGCGGGGACCAGGAGCCCCGGTTGCCGTCAAAGTCCATATGGTTGACGACCACCACGTGTTCCCCCAGTTCTCCGCCGTAGGCCCCGGCGTTCATGTAAATGCCGCCACCCACCGAGCCGGGGATGCCAAAGGCGAACTCCAGTCCCGAAAGGGAGTATTCGAGGGCAAAGCGACACAGCTTGATGACTGTGGCGCCGGCCTGTACTTTGATCATGTCGTTGCCCGCATAAGAGATGTCACTGAACGCGTCTCCCATGTGGAAGACCACGCCTCTCAGCCCTTCGTCCGGGACCAGCAGATTGCTGCCCTTGCCGATGACCAGGGGCTTCACGCCGTCGGCCTTCGCCGCCTTCAAAAGGTCTGCCAGGGCGTCGACGCTGTTGGGTTCCACCAGAAGATCCACCGGGCCGCCGACCCGGAAGGTAGTGTACTGGCTCATGGGTGCATTGTTCTTGGCCGTGCAGTTGTGCTGCTTGGCAGCTTCGAGGATATTCTCGAACATAGGTTATATCTCTCTTTCTTACGGGTCTTATTTCACGTCTGCCAGGAGGGCGGCGCCGATGATGCCGGCGTCATTCCCCAGGGTGGCAGCACAGATTCTCGTCTGTTTTTTGGAGTGTTTCGTGTAGCGAAGCCCCTCGACTTTTTCGGTCAGGGGAGCAATGAGGAAATCGCCCTGTTTGGAGATGCCGCCCCCAATGCAAAGGACTTCCGGCTGGAAGATGTTGATGAGGTCGGCGACCCCTTCTGCCAGGTAGTCAAGATACTTGTCGAGGACCTGCAGGGCCCGTTCATCCCCTTCATGGGCGGCGTTGAAGAGCAAAAGACCGTTGACATTGCCGTGGTCCCCTTCGGCGAGGGCCCAAAGCCGGCTGGTCTTTTCCCGGTCCTGTTCCATGGCCTCCCGGGTCTGCCGGATGAGGGCCGTGGCGGAGGCATACTGTTCAAAACAGCCGCAGCGTCCGCAGGGACAGGGGATCCCGTCCTTTTCGAGGACCATATGGCCGATCTCTCCGGCGGCACCGTTGATGCCGGTGAGGAGTTTCCCGTCGAGGACGATGCCGCCCCCGACGCCGGTCCCGAGGGTCACGGCCACAAAATCTTTCACGCCGCCTCCGCAGCCGGCAACGGCTTCTCCGAGGGCTGCACAGTTGGCGTCATTTTCAATGTAAGTGGGTTTCCCGAGACGTTCTTCCACAAGGTCGCGGAGAGGCGTGTCCAGGAAACCGAGGTTGGCAGAGAATTCGACGACGCCTTCCTCATTGACGGCGCCGGGGGTGCCGACGCCCACCGAAGAGACCTCGTTCAGGGTGAGGCGGGCTTCTCCCAGGGCGAGAAGGCAGGCTTCCTTCATGGAGTCTGCAATGGCTTCTGCACTGCGGGGCAGGTCCGTCTTCACACTGGCGGTTCCAAGGATATGATACTGTTCATCGACGACGCCGACGGCAATGTTGGTACCGCCGAGATCAATTCCTAATTTGACCATACTTCTGCTCCTTTGTTCCTCAGTTGACGTGCCAGGAATCGACTTCCGGCACATCGATGCTGCCGGCGTCCTCGGTCATGCCGAGACCTTCCAGCAATTCTTTGGCGGAGTTGTGGCCCATCTTTTTGAGACGGAAGTTGATGGCTGCCACTTCGATGATGATGGCAAGGTTCCGCCCGGGGTTGACGGGGACCGTGTACATGGGGACATCGACCCCCAGAATGTCCATGGTCTCATCGGCAAGGCCCATGCGCTCATAGGCCTTGGTGTCGTCCCAGGGCTCCAGGTTGATGACCAGGTCGATGCGCTCCGTCATTTTGACGGCGCCCATTCCGAAGACCCGCCGAGCGTCGATGATCCCGATGCCCCGCAGTTCCATGAAATGTCGAATGTTCTCCGGAGCGGAACCCACCAGAGTCTTATTGGAAACTCTGCGGACTTCCACGGCATCATCGGCCACCAGGCGGTTGCCCCGCTTGATGAGTTCGACCACGGTCTCGCTCTTACCGACGCCGCTCTCCCCCATGATGAGGACGCCTTCACCGGAAACCTCCACGAGGACTCCGTGGACCGTCTGGCGCTCGGCCAGTTCCACATTGAGGTAGGAGACCAGGGAGGACATGATGAAAGAGGTCTCTTTCTCTGTTCTGAGAAGGGGCACCCCGTACTGCTCCGCAAAGGGGATGCACTCATCCGCCAGGTCTTCCTTGAAGTCGATGGAAAAAATGACCGCCGCCGGACAGGCCTTCAACAGGCGCTCGATGCTCTCCCGGCGGATCTGCTCATTCAGTTCTTCGAGGTACAGGTATTCCGAGTGGCCCAGAAGCTCGATGCGTTCCGGCAGGAAGTTATTGTCGTGCCGTGCCAGAATGAGGCCGGGGCGATTCACCTCCATGGAAGTGATGGTGATCTCTTCCGGCTCCCGGGGCAGATAGACCGGGGTCAGCTGCTCCGAACGGATGATCTTGCTCAGCGGCACAGAGTATTTGCCTTTCATGAAGTGCCTCCCTTTAGTCCAGCATAAGTGCTGTCAAAATGCTTGCATACAGGTGGGTGGGGTCTTCCAGGTAGTTGTTTTTGAGGAGTTCTGCCTGGTCCCGGCTCACCACATACATGTTCAGTTCCATTAAGTCCGTGTCTCCGGTGGTCAGAGAGAACCGGACATTGAACCCGTCGCCGGAAGGGGTGATCTCCACGGCATTCTCTTTGGCGTGACGGGCAAGCCGCAGAAAGCGCCGGACACTCTCTAAAGCCCGGTTCCGGACCGACAACGGCAGGTCTTCCTCCACAAAGGAGACCGCTTCGGTCCCGGTCTCGGTGATGAGAAGGGCTTCCTGCCCCTCGATGGACGTGATCTCCA
>JAFUZN010000162.1 GCA_017476565.1 Clostridia bacterium
AGTGGTACTGGTGAAGGTCCGCTTTTTGTACTGCGTCATCCCGCTCCGGCCGATCCATGTTGCGAATGGACACCTTGCCGAGGACGCCGTACTTCAGGGCCTGGTTCAGAGTCCGACCGGGGGCGTTGGTGTGGACGTGGACCTTGATGAACTCGGGCTCCACTTTCACGGTGAGCTGGTCACCAATGGACTCGAGGTACGCCTGCAAAGCGGTGGGGGCCGTTGTGGCAGCCGGGTCCCGCAGGACCAGAAGTTCCACACAATAAATGTATTGAAGGGTCCCGGAGGTCAGAGTCTGACCTTCGGCGGCCGGTATGTTTTCTACACTTTTTTCTTCGGCCGGCGCCACCTTCGGAGCGGCTTCCCGGCGCACCACGTTCTCCTGCTCCTGAGGCTCGGAGTCCGAAGTGTTGGGGACAATGGTCCCCTCCGAGAAAACAGACTGCATGCCTTCGAGGACCATGACGAGGCCCTGGCCGCCGGCGTCCACGACGCCCGCTTTTTTCAGGACCGGCAGAAGTTCCGGCGTCTCTGCCAGAGCTTCCTTCGCCCCTTCAATGACATGGGCAAAAACTTCCTCGAAAGAGGCGTCCTTGTTCTCTGTTCCGAACCGGGCTCCGGCCTGGGTGGCCACCCGGACGACGGTCAAAATGGTACCTTCCGTCGGCGTCATGACCGCTTTATAGGCGGACTCGACGCCATAGGACAGCGCCAGGATCATATCCCGCGCATCGATCTCACTTTTCCCTTTGAGGCCTTTGGCAATGCCCCGGAAAATGAGGGACAGAATGACGCCGGAATTGCCCCGGGCCCCCCGCAGCATGGCGGAGGAGGTGGTCTTTGCCACTTTGTCTACCGTCACATCGTCCGGGAGCCGTTCCAGCTCTTTCCGGGCGGAGGTGATGGTCATGGACATGTTGGTCCCGGTATCGCCATCCGGCACGGGAAACACGTTCAGTGCGTTGACCGCATCCCGCTGGTTCGTAATGTTATGGGCCGCAGAGATCATTGCGTCCCGAAATGTATTACCCTGTATCAACTCTCCTGCACTCCTTACGAAATCATGGAATCGACGAACACGTCGACCTTTTTGACATTCATTCCGGTCACGTCTTCCACGGTATACCGGACTTTGTTCACGAGGCTCTCCACTACGGTGGAGATGTTGATGCCATAGGTCACCACAATGTGGAGTTCAATGACCAGTCCGTCGGGTTCCCGGCGCACAGAAACCCCCTGATCGAGATAACGGGTCTTGCGGTTGATGAACGCCCGAACGCCCTGGAAGGCGTTGGAATTCGCCATGCCGACCACCCCGAAACAGGTGGGCACGATGCTGCCGAGGAGTTCCGAAAAATATTCTTCACGGATTTCAATGGTCCCCAGAGGGTTTTCAAACTTGACCATTCCGGTACCTGCCTTTCGCGTATTCAGTGTATTCTAACACAGAAGATGGGATATATCAAATTATAGAACAATTCTGCAAAAATGCCCTTTTTGGAGCCTTACCCGAGCTGCCATTCCGTCACGTTGTCATAGGGGCTTCCCGGGAGGGGCTTCACCGCCGTTTTCAGGTTCCTCGAGTAAGCGAGGACTCCGGTGCGGAAGCCGATGGTGAGGAAGGGCATCTGCTTATAAAAGCCTTTCATGAAGGTCTCACAGGTGGTGGTGCCGCTCATGACAGAGGCCCAGGAGCTCTGCAGCTGCTTGTCGTCGAGGACAGACGTGATGTCCATGTCGTTGGTCAGCCGCTGTTCCCCAATGTAGAGGTCATAAAGCCCGCTCTTGACCGCGCTCCGGTAAATGGCGGGTTCCAAGGCTTCCACTTCACAGGCGACCCCCGCCGACACCAGTTCTCTCTGTACTTCCTTGGCGATCTGCTCCTTAAAGGAGTTCCCCGAGAGAGTCACCACTTTGATGGGCTGGTCCCGGAGGCTCTCTGCCAGAAGGTCTCTCGCTTTCGTGTAGTCCATGGACTGGGTCTTGATGTCCCCCTTGGCAAACCAGTCGGGGTTCAGGGGGATGTCGGACTGGACCGCGTAGCCGCTCATACCGGAGTCCGCTAAGGTCTTCCGGTCGAGGAGGGCACTCAGCGCCTGACGGACCGCGGCGTCGGCCAGGTTCCCGTTTTGACGGATGCCCACATAAACTAAATTGTTCAGGGGCAGAGGCGCTGACTGCGCCTTGACCCGCCGAAGTTCTCCCGTGGAAATGTCATCCACCGCCGCATTGACCGTTTCAATGTTGAGGCTGTTGAAGAGGGTCTCTTCGTTCGGGATGTTGATGAGGAAGATCTGCTCCGCTTTGAACCGTTCCGACTTGTACTGTTCACTCTTTTTGAGAACGCCGCCGGCGTCTGAGTCTTCATACACATAGCGGCCGGACCCGACAGGAATGTCATCCTTCTGGTCTGCGGTCCCGCTCTTGACCACCGGGAACACAAGGTTGGCCGCAATGAACTGGTTGGGCTTTTCCAGCGTGAAGCTGACGGTGGTGGTCCCTCCCGCCGTAACACCGGAAATGCCGCTGAGGAGGGTGCCGTAGTAAAGGGAATTCTTCGCCATATTGTAGGAGTAGACCACATCGTCTGCGGAAATGACCGTGCCGTCACTGAAGCGGCGATTCGCGTTCATGGTCAGCATGAGGGTCGTTCCGTTGACCGTGATGTCTTCCACCAGGTTCATGGAGGGCTCATAGTGCTCATCAATAGAGTAAAGCCCGTCATAGAGGAGGGGCATAATGGCCTCGTTCATGAGGCTCGTGCCCGAGAAGGGGTTCACACCCTCCTCCCTCGAATAGGGCAGAATGATGTCCGTGTCCTCCGCGACCCCCGCCGGTTTGCGGGTGTCGTTTTTCTCAGGAGTGATGGGGTCGCCGTCCCGGTGGCAGGCGGCGAGGAGCAGCATCATGGAGAGGGCCATCAAAAGAGCCGCCAGGCGGCGGACGGTCCCATGTACGCGTTTCATAAGATGCGCTTCCTTTCTCATTATGTAATGCAGACCCGTTCGGCCCGCTGGCAGCGACCGGTCTTTTCATTGATGTCGAAAAGACAGCCGCAAAGACAGGGGTCCCCGTCTGCAAAGTCGAACCGGTTCGGCAAATGAGTGCAGAACCGCTCGACGACGATGTCGGTTTTCACGCCCAGGACAGACTGGATGGCTCCGGTCATGCCAAGGTCGGTAATATACCCGGTGCCCTCCGGCAGGACCTGTTCGTCCGCCGTCTGGACATGGGTGTGGGTCCCGAAGACCGCTGAAGCTTTTCCGTCCAGGAAAAAGCCCATCGCCCGCTTTTCGGAGGTGGCCTCCGCATGGAAGTCGAGGAGGATGACGGAGCAGTCCGCCAGAGCCTTCAAGGCCTTTTCCGCGGCAGAAAAGGGGTTGTCATTGGGCTCCATGAAGAGGGTGCCGAGGAGGTTCAGGACGCCGACTTTGAACTTTCCCTTGTCGACGATGCAATACCCTTTCCCCGGAGAACACTCCGGGAAGTTGGCGGGCCGGAGCACGAACTCGTTCTCATCGAGAAAGTCATAAAGTTCTCTCCGGCGGAAGGCATGGTTGCCCGTAGTGATGACGTCGGCACCACTGACGAACAGTTCCTCACAGCGCTCCGGGGTCAGGCCGTTTCCGTCGGCCGCGTTCTCCCCGTTGATCACGCAAAAGTCCACCCCTGCAGTCCGGCGGTAGGCCGGAAGGACCGCACGAATGAAGTCGACGCCGCAATTGCCCACGACGTCCCCAATGGCAAATACTCTCAACATAAAATACCCAAACCTGTTCCCGAAAAAGGAAGGGTCTTTTCGGGTATTCCCCTGAAAAGACCCTTCTGTTAGTCTCTTTATTTCGCGTAGTCCATTACGCGGCTCTCCCTGACGACATGGATCTTGATCTGTCCGGGATACTCCATTTCACTTTCGATCCGCTGTGCAATGTCATGGGCAAGGATGACCATCTGATCGTCGGTGACCTTTTCCGGTTTGACAATGATGCGGATCTCGCGTCCGGCCTGAATGGCGAAGGAGTTTTCGACTCCGTCATAGGAGTTGGCGATCTCTTCGAGTTTCTCCAGACGCTTGATGTAGTTTTCGATGTTCTCACGCCGGGCGCCGGGGCGGGCAGCGGAGATGGCGTCAGCCGCCTGTACGATGAAGGCGACGGTGGTTTTCGCTTCGATGTCCCCGTGGTGGGCCTTGATGGCGTGGACCACGGCTTCGCTCTCGCGGTACTTCTTGGCAGCGTCGGCGCCAAGGGTGACATGGGAACCTTCGAACTCGTGGTCGAGGGCCTTACCGATGTCGTGGAGCAGGCCGGCACGTCTGGCCTGCTTGACGTCTGCCCCCAGTTCCGAAGCGATGAGCCCGGAGAGGTAGCAGACCTCCAGGGAATGGTCGAGGACGTTCTGACCATAGCTGGTGCGGTAACGAAGTTTTCCGAGGAGCTTGATGAGCTCGGGGTGGAGTCCGGTGACTCCGGCGTCAAGGACGGCCCGTTCGCCGGTCTGCTTGACGATCTGGTTGACTTCCCGTTTGGCTTTCTCGTAGGTCTCCTCAATGCGGGCCGGATGGATCCGGCCGTCCTGGATGAGACGTTCGACGGTCAGGCGGGCGATCTCCCGGCGGACCGGCTCAAAGCAGGAAATGGTGATGGTCTCCGGGGTGTCGTCGATGATGAGGTCGACGCCGGTGACGGTTTCGATGGCCCGGATGTTCCGGCCTTCGCGGCCGATGATGCGGCCCTTCATTTCATCGTTGGGCAGGGAGACGACCGAGACGGTGGCGTCGGTGGTCTTCTCGGCGGCACAACGCTGGATGGCGACGGTAACGATTTCCCGTGCGATCTCGTCGGCACGGTCTTTGATCTGTTCCTTGGCCTCCATGATGCGGGTGGCTTTTTCGTGGTCGAGTCTTTCATCGACCTCGGCGAGGATCTGCTCTTTGGCCTGGGACTCCGTCAGACCGGAGATCTTTTCCAGAATTTCGAGCTGACTCTTCTTGAGGGATTCGACTTCTTCGGCTTTGGCTTCGGCCTCCTTGAGTTTCTGGTTGAGTTTTTCTTCTCTTTTTTCAAGACTGGCCGTCTTTTTGTCGAGGTTTTCTTCCCTCTGGATATTTCTGCGTTCCTGGCGCTGCACTTCGGAGCGGCGTTCCCGCAGTTCGCGTTCCGTTTCGGTCCGCGTTTTGTGTATTTCGTCTTTCGCTTCTAAAATGGCTTCTTTTTTCTTCTGCTCAGCAGTGGTAAGAGCCTGATTTATGATTCTGGTCGCTTCCTGGTTGGCAGAGCCGATGGTGGCTTCTGCGACTTTCTTGCGGTGGGCCTGTCCGGCAAAGAACCCGATGGCACCGCCGCCCAGCAGAGCGATCACGATTAGAACGATGGCTAATGCTGTCATAAGCTTTGAAATACACCCCCTTCTACAAAAATTCACCCTATATTATAAAAAGGACTGGAGTTAATTGTCAAGCAAGAGAAAACGGCAGGAAGACCCTGCCGTTTTCGTAATTGTGTTTGTTCGTTTTTCCGAACGTTCTCAGGATTGATCTTCTGCCAGATAGGCGATGATCTGCTCCGCACTTAAACCCTCGTTCTGCTTCTGATTCCGCTCCAGCATGGTCCCGTCCACCATAGTGAGGACCATTTTGGCCAACGCCCGGGCAGAAAGGTTGCCGCCGGCCGCCAGCCAGGAGGTCAGGGTGTTCACCATACCGCCGGTGACGAAAGCAAACCAGAGCCTGGCCTCTGCATCGGTCAGGTCGGTCTGACTGAAATGGGCCTTTTTCACGGTCTCAAAGTAGACCGGCAAACGGAGAGACAGCAGGTAGATCAGATTGTTCTTTTGGAGAAGTTTCAGGAAGTCTGCATGTTCCTGCCAGAAACGAAAGAAACAGCAGATGACGTCTTCCCAGTCGGAGACTTTCCGTTTGGAAAGGTACTGGACAAAAGCGGTCATATGCTCGTCCAGCTGGCAGAGCAGGACGTCCTCCTTGGTCTCGAAGTTGTGGTAGAAGGTCTGGCGAGTCAGGCCGGCCTGTTCCACGATGTCTTTGATGGTGATCTTCGAGAAAGGAGTAACCTTCATGAGTTCCAAAAGAGCTTCTGTAATCTTTCTTTTTGAACGAATGGAAATGGGATTTGCCCGTTCACCCACTCTTACTCACCTCTTTCGCCCTTCATCATAGCACAAAAAAAGAGGCTCGAAAAGGTTCGAGCCTCTAATTTCTTAAATTATTCTGAAAACTTGTCCGGTTATTTTTCTCTTACTGGAAGGGGTTGAAGGAGAACCGTGTGGTGGCTTCTTCCTGAGGAGTTTCTGTCGAGCCCTTGTCTTCGAGCAGAGTCGCTTTCACTTTGAAGGTGTTGACGGAATAATCGCTCTCTACATGGGCAATGGTCAGAGTCAGGGTGTCACCCGGGTCGGCCTTTTCGACAGCAGCCAGTAAATCGCCCGCTTTTTCGAGGTCTTCCCCGTCCACTGCAGTGATGATGTCACCGGCCACTGCGTTGGTGCCGGCAAGGGCACTGTCTTCGTTGATGGCGGCAATGACAATGGAGCCGGAGGGTAGCTTGTTCTTCTTCGCGACCTGGGCATAGGTGGCGTTGTCCGAAACGGAGACATAGCGGATGCCCAGTTTGGCACGTCCGGTGACGTAGCCCGACTTGATGATGTCGTCGACTACGGTCTTCGCCACGTTGATGGGAACGGCGAAGCCCATGCCTTCATACTCTTCGGAGGCGATCTTCGAAGAATTGATGCCGATGACCTGGCCATAGCTATTGATGAGGGCACCGCCGGAGTTGCCGGGGTTGATGGCGGCATCGTGCTGGATGCACTCCATGGTGTACCCGCTCTCATTGCTGCTGGTGGGACGGTCAATGGCGGAGATGATCCCGGAAGTGACGGAGCCGTAGAAGGCCGTGCCGCCGGGGTTGCCGATGGCGTAGACGGGTTCGCCGACCTTCAGGACCGTGGAGTCGCCGAATTCGGCCGCTTCGAACTTGGTCCCCTTCACCCGGAGCACACCGATGTCGGTCCGGTTGTCATAGCCGATGAGTTCCGCATTGTACTGGGTCCCGTCTTCGGTCTGGACTTTCAGAGTGGTGTTGGCGGTGTCCACAATGTGGGCACAGGTGATAACGTAGGAATACCCCGCGTCCTCGTCGACGCTCATGATGACGCCGGAGCCTTCCCCGTACTTGTCGCCGTTGGGCTGGTAGACCATGACGGCGATGACGGAAGGTTTGCACTTCTCGGCGATTTCGACGCTGGTAAGGGCGCCGTCGGCATTCAGTTCATCGTAAGCGCGGCTGTCCACCACGTTGATGGAGTTCTTCGTGTCCTTATTGGTGGTGGTCTTGTCTGCCTGAGCCTGTCTGCCGTCTCTGCCGACATACGCCACACCAATGGCGACGCCGACGATGAGAAGGATGGCGATCAGCAGAGAGAGGAACACCTTGGAACCGTTGCTCTTTTTGGTTTTTTCTTCCATGTAGGGGTCACTCCTGTGATTCTGTAGATTTTTCAATGGGGATCCAGAAACGGAAGGAGGTGAAGCCGCCGGGCTCGCTCTCCGCGTAGATGTCGCCCCCGTGGAGTTCCACGATATCCCGGGCCAGGTTCAGGCCGAGGCCTACACCTTTGACATGTTCGCTTCTGGATTTATCGACTTTGTAAAACCGCTCGAAAATGCGGTGGATCTCCTCTTCCGGGATCCCTTTCCCGGTGTTGGAG
The DNA here is from genome assembly GCA_017476565.1 of Clostridia bacterium. Taxonomy (GTDB): domain Bacteria; phylum Bacillota; class Clostridia; order Oscillospirales; family Acutalibacteraceae; genus RUG420. The sequence goes on from JAFUZN010000162.1 coordinate 7,726, forward strand.
ATGCTGACGAGGGCACGGTCTTCCTGCTCTTCCATCCCGACCCGGATGGTGCCGCCTTTGTTGGAGAACTTGACGGCGTTGTCAAAGAGGTTGTAGGCCACCTGGAACAGAAGCTCCGGGTCTGCGTCCACTTTGATGTGGGGCAGGTCTTCAAAGCCCTCGATCTGAAGGCCGTTTTCGTCCACGGCGCTCTCAAAGCTGAGCAGGGCATTGAAGAGCATCTGGTTCATATCGGTCTTCGAATAGTGGAGGCTCTCTTCACCCGCTTCGATTTTGGACAGGGTCAGCATAGTGACCACCAGCCGGGCCAGTCGTTTGATCTCACTGGAGACGATGCCCAGGTACCGGCGCTCTTCCGCAGGCGGGATGGTCCCGTCGAGGATGCCGTCGACGAAACCGCCGATGGTGGTCATGGGGGTCTTCAGCTCATGGGACACGTTGGCGATGAAACTCTTTCTCGAGTCCTCGATGACAGACAAGGAGGTCGCCATGTCGTTGAGGGACTCGGCCAGTTCCTGCTGTTCCCTTGCGCCCTTGACTTCCAGCCGCTCGGTGAAATTGCCCTTGGAATACTGTTTCGTCAGGCGGGACATCTTCTCCATGGGACGGACCAGCTGGGCTGCAAAGAAGTAGGACAGCAGGACCATGAGGAAGAGAGAGATGAGGGCGGCAATGATGAACATCCTGGTCAGGTTTTTCGAGTAGGGGGACAGGATGTTATAGGACGTGGAAATGGCGTAGACGAACCCTGAGGGCATGCCGCTGACCAGGACCTGAGCGCCACCGATGACCTGTCGGGTCCCGCTGAAGGGTTTCGGAAGGGACGCCACGGTACTGAAGCCGTTGCCGGAGGTCTTTTTCAAAATGGACCCGGGCATGTCGAAGCCGCTGTGGGTCGAACATTCCCCGCTCTGGAGCGTATGGGTCTGAGGGTCGATCATGTGACGGCAGAGGACGAGGTGCCCTTCGGCGTCACAGATGAACACATCGGCCTCAATGGTCTCGGAGACCGTGTTGAGGGTATCTGCCAGCGCCAGAGCCGTCGCATAGGAGTCCTCTTCCGTGATGTCGTCGGCCATGAGGGACGCGGTCTTCTCCGCAATGACCATGGCATTAGACTGTAAGATCTCGCTGCGATCGCTGTTCCAGTTGCCGGAGACGAAGAGCAGGAAGATGATGTAGAGGACCAGAAAACTGATGGAAACGCTGGCAATGGAGAACCCCATGTAACGGAAGAACAGATTGTTCCTCCGGCGCATGGGTTTCCCGGTTTCATTAGAATTCTTCATAAGGGATTATTCCACGGTGTCGAACTTGTAGCCGACGCCCCAGACCGTTTTGAGGGCCCACTTGTCGGAGACCCCTTCCAGCTTCTCCCGCAGGCGCTTGATGTGGACGTCGACGGTACGGGAGTCCCCGTAGTAGTCAAAGCCCCAGACTTCATCGAGCAGCTGGTCTCTGGTAAAGACATGGTTCGGGTTGCTGGCCAGGTGGAAGATGAGTTCCAGCTCTTTCGGCGGGGTGCTGACGATTTTTCCGTCGACCTTCATCTCGTAGTTGGTCAGGTTGATGGAGAGTTTGTCGTACTCGACATACTTTCGTTCCGTGGCAGCAGACACGTGGGTCCGGCGCAGGACCGCTTTGATGCGGGCGACGACCTCTTTCGGGTCAAAGGGTTTGACGATGTAGTCGTCTGCTCCCAGTTCGAGCCCCAGAACTTTGTCGAAGGTCTCCCCCTTTGCGGTGACCATGATGATGGGTTTCTCAGAGACCTTGCGGACTTCCCGGCAGACCTGCCAGCCGTCCATGACGGGCAGCATGATGTCCAGGATGACGAGGTCGGGAGAGAAGGTCTGGAATTCCCGTACCGCTGTCTCACCGTCGTTCACGCTGAGGACATGATACCCTTCGTTTTCCAGGTAAAGCCCAAGGAGTTCGCAGATGTTCTTGTCGTCATCTACGACCAGGATTTTTCCGTTGCTCATTTGTGATCCTCCTGACTCCTCTTGAAGTCGAATGATAAACGTTTCTCCTTAATTCAACTTTAAGAGGACACACATGTCTAAAACTATAAATATTATTAACTAATTAAAGCACAAAACGAACAAGATGTAAACAGAAAAAGACCTCTTCCGGGAAGGAAGAGGCCCTTGAAAAATGCAAAAGGATCAGACTTTCATCGCTACATCCCAGGCGCCCCAGATGGCGGCTTTGATGTTCGCGACTTGGTTGGCATCGCCCACCGTGTAGACGGTCTTGCCGCCCACCGTGGTCTCGGTGTTCACGGGGACCAGGGGCCCGAGCAGCTCGGTGACGATCTCGTCGACCTTCCTGACAACGGGCTTGCAGACGTCGGGGACCGGAACGTTGACGGGGCCCAGCCCTAGGTTGTAGCCGGGCTCCACCAGAGGCGTCGGGTTGTAACCGACAGACATGATGATGCTGTCGGCGGGCAGTTTGACCTGCTCCTTGTTCTTCTTCTCGACGATGACATAGTCGTCGCCGATCTCCTTGACGCCGGACTCCAGGAAGACGGGAACGTCATAGCACTTGAAGTAGTCCCGCAGGAACGAAGTGTTGGCAAGGCAGAGGTTCTTGACGGCCATGAGGTCGTTCTGCATTTCGACGATTTGCGGGTTTTTGCCCTTCTTGTGAAGGTCGAGGGCGATCTCGCAGCCGGTAAGGCCGCCGCCGATGATGACGACGTTGTCGCCGACTTCCTTTTCACCCAGCAGGTACTCGACGGCCGTCATGGCCCGCTCTGCACCGGGAATGGGCAGGCGCTTTGCCACCGACCCGGTGGCCACCACATAGGCGTCGGCACCGAGAGAGGACAGGTCCTTGACTTCCGTGTTGTACTGAATGGGGATGTTGAGGTCCGCCATCTGCTTTTTGAACCAGGCGATGAGCTGTTTGTCGTGCTCCTTGAAGTCGGGAGCTGCCGCCGCGATGAAGACACCGCCAAGCTCGTCGGTCTTTTCGTAGATGGTGGGGTTGTGGCCCCGAAGTTTCAGGACGCGGGCAGCTTCCATGCCGCCGATACCGCCGCCGATGACGGCCACGTTCTTCGCCTTTTTCGTCGGTTCGATCTTATACTTGTTGTGCTGCATGGACCGGGGATTGACGGCGCAGTTGCACATATTCATGGAGTGAGACAGGTCCTGATCGTTGTCGGAGCCCTCGTGCTTCGTCAGGTCGAAGCAGCCGGAGTGACAGCAGATGCAGGGACGGATGTCGTCTTCCCGCTCCTCGATGAGTTTCGTGACCCATTCGGGGTCTGCCAGGAACTGGCGGCCGACGGCCATGGCGGCAATGTCCCCTCGGGCAATTGCAGCGGCGCCGACGGCGGGCTGCATCTTACCGGCACAAACGCAGGGTTTGTCGGTGAATTTCTGAATATGGGTGACATCTTCAAGACAACAGTTGTTCGGCATGTACTGTGGCGGGTGTGCCCAGTACCAGGCGTCGTAAGTGCCGTTGTCGCAGTTGAACATGTCGTAGCCGGCGTCGGAGAGGTATTTAATAGCTCTTTCGGACTCTTCCATGGTCCGGCCCACTTCGATGTAGTCCTCCCCGGGCATGGCGCCGGAGCGGTAGCCCTTCGTCTTGGAGACGACGGAATAGCGCAGAGAGACCGGGAAGTCGTCGCCACATTTTTTCTTGATCTCTTTCAGGATCTCGATGGCGAACCGATAGCGGTTCTCGAAGGACCCGCCGTATTCGTCGGTCCGGAAGTTACAGTACGGAAGGGTGAACTGGTCGAGCAGGTACCCTTCGTGGACGGCATGGACTTCGACGCCGTCGACGCCGGCTTCCTTGATGAGACGGGCAGTCTCGCCGAAGGCATAGACGATGTCGTCGATCTGCTTTTTCGTCAGAGCCCTGGCTTCCATTTTGTCGGTCCAGCGGTTCGGCGTGTCACTGGGAGCCGCCGTCAGGTACTGGGGGTCCATGATGGGGCTTGCGATCTTGTTGACGATGTCGTTCTGCCCGAGCAGGGTCATCATGGAGGTGAGGGCCATAGCCCGGCCGAACCCGGCGGTCATCTGAATGAACATTTTGGCACCGGTCTTGTGGAACTCTTCCATGTAGTCTTTCAACTGGTCGAATTTCCACTTGTGCTGGTAGAGCCAGGCACCGCCGAGAATGTCCTTGACGGGGGCAATGCCGGGCAGGACGAGACCGCAGTTGTTTTCTGCTATGGTCTTCAGAAGCC
>JAFUZN010000163.1 GCA_017476565.1 Clostridia bacterium
CGCGCCGTACTCCTTTACCGCCATGGCGAGACAGACCGAACTGTCAAGGCCACCGCTGAACAGGACCAGTGCTTTCATAGTGATTCACTCCAAAAAAAGAAAAAAGCTTTGCAAAACGCAAAGCTACCAAACGTTCGCAGAGACACCCTGCGAACTCGTAGTCCCGGTTTTGCTTTACGACAGGAAGGTACCAATGAACTGTCGGCCCGTCAAAAGGGCGCTCTGATTATAACAGAGCGCCCGACGGGTTTCAACTGCTTTTATTTGATGATGCCGGCCATTTTAAGGGGAGCCAGCGGGTCGTGCTTGAACTCCGCATTGCCTCTGGTGGAGCCGCCGTCAGCGAGGACGTCGACCGCTGCCAGGTAGCCGTTTCTCGGGTCGGCGCAGGTGGCGATGCAGTAGCCGAGCTCATCTGCTTCGCCCATGCGGCACTCACAGGCCTTTTCGACCAGGTCGCCGCCGTGTTCGACTTCGGCGTTGCCCATATCCGTGGCGATGAGGCCGGGGGAGACGGAGCAGACGCGGATGCCGCGGGGACCGAGGTCAAAGGCGGTCTTCGCTGCATACCAGGTGACGAAGTTCTTGGACAGGGCATAGGCCATGCCGGCGGACAGATAGTCGTCGGAGATGAGGCCGGTGACCTTCAGGATCCCCTTGAGGAACAGGTCCTCATTCTTGTCGGCCTGTTTGTAAAAGAACTTGAAGGGCTTGACCATGGCGCCGGGCAGGGAATAGGCGGAGTTGGAGGCGACGTCACAGATGACGGAACCTTTGTCCATGTATTTCGCGAACTCCTGGTTCACATAGACGGTGCCCAATGCGTTGATCTTGAGAAGTTTTTCCCCGTTGGTCATGGAGGGGGACATGCCCGCGCAGTTGATGACCTGTTTGATGACGCCCTGATCAGCAGCGAACTTGGCAAGCTCTGCAACGCTGGCTCTCGAGGACGTGTCGCAGGTTTTGTAGATAGCTTCTACGCCTTCCTTCTTCAGCTCTTCACAAGCGGCAGCGAGTTTCGTCTCGGTGCGCCCGGAGATGATGACGAGACGGTCTTTGATGTACTTTGCCGTGGCAAGGCCCATGCCAGAGCCGCCGCCGGTGATGACACATACTTCTTTCATGGTGAAAACCTCCTGTTACGTTCATTGAGAATTCTTTAACGAGTCTATTGTAACGAATCGCCCTTCGGTCCGCTATCATCAAATTGTAGTATTTTAAAAAATGGGACCCTGCATTTTGCAGGGTCTCAAGGTCCGCGATTTACAGTTTATAGGCTCCGTAGAAGCCGAGGGCAGCGAGGACGACGCCGACGATGTACTCGATGACAGAGGTGCCGGCGAGGACGGTGGCGGCGGAGGTCCAGGCGCCGTCCACCATGAAGAAGTTCTGAAGAACGATGATGATGGCGGAGGACACGATGAAGCCGATGATGCCCCAGTAGGACTGGATCTCGAACTTCTTGAGCAGCATTTCGATGAGCTTTGCGACGGCCCAGATGCCAAGGGCGGTGCCGATGACGAAGGCCAGCGCGATGATGATGTCCGTACCGTGCTGGGTGGAGGCGGAATTAGTCAAATCGCCGATGGAGCCGTAGATGGGCTTGTAGTAGCCAAAGGTCATGAGAAGAGCCGACCCGGAGACCCCGGGGATGACCATGGTGGCGGATCCGATGGCGCCCATGAAGATGACCGTCAGGAACTTCCAGATGTTCATGTGGGTGAGGTCAGCGTTGTGACCCTGGCCGAGGAACAGCATGCCGATGACGAGGGCGAAGGTGATGGCGCAAATGAGCAGGTACAGGGGCTTGACCGGTTCGGTCCGGACCTTCTTGACCAGCATGGGCATGCCGCCGAGGACCGCACCCACAAAGAGCATGATGGTGGCAAAGGTGAACTGGTCGAGACAGGTGGTGATGACCCGGCTCATGGTAAGGACCGCAAGGGCCACACCGACTAAGATGGGCAGGAGAGTGATGATGCTCTTCCTGAACTGCTTGACGATGTTCGAGATGGAGCCGATGACTTTTTCATAAATGCCGAGGACCAGCATGAAGGTGCCGCCGGAGACGCCGGGGATGACGTTGGCTGTACCGACAATGAAGCCCTTGACGATGTCGAGGAGCCAGTCAAGGCCTTTGTTCTTCGGTGCCTTGACGGGGGTCTCCTCCACGGTGACGGTGGTTTTCTCACTCATAGGATTCATTTCCTTTCGTACAAAAGAATGTTCCTACAAATTATAGCAGATTCTCTTCGAAAGTAAATGCCGACGCGACACTTCCCTCGAATTGTAAGTTGCCCCTGTTCGTGGTATAATCGGCGGCAGTATCATAAGTTTACAAAGGAGGGAGCAAAATGGACCTGTTCCTCGGCGGCAAAGTCGAGCTGAAAAAGCCCCACCCCTGCGGGTGTAAGACCTTCACTCTGACCCGGGTCGGGATGGATTGCAAACTCCTCTGCGACCAGTGCGGCAGAGAGGTCATGCTCCCGAGAAAAAAGGCGGAGAAGGCCATCAAAAAGGTCCTCTCCCTGCCCACGGAGGAGAAATCGGATGTTTGAGAATCTGGCAAACGTAGAGGAGCGATTCGACGCTCTGGAGGCGCAGCTGGCAGACCCGGACATCGTCTCCGACATGAAGAAGTATACGGCTCTTCTGAAAGAACACAAACAGATGACCCCTGTGGTCGAGACCTACCGACTCTATCGAAAAACGGAGTCGGACCTCGGCGAGGCGAAGGCCCTCCTCGAGGACAGTGCCGGAGACCCGGAACTCAAGGAACTGGCCCGGGAAGAGGCCGATACCCTGAAAGTCTCCCTGGAGGAGACGGCGGAGAAGCTGAAAGTCCTCCTGCTGCCCCGGGACCCCAACGACGACAAGAACGTCATCGTGGAGATCCGAAGCGGAGCGGGCGGAGAAGAGGCGGCCCTCTTTGCGGGGTCCCTACTGCGGATGTATACCATGTACGCGGAGGCCGCCGGGTTCAAGACCGAAGTCCTGAGTTCCAACCCCACAGAACTGGGGGGCTACAAAGAAGTTTCCTTCGAGATCACCGGTGACGGGGCCTATTCCCGGTTCAAGTTCGAGTCGGGGGTCCACCGGGTCCAGCGGGTGCCGGAGACCGAGAGCCAGGGACGCATCCAGACCTCCACCGCTACGGTAGCAGTCCTGCCGGAGGCGGACGACGTGGAGTTCGAGATCAACCAGAGCGACCTGAAGATCGACACCTTCCGCTCCAGCGGCGCCGGGGGACAGCACATCAACAAAACGGACTCCGCTATCCGTATCACTCACTTGCCCACCGGGACCGTAGTGGAGTGCCAGGATGAGCGGTCCCAGCACAAAAACAAGGAGCGGGCCCTCAAGATCCTCTCGGCCCGGCTTTTGGAAGTAGAACAGCAAAAACACAAGGATGAGATCGACTCGGCCCGCAGGGCCCAGGTGGGCACCGGGGACCGGTCGGAGCGGATCCGGACCTATAATTTCCCTCAGGGGCGGGTGTCGGACCACCGCATTGGTCTCACCCTTTATAAGATCGACGCCATTATGAACGGCAACCTCGATGAGCTCATCGACGCCCTCATTACGGCGGACACCGCCGCCAAACTGGAAGCGGCAGGCAATGAAGCATAACACCATGAAAACAAAACGTCTCAGTCATTCGAAACAAGATATCGAAACCGCCGGGAAGCTCCTGCGGGAAGGCGAACTGGTGGCTATCCCCACAGAAACCGTCTACGGTCTTGCGGCCGATGCCCTGAATGGGGAGGCCGTGAAACGTATTTTTGAAGCCAAGGGCCGCCCGGGGGATAACCCTCTTATCGTCCACATCGCTTCCCTCGACGAGGTCGAGGACCTGGTGGCCTTCGTGCCCCCGGTACTGGAAGACCTGGCTGACGCTTTCTGGCCGGGTCCCCTTACAATTATCTTGGAAAAGTCCGACCTCATTCCGGAGGAAGTCTCAGCGGGCCTCGACACCGTGGCGATCCGCATGCCCTCTCATCCGGACGCCCGGGCCATCATCAAAGCGGCGGGGAGGCCATTGGCGGCCCCTTCCGCCAACACCTCCGGTATGCCGTCCCCCACGACGGCGGACCATGTTCTGCACGACATGGACGGTAAAATCGCCGCGGTGGTGGACGGTGGTCCCTCGGAGGTGGGCGTCGAGTCGACGGTCCTGACCCTCTGCACCCGGGTGCCCCGCATCCTGCGGCCCGGCCGGGTGACCCCGGAAGACCTCTTCGAGGTCCTCGGAGAAGTCGACGTCGACGACGCTGTCCTCGGACAGCTGGCGGAAGGGGCCAAAGCCGCCTCCCCCGGTATGAAGTACAAACACTATTCCCCGAACGCAGAAGTCTACATTGTGAAGGGCTCTGCCAAAGGTTTTGCCGACTACGTCCACGCCCGGGTGGGGGTCCTCGCCAAAGAGGAAGCCGCCGTCGCAGCCCTCGTCTTCGACGGAGAAGAGGCTCTCCTGAACTGCGTCACCCTGCCCTTCGGGGCAGAAGCGGACTCGCTTTCCCAAGCAGAACACCTCTTTGACGACCTGCGAAAAGCAGACGACCTGGGGGTCTCGGAAGTTTATGTCCGCTGCCCCACCGAAGAGGGCGTCGGCCTTGCCGTTCTGAACCGTCTTCTCCGGGCGGCAGAATTCCGCATCATTGAAGTAGAGTAAAGGTTTTGACAGTATTATGAGAAAAGCCATCATCATCGGGCTCACCGGCCAGACCGGCGCCGGGAAGACCACGGTGGCCGAAGGGCTCCGGCACTTCGGGTACCAGGTCATCAAGGCAGACGACATTGCCCGGCTCGTCACGGAGACAGGGTCTCCGACTCTGCGGCAGCTGGCGGCGGTCTTCGGGAAAGACATCCTCCGGGCCGACGGAAGTCTCGACCGGGCTCTGCTGGCGGAGCGGGCATTCTCCTCCACGGAGAACACGAAGCTCCTCAACGGCATCACCCACCCGGAAATCTTACGGCTCATCAATAAAAAGATCAACGGAGCCTTCTTCGACGGCTACGAAGGGGTCGTCCTGGACGCCTCTCAGCTTTTCGAGTCCGGCCTCAACGAACGCTGCACTCTGGTGCTGTCCGTCGTGGCTCCGGAAGCCCTCCGCCTTCGCCGCATCATGGCCCGGGACGGCATTTCGGAAGAACAGGCCCGGCAGCGCATGAGCGTACAACTGTCGGAAGACTTCTTTAGGACCCATTCCAACTACGTGCTGGAAAACACCGGTACGGAGGAAGACCTGAAGCTCCAATTACGGCAAATCGCCGCCATTTTAGAGGAACACATCGCCGGAGAGCGGTGACAAAGGAGAAGCATTTTGGCATTACGAAAAAGAGGCTGTGGCTGCGGATGCGGCCGGGCCATCGTCTCCCTCTTCCTGACCCTCGTAGTCATTGCGGTGGTGGTCCTGGGAGTCCGGGAGGCCTTCTACCGGTACATGTTCCCGGTGAAGTATGAGACCTATGTGGCAGAGACTTCGGCGGAACTGGGCGTCCCCGAGACCCTCATTTTTGCCGTCATCCAGACCGAAAGCGGCTTCGACCCGGAGGCCCGATCGGAGGTAGGGGCCCGGGGCCTTATGCAGATCACGGAAGAGACCTTCGACTGGCTGCGGACCAAGGAGGACTTCGGGGCGACAGACATCACCTTCGAAGACCTGGATCAGCCGGACATTTCCATCGCCTACGGCACCTACTTTTTGCAGCTGCTCCTTTCGGAGTTCGACGGGGACATCCCCACCGCCATGTCGGCCTACCACGCCGGCAGAGGCAGCGTTCACTCCTGGCTCGAGCAGAAGAAGTATTCTGAAAACGGCGTGACTCTCGACACTATCCCGAAGGACGACACGGCTTACTACGTGCAGAAAGTCCAAAGGGCCATGGCCGTCTATGAAAAGCGCCTGAACGGCAGTGCCGACGAAAACGAGAACCTCGTCAGACTGCGCACCAACGTAGACCGGTTCCTGGATGCCTACGTCGTGCCCCTCTTCGACGGCCTTTTCGACAAACTCGGCAACCGCCTTTCCATTCGGGTATAAAACACCAAAGTTTTCATATAAGAAAGAGAGAACCACCATGTCAGAAAAAACGGAAGCAAAGACCCTGAAAGAGGAGCTCTTCTACCAGCCGAAGCATATGGCTTCTGTCGTGGAAGAGGACCTGTTCGAAAAAGCAGACCTGTTCGCGGAAGAGTACAAGACCTTTATGTCGAACTACAAGACCGAGCGGGAGATCACCGCGTACTTCAAGGCAGAGGCCGAGAAGCGGGGTTACACCGAGTTCGACAAGACGGCTACTTACAAGCCCGGCGACCGGGTCTACCGCATCAACCGCAACAAGTGCATCCTTTTGACCGTTTTCGGGAAAAAGCCCCTGTCGGAGGGCGTGAAGATCGCCGCCTCCCACATCGACTCCCCGCGGCTGGACCTCAAACCGAACCCCCTCTATGAGAAGGATGAACTGGCCTTCTTCAAGACCCACTACTACGGCGGCATCAAGAAGTACCAGTGGACCACCATCCCCCTGTCCCTCCACGGTGTCCTGGTGAAGGGCGACGGCACCACTGTCACCGTGAACATCGGCGAAGACGAGGGGGACCCCCAGTTCGTCATCACGGACCTGCTGCCCCACCTCGCCCAGGAGCAGAGCAAGCGGACCCTCAGCGAGGCCATCCGCGGCGAAGACCTGAACGTCCTTGTGGGCTCCCTGCCCTTCAAAGCAGACGACGAGTCGGAGTTGGTCAAGCTCAACATTTTGAAGATCCTTCACGACAAGTACGGCATCGTGGAAAAAGACTTCCTCACCGCGGAGCTGGAACTGGTCCCCGCCTTCAAGGCCCGGGACATCGGCTTCGACCGGAGCCTCATCGGCGCCTATGGCCATGACGACAAAGTCTGTGCTTACCCGGCCGCCATTGCCAACTTCGAAGTGGAAGACCCCGAATACACCATCGTGACCATCCTCACCGACAAAGAGGAGATCGGCTCCGACGGCAACACCGGCCTCAACTCCTCCTACTTCAAGTACTTCGTGGAAGACCTCGGCGAGAACGCCGGCATCCCCGGCCACGACATCCTGTCCGCCTCCGAGTGTCTCTCCGCTGACGTCACTGCGGGCATGGACCCCACTTACCCGGAACCCATGGAGGCGAACAACTCCTCCTTCATTTCCAAAGGTGTCTGCATCTGCAAGTACACCGGCTCCCGGGGCAAGTACTCCACCTCCGATGCCACAGCAGAGTTCTTCGGCAAAGTCCGCAAACTCCTCGATGACCAGGGCGTCATCTGGCAGACCGGCGAACTCGGCAAGGTCGACGCGGGCGGCGGCGGAACCGTCGCTATGTACCTGGCAGCCCTCGACATCGACGTCATCGACATCGGAACCCCCGTGCTCTCCATGCACGCCCCTTACGAAATCGTCTCCAAGCTGGACCTCTACTCCACCTACCAGGCGATGTACACCTTCTTCGCCCAGAAGTGAACACTATAACGGACCGGACCTTCCTATATGGAGGTCCGGGTTTTTCACATTTTTCGCGAAAAGGGATAATATATAATTGATAGCAAACAGGAGGGAAAACGGAATGATTGCAATCATGTTTATGGACCTGCTCGATGATCCGGCAGACGAACCACAGTTCACGCAGATGTGCGAGCATTACAAAAATTATATTTATTCCGTTTGCTTTAATCGACTGCACGATGCCCATCTTGCGGAAGACTGCACATGGCAGACCTTTGAGCAGGCAGCAAAACAATTTCACAAATTCGATGAGGATTACCTCTCGAACCGTGTAAAGAACCTGCTCTGTACGATTGCAATCGCAAAGTGTAGCCGGGAGTACATGAAGCAAAAGCGCTTCTATGAAACCGGTGAAAAGTTGGCAGAGGGACAGAAGGAGGAGGCGGCTGTTTCTTCTGTTGAAGAGGCTTTTTGGCAACAGTGGGAGCGGGGTGAATTGGTCAAGGCAATCAATCGCTTGCCGGAGCACTATAAAGTCCCACTGTTCCTTGCAAAGATTTATGGGTTTTCCTCGAAAGAAATCGCACAAATCTGTGAAGTAACGCCCAATACAGCTCGAAAGCGTGTCAGCCTGGCAATGAAAGAAGTACGATCCATTTTGGAAGGAGAACATAAGGGCAATGAAGAATGATACCTTCACAGAAGCATGCGTTCTGGCGCAAGATCGATGGGCAGAAGCACTATTCGAATCAGAGGCGGACCACAAATTCAGCCGCCAGTTTGACCGGCGGATGGATCGCCTATACAGTAAAATGCGCGGGGGCCATTACCACCACCTGACCAAAACTTCGCTGTCCATTCTGGTGGCGGCAGCTCTTATTGCGGCATTGATGATCGCTACCGTCGCCTATGGTCCGACACGAAGATTTCTAATAGAAGTGTTTGATGACCATACAGAGTTTCAAACGGAGAATAGCGGGTTGACGTCTATCCCCATGGACATTCAATTTGGATATATTCCGCCAGGGTTCAAACTGACAGAGCGAGAAATCGATGGAGAAACATGCGCTTTAGATGAGCAGGGGAAGATGGGGTTCGGATCAGATTATCATTTCGAAGATGAAGACGGGCGATGGATCAATGTTTCGAAACATCCGGCCGGAGGCTGGATGGGCGTAGATAGTGAAGATCACCCAATAGAAATATTACAATATAACAACGTTGATTATTACATTTCGCATTCTGACGAAGACTTTTATGGAGTGTATTGGATGATAGGCGGGGTACAATACGACATCGGAGGAAAGATAAGCAGGGAATCTATTGTAAAAATGGCATATCAAATACGCTAAAATGAAAAGTGAACGGCATCAAAAAATATTTTGGATGTCGTTCACTTTTTTTGCCAACTGGGGAAATATATCAGTGAAAGGGTACCCAAAAGCAAAAGAAAAAGTAGGAATGCCCTGTGAAAGTATCAATGAAAAGATTGTTGTCGATCGCGCTGACCGGCTTGATGCTGATGTTATGTGTCTTGCCAGTTTTTGCGCTGGAACAACAG
>JAFUZN010000164.1 GCA_017476565.1 Clostridia bacterium
AGACCATTGCCGTTCGGCTCCTCCACATTTTGAAGACCGACTACACCGACCGGCTCACGGAACGCTATAAGGTCGATGCTTCCGTTGCTGAACTGGAAGACTATGAAGTGCTGGAGGCCATTGGCCGCAAGCGGGGCATGCTGCTCCGGGGAAATGAAGTCGACACGGAACGGGCTGCCAACACTCTTCTGAACGAATACCGCAGCGGCAAGCTCGGGAAGATCACCCTCGAGCGCCCGAAAGGATAGACCATGGCGAAGGAAAAGACTGTCCCCACTTATGAACTGGAAGAGGCCTGGCAGGCCGAAGGGTATCCCCGGGTCTGCGGCATCGACGAAGCGGGGAGAGGGCCTCTGGCCGGTCCTGTTTTTGCGGCGGCCGTCGTCCTGAAACCCGGAACCGACCTTCCGGGCCTCAACGACTCGAAAAAGCTGACCGCCAAAAAGAGAGACGAACTCTTCGACCTCATTCTGGAAGCGGCTGAGGATTACTCGGTAGCTTCTGCTACCGAGAAAGAGATCGATGAACTCAATATTTTGCAGGCGACCTTTCTTGCCATGAACCGGGCCTTTGACGGCCTGCAGGAAAAACCGGACGTCGCTCTGGTAGACGGGAACCGAAACCCCGGTGTGGACGCCAAAGTCGAGACCGTCATCAAAGGGGATGCCCGTTCCATGTCCATTGCGGCGGCCTCCATCCTTGCGAAGGTCTCCAGGGACCGTTACATGCTGGAAGTCGCCAAACTGTTCCCTCAGTACCAGTTTGAAAAACACAAAGGTTACGGCACGAAACTCCATTACGAAATGCTGCAGCAGTACGGCGTTTCGGAAGTACATCGCCGAAGCTTTCTCAAAAACCTCGAGACCCATTTCCACTGACCCGAAAGGAGCGGACCTCTTTGAACAAAAACGGCCTTGGGAACCTGGGGGAAGACTACGCCTGTCAGGTCCTTAGGGACCTCGGGTATGAGCTTCTCGACCGTAACTTTCGCAGCCGGTTCGGAGAAGTGGACATCATTGCCAGGAAAGATGGCTTCCTCTGCTTTGTGGAAGTGAAGACCCGGAGCCAGAACTCCATGGGCCGCCCGGCAGAGAGCGTCACCCTCTCGAAACAGCGAAAGATCTTAAAGACCGCCGAATACTACCTGGTCCGCCACCCGTCTCTTTTAGAGCGGGAAGGACTCCAGCCCCGGTTCGACTGCATCGAAGTCTTTGCGGACGGGGAGGGGACCCCGGTGGCTTACGAATCCATCAAGAACGCATTTACTGCGAATCCATAACGTTAGGAGCACACACATGCTTTATACCAGCACCCGAAACAAGTCTCTGCGCGTGGAGGCCAGCGAGGCCATCACCCGCGGCATTTCCGAAGAAGGCGGCCTCTTTGTGCCCGTCGAGATCCCGAAGCTCTCCCTGGAGGACCTTCAGGATATGATCCCTCTGTCTTACATCGAGCGGGCGAAAAAGGTCCTCTCTCTGTACCTTACGGACTTTACTCCGGAGGAGATCGACGCCTGTGTCAGCGGCGCCTATGCCGACGGAAAATTCGATTCGGACAAGGTGGCTCCCCTCGTCACTCTCGATGACAAGGCAGAGGTCCTCGAACTGTTCCGGGGCCCCACCTGCGCCTTTAAGGACATGGCTCTGCAGCTGCTGCCCTACCTTCTGACCACGGCGTCGAAGAAGGCGGCTCCCGACAAGCAGATCGTCATCCTCGTTGCCACCAGCGGCGACACCGGCAAGGCAGCCCTCGAAGGGTTCAAAGATGTCCCCGGCACCCGCATCCTGGTCTTCTACCCGGAGGACGGGGTCAGCCCCATGCAGAAACTCCAGATGGTCACCCAGGAAGGGGCCAACGTGGGGGTCTGTGCCATTGAAGGCAACTTCGATGACGCCCAGAGTGGAGTGAAAAAGATCTTTACGGACAAAGCGGTCGGAGCAAAACTCTCTGAAAACGGGCTTATGTTCTCTTCCGCCAACTCCATCAACTGGGGCCGTCTCGTACCGCAGATCGTCTACTACTGCAGCGCCTATGCAGACCTGCTGGAAAAGGGGAAGGTCACTCCCGGCGAACCCATGAACGTGGTCGTTCCCACCGGCAACTTCGGGAACATTTTGGCGGCTTACTATGCCAAACTCATGGGGGTACCCATCGGGAACCTTCTGTGCGCTTCCAATGCGAACAACGTCCTCACGGACTTCCTGACCACCGGGACTTACGACAAGAACCGGCAGTTCTACACCACCATGTCCCCCTCCATGGACATCCTCATCTCCAGCAACCTGGAACGGCTCCTGTTCCACCTCTCCGGAGAAGACGATGCCGCCGTCCGGGACTGGATGGGTCAGCTGGCAGAGACCGGGACCTATACGGTGTCCGATGACGTCTTTGCAAAGATCAAAGAAAACTTCTCTGCCGGCTGTGCCGATGACGAGACGGTCAGCGGGGTCATCAAAGAGACCTATGAGACGGATGGCTACCTCTCCGACACCCATACCGGAGTCGCCATCACCGTCTATCGGGACTACATCGCGAAGACCCTTTCGGAGACCCCGACGGTCATTGCTGCCACCGCCAGCCCCTACAAGTTCTCGAAAAGCGTCCTGACGGCTCTCCTCGGGGAGACTCCGGACCTTTCCGAATTCGACATGGCCGGAGCGCTCCAGGAAAAGACCGGGGTGAAGATCCCGGCGCCCCTTGCGAACCTGAAGGACAAGCAGGTCCGCTTCACGTCCTCCTGTGCCGTCGATGAGATGGAACAGCAGGTCTATGACATGCTTGACGTGTAACCAAAAATGACTTTTCGGCCGCCAGTCTCTGGCGGCCTTCCTGACAAAAGGAGGTGTGCAGATGGCGCTGTTTGCAATGGGGGACACCCATCTTTCCCTGGGCGCGGACAAACCCATGGACAAGTTCCCGGGCTGGGAAAACTACGTGGCCCGCATGGAACAGAACTGGCGAAAACTCGTGGGCCCGGAGGACACGGTCGTCATCCCCGGTGACATCTCCTGGGGCATGTCCCTCGAAGAGGCAAAGCCCGACTTTCAGTGGCTCCAGGACCTGCCGGGGACCAAACTCATCGGCAAGGGGAACCATGACTACTGGTGGGCCACCCTCACCAAGATGGACCGGTTCCTGGAAGAAAACGGGTTCGATACGCTCCGCTTCCTCCACAACAATGCCTATGTGGTGGGCGATGTAGCGGTCTGTGCCACCCGGGGCTGGTTCTTTGACGATGAAACGCCCCACAGCGAGAAGGTCATCCTTCGGGAGTGCGGGCGGTTGCGTACCGGAATAGAAGCGGCCAAGGCCACGGGAAAAGAACCGCTGGTCTTCCTCCACTACCCGCCGGTGACCAACGACCGGGAATGCACTCCCATTATGGATGTACTCCGGGAGTCGGGCATTTCTACCTGCTACTATGCCCACCTCCACGGCAAGGCGATTTCCAGGGCCTTCCGGGGGGAGCGGGACGGCATTCGGTTCGACCTGATTTCCGCCGATTCCATGCAGTTTGTCCCAAGGCTGATTTTCCGCTGAATGTGGCGAAAAAAGCTGTGGAAAAACATAACTATGTATGATATAATTCAAGAGTTTAATAGCACTTTGAGAGGAGAACTCCAAAAATGAGTCTGAAATCTTCTGAGAAAATCGATACCAATCTCTACAAACTCGTCATCGATGTAGACGGCGAGACCTGGAACAGTGCCATCAACCAGGCTTTCCAGAAACAGAGAAAGAACATCACCATCCCGGGCTTCCGCAAAGGGAAGGCGACCCGCGGCATGGTCGAAAGATACTACGGCGAAGGCGTCTTCTACGAAGATGCATTCGAAATCATCTATCCCGACGCTGTCGAAGCTGCGCTGGAAGAAGCCGGCCTCGAAATCGTCGACAACCCCTTTGACGTGGACTTCGATGAAGTCGGCAAAGACGGTCTGACCTTCTCCCTGAAAGCCACGGTCAAACCGGAAGTCACCCTCGGGGACTACAAGAGCCTTGAGCTCAAGAAGCCCATCGCCGAAGTCACGGACGAAGACGTCGACGCTGAACTCGCTTCCATGCAGGAGCGGGGCGCCCGTTTCGTCGAAGTCGAGAGAGAGGCTCAGCTGAATGACCTCACCGTCATCGACTTCGAAGGCTTTGTAGACGGTACCGCTTTCGAAGGCGGCAAGGGCGAAGGCTACGAGCTGACCCTCGGCTCCGGCCAGTTCATCCCGGGCTTTGAAGAGCAGATCGTCGGTCACAAGACCGGGGACGAGTTCGACATCGACATCACCTTCCCGGAAGACTATGTGGAAGACCTTGCAGGCAAAGATGCCGTCTTCAAGATCAAACTCAACGGCGTCAAAGAGAAGCAGCTTCCCGAGCTGGACGATGACTTCGCCATGGATGTCAGTGAGTTCGACACCCTCGAAGAGTACAAGGCTTCCGTCAAGGAAGACCTTGCCAAGACTAAGGAAGAAGCTGCCGACCAGGAAGTCGATTCCCAGATCTTTGAAAAACTTGCCGGTCTCGTCGAAGCCGAGATCCCGGAAGTCATGTTCGACCACGAAGTGGACAATGCCGTTCAGGACTTCAGCTATCAGATCCAGTCTCAGGGCCTTGACCTTCAGACCTATCTTGCCTACACCGGCATGACCGAAGAAGCTCTTCGCGAGAGCTTCCAGGAGCGTGCCCAGAATCAGGTCCGCGTCCGTCTTGCCCTTGAGAAGATCGCCGAACTCGAAAACTTCGAAGTCACCGAAGAGGATGTTGCCGAGCAGTACAAGACGCTGGCCGAGCAGTACTCCATGGACGAAGAGACCATCAAGAACATCCTTCCGGAAGAAGACGTGAAGAAGGACATCTCCACGACGAAGGCTCTTGACATCGTCAAGGAGAACGCGACCATCACCGAGGTCGACGCTAACGAGTACATCGCGGAAGACGTCGCCGAGAAGGTCGAAGAAGCTGCCGAGAAGGCAGAAGAGAAGCCTGCGAAGAAGGCAACTGCCAAGAAGACCACCGCCAAGAAGACCACGAAGAAGGCGGAAGACGGCGAGGAGAAACCCGCCGAGAAGAAGACGGCTGCCAAGAAGACCACCGCCAAAAAGACCACCAAGAAGGCGGAGGAGAAGGCTGAGGACGGCGAGAAGAAGCCGGCCAAGAAAACCACTGCCAAAAAGGCCCCTGCCAAGAAGACTACGAAAAAAGCAGAGGACGAGGCAGAATAACCACTTGCAACAGATGACTGTACTCTTTTCATAAAAAGCAATTGGAACAACAGGACAGGCGGCGGGGGAGACCTCGTCGCTTTCCGCAACCAAGGAGGTAATGTAATGCCTTTAGTACCTTATGTCATTGAACAGACCAGCCGCGGAGAACGCCAGTATGACATTTTCTCCCGACTCCTGGACGACCGTATCATCGTCCTTTCCGACGAAGTCAACGATGCCACCGCCAGCCTGGTGGTCGCACAGCTCCTGTTCCTGGAAGGCCAGGACGCGGAGAAGGACATCCACCTTTACATCAACAGCCCCGGAGGCTCTGTCACCGCAGGCTTCGCCATTTACGATACGATGCAGTACATCAAGTGCGATGTCTCTACCATTTGTATGGGCCTCGGCGCCAGCATGGGAGCCTTCCTCCTGTCCGCCGGCGCAAAGGGCAAACGCTATGCACTGCCCAATGCAGAGATCATGATCCACCAGCCCTCCGGTGGGGCGAGAGGGCAGGCCACCGAGATCCAGATCGTCGCGGAGAACATCCTTCGCACGAGAGAACGCCTGAACAAGATCCTTGCGGAGAACACCGGTAGACCCATCGAAGAGATCGCCCGGGACACCGAGCGGGACAACTTCATGACGGCGGAAGAGGCTCTCGAATACGGCCTCATCGATAAAGTCCTGTACAACAGAGACTAAGACGGAGGAACAGAACTTTGGCTAGAAATGACCAGATGAAGCTTCGATGCAGTTTCTGTGGGAAGAACCAGGACCAGGTCGAAAAGCTCATTTCCGGCATGAACGATATTTACATCTGTGACGAGTGCGTAGAGCTCTGTGCGGAACTCGTCAACGATGACCTGGAACTGCGGGCGGCCAAACGCCGCCAGCGGGCCCAGAAAAACGTCAAACCCTTACCGAAACCCCAGGAAATCAAAGCTACGCTGGACGAATATGTCATCGGCCAGGACCGGGCGAAGGTCACCCTGTCGGTGGCGGTATACAACCACTATAAGCGCATCTTTTACGGCGAGCAGACCGACGTGGAACTCCAGAAGAGCAATGTGCTCCTGCTGGGGCCCACCGGCGTCGGAAAGACCATGCTGGCCCAGACCCTTGCCCGCACGCTGGACGTTCCCTTCGCCGTGGCCGACGCCACGACCCTGACGGAAGCCGGCTACGTGGGAGAAGATGTCGAGAACATTCTGCTTCGCCTGATCCAGGCGGCGGACTTCGATGTAGAGCGCGCCGAGACCGGCATCATCTATATCGACGAGATCGACAAGATCGCCCGGAAGTCGGAAAACCCCTCGATCACGAGAGACGTCTCCGGGGAAGGGGTCCAGCAGGCCCTGCTGAAGATCCTGGAAGGGACCGTGTCCAACGTGCCTCCCCAGGGCGGGCGGAAACACCCCCAGCAGGAGTTCATCCAGGTCGACACTTCCAATATCCTCTTCATCTGCGGCGGTGCCTTCGACGGCATCGAAAAGATCGTGGAGAAGCGGTCCGGGAACGGCGGCCTCGGCTTTGGCGCCGAGATCAAACCGACCAAAGAACTGGAACTGACGGAAGCTATGAGAAACGTCATTCCTCAGGACCTCGTCAAATACGGACTCATCCCTGAACTGGTGGGCCGTATCCCGGTCCTCACCACCCTTGACGACCTCGATGAAGACGCCCTGGTGCGCATTCTGAAAGAACCGAAAAACTCCCTGGTCCGACAGTACCAGGAACTGTTCCGCATGGACCATGTGGAACTGCAGATCGAAGACGAAGCTCTGCGGGCCATTGCCCGGGAGACCCTGGAGAAAAAGACCGGGGCCCGGGGCCTGCGCGGCGTCATGGAGCGGGTCCTGCAGCCCCTCATGTACGAGAGCCCCTCGGACTATCGGATCGAAAAGATCACCATCACCGAGGACTACGTACTGGGAACTGCTGACGCGGCCCTGTCCCTCGACGAGAACCGCGAGCAGCCGGCACCGCTCCTCGTTGCTCCCGCTGCCGCTGCGGCACCCAGACGCAACCGGCGGGGAAATGTCAGTTAAGAAGGTGACCCTGAATGGATAATACCGAACGCAATGTCTATGCCATTCCGGTGGTGGCCCTCCGGGGACTGGTCGTGTTCCCGGAAATGGTCCTCCATTTCGACATCGCCCGGCAAAAATCGATCAATGCGATCCAGGCGGCGATGGACTATGGCCAGGAGGTACTCCTGCTGACACAGCTTTCTACCGAGACGGAAAACCCGTCCTTCGGACAACTGTATAAAACCGGCGTCATCGCTCACATCCGGCAGGTCATTTCCGTGCCGGACTCCGATAACCTGCGGGTCATCGTCGAGGGCTATGAGCGCGCCAAACTGGAACAGGGCTATGACGGCTCGTTCCTCTATGCAGACGCAAAGAAACTGCCCCAGAAGGGCTATGCCAAAAAAGACGAAGAGTATGCCCTTGCCCTGATGCGGCGGGTCCGGGACTACTTCAACGAGTATGCCGATTACTCTCCGAAAGTCTCGCCCGATGTCATGCTCCGGGTCGTCGATGACGACTCTCCCGGCGGCATTGCCGATTACATCGCCTCTGTCGTCAAACTGGACTACACCGAAAAGCAGAAGATCCTCGAGACCGCCCACCCCTTGCGGCGTCTCGAACTGGTCTGCGAATACCTCGCCCGTGAGATCGACATGCTGAAACTCGAATCCGAGATCTCCCGGAAAGTCGAGCAGAATGTGGACGACAACCAGCGGGAATACTATCTGCGGGAGCAGATGAGAGTCCTCTCCGAAGAACTGGACGGGGGAGACGGGGTCGATGAGATCGAGGAATACCGCAAGAAGATCCTCGCCATCGAGAACATCGAAGACAAATACCGGGACAAGCTCCTCAAGGAACTGAGCCGTCTCCAGAAAATGGGCGGCAACCCGAGCTCCGAAGCCACGGTCGTGCGCAACTACCTCGATGTGGTCCTGGAACTGCCCTGGGACGAGACTTCGAAAGACAACCTCGACATTGAGAAGGCCCGCAAAGTCCTCGACAAAGACCATTACGGTCTCGACGAAGTCAAGGACCGGGTCGTGGAACTGCTGGCAGTGCGCAAACTGGCCCCGGACATCTCCGGTCAGATCATTTGCCTTGCCGGCCCTCCCGGAGTCGGAAAGACTTCCATCGCCCAGTCCCTCGCCAAGGCCCTCGGCCGGAAATACGAGCGGATCTCCCTCGGCGGGGTCCGGGATGAAGCCGAGATCAGAGGCCACCGGAAGACCTACATCGGTGCCATGCCCGGACGGGTGATGGCCGCCATGACGGACGCCGGGACCAACAACCCCCTGATCCTGTTCGACGAGATCGATAAGATGGGGGCAGACGTGAGAGGCGACCCCGCTTCCGCTATGCTGGAAGTTCTGGACGCCGAGCAGAACAAGGCCTTTGTGGACCATTTTGTCGAAGTCCCCTTTGACCTGTCCAAGGTCCTGTTCCTGACGACTGCCAACAATAAAGCCAATATTCCGGCACCTCTCCTCGACCGTATGGAGGTCATTGACCTCTACAGCTACACGGCGGAGGAGAAGTTCCATATCGCAAAACGGCATCTCATCCCGAAAGCGCTGAAGCGCCACGGCATCGAGAAGTCTCAACTGAAGTTCACCGATGCAGCCCTCCGGCATATCATCTCCGACTATACGAGAGAAGCCGGGGTCCGAGTCCTCGAGCGGAAGATCCACGAAGTCTGCCGCAAGACCGCCCTCGAGATCGTCAAAGACCCGGACTACAAAAAGTCCATCAAGGTCGGCGACCTTCAGGACCTGCTGGGAGTGCCTCACTTTAAGGAAGCCACGGAGCTCTCCGACGAAGTGGGCGTGACCAACGGCCTTGCCTGGACCTCCGTCGGCGGAGAAATGCTGAAGGTGGAAGCCGCGGTCATGGACGGTCGCGGAAACCTGGAACTGACCGGCTCTCTGGGAGACGTCATGAAAGAGTCTGCCCGGGCTGCCGTGAGCTACATCCGTACCAATGCGGACAAGCTCAAGATCGAGCCGGAATTCTATCAGAAAAAAGACATCCATATCCACGTGCCGGAAGGCGCTGTGCCGAAGGACGGCCCCTCTGCGGGCGTCACTATTGCGACCAGCCTTCTGTCTGCACTGACCGGGACCAAGGTCGACGGCCATGTGGCCATGACCGGTGAGATCTCTCTGACCGGCCGGGTCATGCCCATCGGCGGCCTCAAGGAAAAGACCATGGCGGCCTACAAAGCCGGGATCAAGACGGTCATCATCCCGAAGGACAACGTGCCGGACCTGCAGGACGTGGACGATGTGGTGAAGAAGAATATCGAATTCATCCCGGTCTCCAGCCTCGGACAGGTTTGGAACCGCGCCATCATGAAAGACGGCAACACTTTATGAGATTTGACAATGTGACCTACGAGGCCTCCTATGGGACCATCAAGCAACTTCCCAAAAGCACTCAGCCGGAAGTCTGTTTCTCCGGGAGGTCCAACGTGGGAAAATCATCCCTCATCAATAAGATCCTGAACCGCAAACAGCTGGCGAGAGTCAGCTCTCAGCCGGGCAAAACCGTCACCATCAACTTTTTCAAAGGCGATGGGATCAAACTCGTCGACCTGCCGGGTTACGGGTACGCCAAGGCTTCCAATGCGGAGAAGGACCGCTGGGGAAAGATGATCAACTGGTATTTCACCTCCGATCGGAACATCCCCCTGGTCGTGCAGCTCATCGACATGCGGCACAAGCCGTCTAAGGATGACCTGCAGATGCTGCAATTCCTTATGGAGACCAACACGACCTTCATCGTCGCTCTGACGAAGAGCGACAAACTCAACAAAACTCAGTACCGTGAGGCCCTCGCCGAGCGCTCCTCGGAGATCGCCCAGTACGGTGCCATCGCCATCATTCCCTTCTCTGCGAAAACAGGGGAGGGAGCGGAGACGATCCGTCAGTTCATCGCGGACTCTGTAAAGTATGTTTCGTGATTTAACACTTTACAACGTGAAAAAACTTTGCTAGAATTGTCTTTACAATCTGACCAGTGTCAGAGAACAGTTCCAACAGGAGGGTTTTCCCTATGACGGATAAATTAAAAGACGCAAACATGGACTTTCTGTTCGACTCCATTTTGAAGTTGGAGACCCGGGAAGAGTGCTACAAGTTTTTTGAAGACCTCTGCACCGTGAACGAACTCAAATCCATCTCTCAGCGGGTCGTCGTCGCCAAAATGCTGACCGAAAAACGGGTCTACAGTGACATCGTGGCTGCCACCGGCGCCTCCACGGCCACCATTTCCCGGGTCAACCGCTCTCTGAGCTATGGCGAAGGCGGGTATGACATCGCTTTCGATCGACTGAAGAAAGGCGAATAAACACCTTTTATGAAGAACCTTGTCCGTTGCATCGACCCCTCCGGACAGCTCACCTGCATGGCGGCAGACACCACTGCCATGGTGCGGGAAGCTCGGCGGGTCCATGAGACTTCCAATGTATGTACCGCGGCCCTCGGCCGCCTGTTGACTGCAGCCTCTTTCATGGGTATCACCCTGAAGGGGGCCGATCATTCTGTCACTCTGCGCATGGCGGGGGACGGCCCGGCCGGCTCGGTCATTGCAGTCTCCGATGCAAAGGGCAACGCCCGGGGCTATGTGATGAACCCCCGGGTCCAGGTCCCCAATAAATCGGCCCGAAAGCTCGACGTAGGAGCTGCGGTCGGTAAGAACGGGACCCTTTCCGTCATCAAGGACTTTGGGCTCAAAGACCCCTATGTGGGGCAGGTGCCCCTGGTCTCCGGAGAAGTGGCGGAAGATGTGACGGGTTATTACGCCATCAGCGAACAGACGCCTTCTGTCGTGTCCCTCGGTGTGCTCTGTACTCCGGACACGGAAGAGGTCATCGTTGCCGGTGGGTTCCTCATCCAGCTGCTGCCCACTGCCACGGAAGAGACCATTGAACGGGTGGAGGAAGGACTTCAGGGCCTGCCCGCTGTCACCACCATGCTCACGGAGGGGTTCACCCCCTTTGAGATCCTTCAAAAGGCCCTTCCGAACTTCGAACTGGAGGTCCTGGAAGAGGCGGAAACCGGGTATGCCTGCAACTGTTCGCGGGCCCGCGTCGAAAAGGCTCTTCTGTCCCTCGGCCCCGAAGAACTGGAAGACATGGCGAAGGACGAAACTACGGAAGTGGGCTGCCAGTTCTGCGATAAAAAGTACCACTTCACCTCCTCGGACCTGAGGAAACTTTATAAAAAAAGTTGTTGACATTGCCCTTCAAATGCATTATAGTATAAAGCGTCGTCGGAACAGGAAGTACGCTCAAGGCGTGAGTTTCGAAGGCCCAATTTTGGGAGTATAGCTCAGCTGGGAGAGCACTTGCCTTACAAGCAAGGGGTCACAGGTTCGAGCCCTGTTACTCCCACCACGATAACATGGCCCGGTAGTTCAGCTGGTTAGAACGCTAGCCTGTCACGCTAGAGGTCGACGGTTCGAGTCCGTTCCGGGTCGCCATTATTGTGCCTTTGTAGCTCAGTTGGTAGAGCAGAGGACTGAA
>JAFUZN010000165.1 GCA_017476565.1 Clostridia bacterium
GATGAGAGCTTTTTCCCGGGCCGTCAGGGCGCCGTCCGCCATGCTGCCGCCGTAGTAAGCCATAAATTTGTCCCAAAGTTCCGGGGCCTCTTCGCCGACTGTGCTGAATTTTCTGAGGTCGTCAGGGTTGTAATACGTGTTCATAAGAAACTCCTTTTATAACTTCTCTTAAATTGTGTCAAATTCAATATACACCGAAACAGAGTTCTCGGCACGTTCCGTTAAGAAAATACATGCGCAAAGGAGTTAGCGAAAGCTTCCGATTGCATTGACAAAGAAAAGACAAAACGGATAGAATACATTTAGAACAATTCAATTGTATCAAATTGAATCGTTTCTATCTATTTTGCACATAAGGAGGATCATTATGGCGGACATCCATGAAGAAGTAAAAGAGTATTACAGCGATGTGACACTCAACAAAGGAGGGGAGATGCGTACCAGCATCTGTCACTGCAGCAAGGACCAGTACCCGAAATTCATGCGGAAGATCTTGAAAGAGCTCCCGGATGAGATCGCGGAGAGAAGTTACGGTTGCGGTTCGCCGGTACCCCTGGCCCTGGAGGGCTGCACGGTCCTGGACCTGGGCTGCGGCACCGGCCAGGACACTTACCTGGCTTCAAAGCTAGTGGGACCGGAAGGGAAGGTCATCGGGGTCGATATGAACGATGACCAGCTGGACGTGGCGAAGCGCCATCAGGAGGAGATCGCCGAAAAATGGGGCTTCTCCAATGTGGAGTTCCACAAAGGGTACATCGAGGACCTGTCGTTCCTTCAGGACGAGTCCATCGATGTGGTCATTTCGAACTGTGTGCTGAACCTCGTCGAAGACAAGGAGCGCATTTACCGGGAGATCTGGCGAGTGCTGAAGTTCGGCGGAGAACTCTATTTCAGCGATATCTTCTCTGACCGAAGAGTCCCGGAAGAAGTCAACAAAAACCCGGTGCTTTACGGCGAGTGCCTCGGCGGGGTCCTGTATGTGGAAGACTTCCGTCGCCTGCTCCGCAAGGTGGGCTGGGAAGACTTCCGGTACATCACCAACTGCCCGGTCACCCTGGACAACGAAGAGCTGGAAGCCCTCATTGGAAACATCCAGTATTCTTCCCGCACCGTCCGGGCGATGAAACTTCCCGGTCTGCAGGAGGACATCTGTGAGCAGTATGGTCAGTTCCTGGTCTACAACGGCGGCATTAAAGGGGCGGAGTTCGCCTTTGACCTCGACGACCACCATCACTTCGAAGTGGGACAGGGCAACGCTGTCTGCGGCAACTCCTGTGCCATGATCGAAAACACCCGGTTTGCGAAGTACTTTACGGTCTATGGAGACCGAAGCACCCATTACGGTCCCTTTGAGGGTTGCGGCGGGGACGCCGAAGACGGCGGCTGCGGCTGTGGCGGCGGGTGCTGCTGAGGAAGCTTAAAAAGATATTGATTTAGAAAGCGTGAGAAGAATGACTTATTCGTTAGCAAAAAAAAGCGGTGGCTGAAATTGTCAGCACCTTTATTCTGGTATCCATCGGCTGCGGCGCTGCTATGGGCGTCCATGCGGACCCCGGCGTTTACTATCTGGCAGTGGCTTTGGCCTTCGGGATGTCTGTGCTCATCATCGCCTACGGCCCCGGCAACATCTCCGGTGGCCACGCGAACCCGGCGGTTTCCCTGGGCGTGTACCTGCACGGGGGCCTGACCACAAAAGAACTGTTCACTTACTGGGCGTCTCAGGTATGTGGCTCCACACTGGCCGCTCTGTTCCTGTATGGGGTCTTCTATGGCGTCGGCATCCCGGATGCCACCGGCGCGGTTGCCACCAGTGGCCTTGCCGGCGTCAACGGCAATGTCTTCGCAGGCCTTGCGGTAGAAGCGGTCTTTACCTGCCTGTTCGTTCTGTCTGTCCTGGGTGCAACGGAGGCCAAGTACAAGCACGGCTCTGCGGCCGGCCTCGTCATTGCCTTCAGCCTCTCGGCGGTCATCTTCGGCGGCATTGCTCTGTCCAGTGCCTCCTATAACCCGGCGAGAAGCCTCGGTCCCGCCATTGTGGCAGCTTTTGCCGGCGACCTTTCCGGTCTGGCTTCTGTTTGGGTCTTCATCGTTGGTCCTCTGCTGGGCGGCGCTTTGGCAGCCTTCCTGTTCAACTGGCTGTCCAAAGAAGACGTGGCGGAAGAAGCGTGATTATTTCTCTTACCTCGAAACCCTCGGCGAAAAGCCGAGGGCTTTTCTCATGACGTTCCTGGTCCACTGCCACCCGGACTACACCGGGCACCGGCAGATCGCGAACCAGATCATCAAATCGATGAAGAAGCATGACCCGGAATTCTTTTAAAGACTAAAAAATTGCCCTGAGCCTTGCGGCTCAGGGCATCTTTGTCATTTTATTCGAATTCGATAGTTCCCGGGGGTTTCCCGGTAAGGTCGTAGACGACGCGATTCACGTGTTCCACTTCGTTGACGATGCGGGACGTGACCTTTTCGAGGAGGTCCCAGGGGAGTTTCGCGGACTCTGCCGTCATGAAGTCGTCGGTGGTGACGGCTCTCAGAGCAATGGCGTAGTCGTAAGTACGGTGGTCTCCCATGACGCCGACGGAACGCATGTTAGTCAGGGCGGCAAAGTACTGGTTGATCTCCTTGTCGACGCCGGCCTTCGCCACTTCTTCCCGGTAAATGGCGTCTGCGTCCTGGACCATCTTGACTTTCTCTTCCGTGACTTCGCCGATGATCCGGATGCCGAGGCCCGGGCCCGGGAAGGGCTGCCGGAAGACGAGGTAGTCGGGCA
>JAFUZN010000166.1 GCA_017476565.1 Clostridia bacterium
GGGCCCTCATGATGGGCAGAACGGCCCGCTCTGCGGCATCGAAGTCCATGTCGAGAACGAGGACGCTGAACCGGCGGACCTCCAGAATGTGGTCAATGATGGTGACGACTTCTTCTCCGGTCATGTCGAAGAGAGTGCTCGGGTCCGCCGGAGGCATGATCGTCGACAGACCGCTTTCCTCCGTGCGAAAAGCCCGCTCCATTACGGCATCCGGGGCATAGCGACGACCGCGAAACGACAAAAGGATATCTTCGAGAGAGTAAAGGTCATCTCCGGGGACCCCATGCCGGTCCGGAAAGGTCTGAAGGTCCAGATAGAGGACGTTTCGGTGCTGTCTCAGACAGTACTCCGAAAAGCCTCTGGCGGCAGAAGAAGCACCGGTGCCTCCCGCCGCTGAAGTGAAGAGCACGACTTTGCTGTCACCGCCCTTCCCGGAAACGCCACCCCCGCGGGTGCCTTCTTCGAAAGCCTTGTCTTCGTTTCCGGGAAGAGCGTCAACTTCCCGCAGCAGGAGGTCCCGCCACTCTTTCGCACTGCGAAAGCGGCAGAGCAGAGGAATGGAGTCCCACTCCTTCTCGACCGCAGCCTCCTGTCGGTGCTCCCATTCCTTCTCTTCCTGCATGCGGTCACAAAGCCGTGCAAAAAAGGCCGTATTCGGAAGTCCGCCAATGGGGAATGAGAGGGAATCGTCCTTCGGCGGTTCCAAAAGAACGACTTTCAAGTGAAAGCGTTCCACCGCCGTCAGGGCACGGTCCAGGTCCGGGAACAGGTATACTGCGAATTCCTCCGGATAATCGTTCCGAAAAGCGGTATAAAACCGTTCAAAGAATTCCCGATTTCCATCGGTGATCCCGATGCGGACTGCCATACGGTCTCCTCCCTTCCGACTTTCACCACCACACTTTACACGCCGGAAATTTTGACGCAAGCATTATTTTTTGAACGGTCGAATTCTCGCGCCGAACGGTCGTTATCGCACGCGTATTTGCGTATTTTCGCGGAATAACGATTCGTATACGCGTATAGGAAATAAAGACAAAAAAAGACCCCGGATCAAAAATCCGAGGTCAAGTAGGCGCGCTTTTTTGTCCGCGTCGAACGTACTTGGGCTTTCCGGGAAAATAGCTTCCCTGTTTCGGCGTCCTATCTTCCCAGGGCAGTCCACTGGAAGTAGGAGCGCTTTTTAGTCGGCGTCGAATGTACTTGGGCTTTCCGGGACGGGACCCAGAAAGCCCCAGCACCCTAAAAACAGTCCGCTGGACTGTTTTCTTAACGGGCGCTGCTCATATCTTCCCAGGGGAGCCCCCTTAAGAAGCTAGGGCAGACAGACATAAGAAAAGAACCAACCCTGCTGGGTTGGTTCTTTTCTTATGTCGGCGTCGCCCTATCTTCCCAGGGGGCTGCCCCCCAAGTATTGTCGGCACTGATGAGCTTAACTGCCGTGTTCGGGATGGGAACGGGTGGACCCTCATCGCTATAGACACCGACTGGTGCTGTTCCTTGCGGAACGTTGTATACTATACCACAGGAGTTTCCCGTTTGCAAGAACTTTTTTATTATTTTTTTATCGGACAGTTTTGGCGGCATTTGTATAAAGTGACAAAAATCTATTTGATAAGAGAAACTTTCTTTGTTCATTGTTTACATCGTCTGCGTACAAAAAATATTAATATAGCATAACAATTTATAAAATGCAACAATTTTCTTCCACTTTTATTGCAAAAAGCAAAAATATGTATTATAATGGGAAAGAATATTAATGGGTGGAGACCGCGCTCCATGGCGTAATTTCGCGGTTTCCCCACACTTGTATTTCCCCTGTATCAACTTTTGGAGGTAACTATGCCCGCAGATTTACATTGCCATACCCGTCTGTCTGACGGTTCCCTTGGCATTGAAGACCTCATCCTCCTGGCCAGCCGGAGCGGTGTAGAGACCATCGCTATCACCGACCATGACTGTCAGGCCGGCACCGTGCGCGGAAAAATCATCGGTAAGCGTCACGGCGTCGAGGTCATCCCCGGAGTCGAACTTTCTTCCTATGACCCGGAGCACAATCTCAACATTTCGATTTTGAGCTACCTCGCCGAGAACCCGAATCGCCTGGAAGGCCTTTGCCGAAAGAACTCCCTGGCCCGCCGGAAAGCCTCTCAGCTCATGGTGGTCAAGGAGTCCCAGCGCTACCCCATCTCTTCTGAGCTGGTCCTGAAATGCGCGTCCGGCTCTACCAACATTTATAAACAGCACATTATGCATGCCCTCATGGAGTGCGGCTACACCACCGACATTTACGGCGAGCTTCACGACGAGCTCTTCGACCCAAAGAGTGAGAACAACATCCTCGTCCAGCCGAAGTACCCCACCCCGAAAGGAGTCATCGATGCCATCCACGAAGCGGGCGGCGTCGCCATCGTGGCACACCCCGGCCGTTCCGGCGTCCTGGAAGTCCTCGATGAACTGGTCGAGATGGGCCTCGACGGCATTGAAGTCTGGACTCCCGAGAACACGGAAGAACAGGCTCAGGCATTCTTTGACTATGCGAAGAAGAACAACCTTCTGATGACCGGCGGTTCGGACTTCCACGGCCTCTATGGCCGGAGAGCCAACATTCTGGCATCTTACAGCACTCCCGACGAGAACCTCGCCGCCCTCAAGACCTTCCAGGCCCGGCAGCGCAGAGCCCGCCGGAAAGCAGAGGCAGAAGCCGCCAAGGCCGCTGCTGCAGCCAACGAAGAATAAGGAGACCAACATGGCAACCATCCGCGACGACAGCGATATCAAGATCTTCGGCGCTCCCGACAACGAAGCCGATTCTGAGTTCCTGCGCCAGATCGAAGCCCTGGATCACCACCGCCAGAACGGCAATATGGAAAAGGCCCGGGCACTGGGGCGGAAGCTTTACGAGATCGTGTCCTCCGACGTCACGAAGACTGAGCTTCGGGACCCGGACTTCATGGAAGGGAAGCTGCTCATCAAAACAGGCGTTCTGGCCCTCTTCTCCACAGAAGCGGCGCTCAACATGTTCTTGCCCTCTACTCAGCTGTCCACCGTTGCCATTTCCGAAATGCACCGGCTCCTTGCAAAAACGGACTCCCCCGTCTACGAAAAAATCATGGAGAGCCCCGCCTACTCCTTCTACTACCTCACCATTCGCAAGGGGGGCGATGTAGCCGGAGAAATCGGCAAAGCCTTCGCAGAGCATTGCCGCCACGAAGGGGAAGAAAAGTACATCGCGGAGGGACAGTATATCTATGAGCTCGTCCTGGCCGAAGTCCAAAAGCAGATCGACAAAATGGACTTCGCCGACTGACCACTCTATTATAAATAGGTATAAGTAAATATGTTTACTCAAAGCACCGAGACACTTGTCCCGGTGCTTTTTACGTCTCTATACAAAACTCACTAAACTGGGATTGGTCACTGTGATGGGCGCCTAGCGCCCCCCTTCGATGCAGAGGGCTGCGGGCGGAGGTTCGCGGCCCCGAGCCGGTGGCTCTCCAGACAGGAACCAACGGCGCCGCCCTTGCCACTCTGCTGAACTTCTCTCCTGGCTGAGGGATAGCAACACCTGGTCTAGCTTTTCACGTTTTACCGCTCCTTCTGCATTTTTCAAGTTTTGCGGCGGTAATATTGGGAGAGGATTCTTCCCGGA
>JAFUZN010000167.1 GCA_017476565.1 Clostridia bacterium
ACCGGTCTTTCCAACGAGCAGATCGAAGCGGAGTTTGCCGGCAAGGGTTATGGGGACTTCAAGAACGCCGTGGCCGATGCCGTCATCGCGTCCCTCGAACCGCTACAGAGCGAGTTCAAACGGGTCTCTTCCGACCGTGCCTACCTCGAGCAGTGCATGAAGGAAGGTGCCGAAAAGGCGATGTACGTCTCTTCGAAGACCCTGAACAAAGCCATGAAGAAGATCGGGTTTTATCAGTTTAAGAAGTAAATCGCAAACACAGTGACAGGGGGAGGTGTCCGGTATGGAAGAAAGAGCCTATGAACGGGAACTTGCCATGCTCCGTGCCGGGGACTTCACGGGCCTTAGGAAGGAACTGGAAGAGTGGAACGAAGTCGACATTGCCGACTTCCTGGAAGAGCTGGAGCTCAAAGACATGATCCGCGTCTTCCGCATTTTGCCGAAGGACATTTCCGCAGAAGTCTTCTCCTACCTGGAGCCCGATAACCAGGAGACCGTTGTCGCCTCCATTACGGACGCCGAAGTCCGCCACCTGGTCGGGGACCTGTTCCTGGACGATGTGGTCGACTTCCTGGAAGAAGTGCCGGCCAACGTGGTCACCCGTGTTCTGAAGAATACCAGTGCGGACCTGCGCAAGGAGATCAATACCTTTTTGAACTACCCCGAGGACTCCGCCGGCAGCATCATGACCAACGAGATGCTCACACTGCACGACAGTATGACCGTCCGCGATGCGATCCGCTACATTCGGGAAACCGGGGAAGACAAGGTCTCCATTTACACGGTCTACTGCATCGATGCCACCCGGCACCTCATTGGGACCATCGAACTGGCAGACCTCATTTATCACGCCTCCGACACCGTCATCCGGGACATTATGGATGACGACAAACAGCTCATTTACGTCCACACCACCGATGACCAGGAAGAAGTGGCGGAAGTGGTCAAGCACTATGACCTGCTCTCCGTTCCTGTCGTCGATAAGGAAGAACGACTCGTGGGCATCGTCACTGTCGATGACGTCATCGACATTTTGCAGGAAGAGGCGACGGAGGACATCGAAAAGATGGCCGCCATCACCCCGACGGACAAGCCTTACCTCAAGACCGGTATCTTTGAGACCTACAAAGCCCGGATGCCCTGGCTCCTGCTCCTGATGATCTCGGCCACCTTCACCGGGGCCATCATCACGAAGTTCGAAGATGCCCTGGCCACCTTTGTGGTCCTGACCGCTTACATCCCCATGCTCATGGATACGGGCGGGAACTCCGGCTCCCAGGCCAGCGTCTCTGTCATTCGTGCCCTGTCTTTGGGAGATGTGGAATTCCGAGACCTTATGAAGGTCATTTGGAAAGAAATCCGAGTGGCGGTCCTTTGCGGCATTACCCTCGCGGCTGCCAATTTCCTGAAGCTTCTTTTCCTCGACAAACTGGAACTGACAGTGGCGGCGGTCGTCTGTCTGACCCTGGTACTGGTGGTCCTCGTCGCGAAGATCATCGGCTGTACTTTGCCGATGCTGGCGGATAAGCTGGGGCTGGACCCCGCGGTCATGGCATCTCCCTTCATTACGACTCTGGTCGATGCCATTGCCCTGTTCACCTATTTCCGGCTGGCCACTTATCTTTTGCACCTCGGGTGATTCCCCGCTCAAACAGAAAAATGCGTATGGTTTTTACGAACCATACGCAAATTTTTTTGCCATAACGACCGTTCGGTCGCTTTTTTCGACCGTTCGTCCGGCACTGTTCGCACAGAGGCCTTCAGACGAATATAATGTTCGTATCCCGGGACAATATTACATTATTAATATAGGTGGACCACCGGAAAGGAATGTTATGTACCCTGAAGAACGAAAAACCGTAGATGCCGTCCTGCGGGCAGCACTGCGCTCCCATGTGAGTGACCTGCGCCTCAGAATGGTCGATCAGTTTCGCAAAGAAGGCTATGAAGCCCTCTCCGCCGGAAGGGACCTCCGGCCAGACACCCCGTCGGTCGTGGTCTTTGACGACCCGAATTATGCCGTTATCTACCTGTTTGCGGACAAAAGCATGAACGATGCCGAATATGAGGTCTTCCGGAAGGAGGCCCAGGAGTTCGCCTGGAAACACGATGCGGCTGCTTATTTCGTAACCCTGGAGGAAGGGCGCATCACCCGGGGAAGCGGCTGAGCCGGACCCCCAGGTCGAAGCCCTCCGCTTCGAGACGGATCGCGAAAAGCTCTTCCGTCGTCCCGTAGTCTCCCGCCAGTTCCCGAAGGGCACGGCCCCGGTTCTCCGGGCGGGAGAGGGCCTCGACGGCTTCCTCGGGGACGAGGAGGAATGCGGCGAACAGGTTGGCCTCCCGTTCCAGACGGTTCTCCATGCGGTAGAGCTCATACTCGTTGAAGACGGTACGGGCGGCCAGTTCCCCGTGCAGCAGGTGGTGGCCCAGCTCGTGGGCACAGACTGTTCTCTGCAGACTTTCCGGAAGGTCCCGGTGCAGCGCGATGAACGGTACTCCCTTCAGGACCATATAGAACCCCTTGAGGTCCCCGAGGGGAAAATACCGGACCCGGACCCCAAGGGTTTCTGCCAAAGCGAAGGGGTCCCGGGTACGGTGCCGTTCCAGCAATTTCCGGGTGAGCTCTTTCGGGGATTCGGCCCGGTCACTCATCGGCTTCCAGGACCAGGGAGGTCACCGCCTCCAGGAATAGCTCCCGGTCTCCGGGGGAGAGTGTGCCGCCGGCAAACAGTGTGGTCAATTCCTGTAGCAGCCGGTACAACTCTCTGCGGTCCGCTTTCGGGCCTTTCGAAAGACTTTCGGCCTGGAGCATTTTGTAGAACTCCTTGTTGTTGACAAGGCTGTAAACGGGAATGTCGAATATCGCAGAGATCCGCTCGAGCACTTTGAGGTCCCGGGGAATGTGTGTCCCCTGCTCATAGTACTGAAGGGTCCTGAGGTTCACCCCGAGTTCCTTTGCCAGCTCCCTCTGGGTCATGCCCTTCTCCTGTCGCATTCGTTTCAAGGTTTCGGAAAACATAGAATCGCCCTCTCTTTTCTTGTGGAAGAACGTCCTCATCCTACTCTTTTTTCCCGGGAGAGGGAAGGGCAAACGGACGAACGGTCGAAAATTCGAACCGAACGGTCGTTATGCTGGCGATGAGCGGTCAATTGTGGTAAGATGAATGCAACAAAAAAGAGGAGAGACAGGAACGATGGAACTGATCGATATCCGCAATGCGGCCGCTGCTGCCGCCAAAGAAGTATTAGACGCCTCCCGTTTGAACGAGGGGGACCTGTTCGTCGTCGGCTGTTCCTCCAGTGAAGTGCTGGGGGAGAAGATCGGGACCCATACCAGTACAAGTGTAGCAGAGGCCCTGTATGAGGGCATCCGCAGTGTCCTGGAACCCGCCGGCATCCGCCTTGCCGCCCAGTGCTGCGAACACCTGAACCGGGCCCTGGTGGTGGAAGAGGAGACGGCGAAGCGCTACCGGCTGGAAGAAGTCAATGCCATTCCTCAGCCGAACCATGCGGGCGGCGCCTTCGGGACCGTCGCTTATGAGAAAATGGAACGGCCTGTAGTCGTCGAAAGCCTGGAAGCCCAGGCTTCGGCCGGCATGGACATTGGGGGGACCCTCATCGGCATGCATATCCACCCGGTGGTGGTGCCTCTGCGCATTTCGGTGGACCATATTGGGGAAGCGACC
>JAFUZN010000168.1 GCA_017476565.1 Clostridia bacterium
ACAGACCATGACCTGTCCGGAGTAGTGGCCCTTTCGGATGTACACGTGTCGGAGCAGCCCCCGGTGGGTGGTCTCGTCGTAGACCGTGATGCCCCGGCGGATGACCCACTCCCGGACGACGGTCAGTACATCGCCGAAGAGCTCCGGCTGCAGGAGGCAGTCTTCGCAGGGGACGACCCGGTGGGTGTTCGGTGCATAGAAGCCGAAGGTCGGGTTCTGGTTTTTGTCGAGGGCCACCGGGAACTGGGCTTTGTTGCGGTACCGCAGGGTTTCTTCTGACCCCAGCACCGGCAGGACTTCCACGTCCAGGTGGCCGATCCGCTCGAAGGCGTCGATGACCCGCTGGCGTTTATACGAAAGCTCCGCTTCATAGGCGATGTGCCGGTAACAGCATCCGCCGCACTTTCCCGCCACGGGGCAGTCCGGCTCCACCCGGTCATGGGAGGCCGTGAAGACTTTGAAAGCCTTGCCGACGGCGTAATTCTTTTTCGCTTTGATGATATGACAAAGGACGGAGTCGCCCACCGCAGTGTTCGGCACGAAAACGGCCATGCCGTCATAGCGGCCGATGCCGCTGCCTTCCGCCGTCATGGCGTCGATGGTGAGGGTGACTTCGTCGTTCTTCTTGAGCATATGGCTGGTCCTTTCGGCGGGGGCTTACCCGCGGTTCGTTGCTACCATTCTAACACAGAAATAGACATTGCGTGCTTATTTTGTTACAATGAAGTGCTTATAAATGATTACCTAACAGGGGAGAACCGACCATGAAGATACAAGTGGCGCCGGCGGCGTGGGGGAAAGTCTTTGCAGTCCCCTCCTCCGTCGTGGAGGAGCACCTCCGCTTTGCCAGCGGCCAGCAGCTGAAAGTGCTGCTGTACGTGCTGGCCCAGGGCGGCGAGGCGCTGGAACTCCGGGACATTGCGGAGGGCCTCGGCATGCCCGAGAGCGAGGTTTCCGACGCCATGCAGTACTGGGTCGCCACCGGGTACCTGGAACGGGACGGAGCAGAAGCACCGACGCCGGCGCCGAAACAGACACCGGTGAATCGCGGTGGAAAGACGGAACCACTCCTGGAGGTCCCGGACATTGTGCCCACCTACGAGACAGTAGCGGCCCGGCTCCTCGAAGATCCGGAACTGAAGGCCATGTTCCAGGAAGTCCAGGCCCTCATGGGAAAGACCATTGGGTACGACACCCAGGCGAAGTTCATCATGATGCACGACTCCTACGGCCTGCCCCCGGAAGTCATTCTGACCATCGTCGAGTATGCGACGAGGCAGGGCAAGGGCGTGGGCTACATCTGCAAAGTGGGGAAGAACTGGGCGGAAGACGGAGTTTCCACTCTCGAAGACGCCATGGAGAAACTCGAGAAACTTGCCAGTACGGACAAAGTCTGGTCCGAGTTCCGGGCCCGGTTCTCCTCCGGGGAAGCGCCGAAAGCCACGGACCAGCGCAAAGCCCTTTTGCGGAAGTGGCGATGCACTTATGGCCAGTCGCCGGAACTCATTTACTATGCCTATGAGACCATGGTCGAAGCCATCGACAAGGTCAATTTCAATTATATGGACAAGATCCTCACCCGCTGGAACGAGGAGGGGCTCCGGACCCCGCAAGACGTTATGCAGGCGGGGAAGACGGCAGCCCCGGCCGCGAGTGGCGGGGGGACGAAAACCGGTACATCGCGAACGAAACCGCGGGGAGCTGTGGACCACCACAAGGCCTCCTACGACTCGGACGCCTACCGGGAAAAGGCCCAGGGGCCCATTGAGTATAAACGTAAGACGAAAGGGGAGGGGTAACCGATGCCGAGCAATTTTGAGCGGGCAAAACAGGTGCTGGACCGCCGCCGGGAGACCGCGGAGCGGGAAGCTGAACAGCGCACCGAAGAACTGGAACTCCTGTCCCCGGAACTGCGGGCCCTCAACCGGAAACTGTCCCAGGCGGGCCTGAAAGCGGTGCGCCTTGCCATGGCGGGGGACCAGTCGGCGATTCAACGGTTACAGAACGAAAACCTCGCGGACCAGGAACGCCGGAAGGAGATCCTCGAGTCCCTCGGCTCCTCCGAAGAGGCCCTGGAAGTCCACTATACCTGCCCCATCTGTAATGACACGGGTGTCGTGGGCAACCGCTACTGCGACTGCTTCAAACGGCTGGTGAAGAGCCTGCAGACGGAGACTCTCAACAAAGTCTCGCCGGCGGGAGACTCCACCTTTGAGAACTTCAACCTCGAGTACTACCGGGGCGTCACCGACCCGGAGACCGGCGTCGACGCTTACAACCGTATGGCGCAGATCGTCTCTTACTGCGAGGCCTACGCCGAAGACTTCGGCCTCAGCTCTCCGAGCCTCATCCTTTACGGAAACACTGGCCTCGGGAAGACCCACCTCTCCCTGGCCATTGCGAATGCGGCCATTGAGAAGGGGTTCAACGTGGTCTATGGCTCGGCCCATAACCTCCTCTCGGAGATCGAGAAGGAACACTTCGGCCGGCTGAAGACCGACGACTCCCCGGAGGACAACGTTTTGAACGCCGACCTCCTCATCCTCGACGACCTGGGGGCCGAGTTCTCCACGAGCTTCACCACCAGCATGGTCTATAACATCATCAACACCCGCATCCTCAAGGGCCTGCCCACTATCATCTCCACGAACCTCTGGTACGAGGAAATCTCGGACAAGTACGGCAACCGCGTCTACAGCCGCATCATCGGCAACTACACCCCCCTCGAGTTTGCCGGGAAAGATGTAAGACAGTTGAAAAACTAAACCAGCATTATTATTACAGAATTTGGAGCTAGGAAAAGTTCTTCGAGGGCCCAATTAGGACACGTAGGCACGCGGCAGCGTTATTGATTCCTCGTCCCTTGGCCGAGGCCCGCCCTTGGGCCTGAGAAGAAGCTTTTCGCTCCAAATTTTCAAACCATATTCAGGAGACTACCCTTGGACATTATTTCTACCATTACTACCGAATTCGGCCTGCAGAAATGGCAGGTCGAAAATACTGTTAACCTCATCGATGAGGGGAACACCATTCCGTTCATCGCCCGCTACCGCAAGGAGGCCCACGGCACCCTCGATGACCAGGTCCTGCGGGAGATCGACGACCGACTGACCTACCTTCGGAACCTCGACAAGCGCCGGGAGGAGGTCCTGAACTCCATTGAAGAGCAGGGCAAACTCACGGAGGAACTGAAGGGCAAGATCGACGCTGCCATGGTGCTCGCGGAACTCGAGGACCTCTACCGGCCCTACAAGCAGAAGCGCCGCACCCGGGCCATGATGGCGAAAGAAAAGGGGCTCGAGCCGCTGGCCCAGTACCTCTGGGAGCGGAAGCTTACAGAGGGCACCCTCGAAGAGGCGGCGGCGCCCTATGTGGACGAGGAAAAGGGAGTGCCCACCGTGGAAGACGCTCTGCAGGGAGCGTCGGACATCATCGCGGAGCTCATCTCCGACGATGCAGATGTCCGAAAGCGCTTGAAAGAGGCCTTCACTGAGGAGGGGATCATCTCTTCCAAAGCGGCAAAGGACGAAGACAGTGTGTACGCCCAGTACTACGAGTTCGCGGAGGCGGTCTCGAAGGTGGCAGACCACCGGGTCTTGGCCCTGAATCGCGGAGAGAAGGAAGGGTTTTTGAAGGTCTCGGTGGACCTCGAGAAGGAAGAGGCCCTGCATATTATCGACCGGACCCTCATCCACTCGGACAAGAAAATCAAAAAGAAAAACCGCGGGGTCAACAAAAAGAAAAAGGCCGGTGCACCGGCCCCTGCCCCCGCAGACAATACCAGCCCTTATAACGAAGCGGGCTGTGGGGCGGCTCTGCAGTTCGTCCTGACCGCTGCGGAAGACGCCTATGACCGGCTCATTTACCCGAGCGTGGAGCGGGAAATCCGCTCGACCCTCAAAGACCGGGCCGATGAGAACGCCATCAAGGTCTTCGCTCAGAACCTGCGGCCTCTGCTGATGGCGCCACCGGTGAAGAACAAAGTAGTCCTTGCTCTGGACCCCGGTTACCGCATGGGTTGTAAGACGGCGGTGG
The DNA here is from genome assembly GCA_017476565.1 of Clostridia bacterium. Lineage (GTDB taxonomy): Bacteria > Bacillota > Clostridia > Oscillospirales > Acutalibacteraceae > RUG420. Next base: position 4,036 of record JAFUZN010000168.1, read on the forward strand.
TGGACGGCACCGGCAAGGTCCTCGACACCTGCGTCATCTACGTCACCCACGGGGACCGGCAGTACGCTCAGGCGAAGGACACCGTCAAGAAACTTCTGAAGAAAGACAACGTCGACGTCATCTCCATCGGCAATGGCACCGCCTCCAAGGAGACGGAGATCTTTGCCGCGGAGACCATCGGCGAGTTCAAACGGGAGACCGGCCGGTCCGTGTCCTACATGGTCGTGTCCGAAGCCGGTGCCTCCGTCTACTCCGCCTCGAAGCTGGCGGCGGAGGAGTTCCCGGAGTATGACGTCAACCTGCGCTCCGCCATCTCCATCGGGCGGCGCCTCCAGGACCCCCTGGCTGAACTGGTCAAGATCGACCCGAAGGCCATCGGTGTCGGCCAGTACCAGCACGACATGCCTCAGAAGGAACTGACTGCTGCCCTCGACAACGTGGTCGAGGACTGCGTCAACTCCGTCGGCGCCGACCTGAATACCGCGTCCCCGGCCCTGCTCTCCCACATCGCGGGCATCAACGGGACCATTGCGAAGAACATTGTCACTTACCGGGAGGAGAACGGCGAGTTCACCGGCCGGGCGCAGCTGAAGAAAGTGCCGAAGCTCGGGCCGAAAGCCTATGAGCAGTGCGCCGGCTTCCTGCGGGTGGCCGAGTCCCGGAACATCCTCGACAACACGGGCGTCCACCCCGAGTCCTACGACGCGGCGAAGGGCCTTCTCGAGAAGTGCGGCTATACCACCGCCGACGTGAAGGCGGGGAACCTGTCAGAACTTCACAACCGGGCGAGCAGACTGGGCTACGAGGCCCTCGCCAAAGAGCTGGACGTGGGTGTCCCGACCCTCAAGGACATTGAGAAGGAACTCCTGAAGCCCGGCCGTGACCCTCGCGACGAACTGCCGCCGCCTATGCTTCGGTCCGATGTCCTGGACATCAAGGACCTCAAGGAGGGCATGGAACTTCAGGGGACCGTCCGCAACGTCATCGACTTCGGCGCCTTCGTGGACATCGGCGTCCACCAGGACGGCCTCGTGCACATCTCACAGATCTCCAACAAGTTCGTGAAGCACCCCTCCGAGGTCCTCTCCGTCGGCGACGTTGTCACCGTCCGCATCCTCGGCGTCGACCTCAAAAAAGAACGCATCTCCCTCACCATGAAAGGCGTCAAACAGGGCTGACCATCTATTGCCGCCCCCGTGAGGAAGGTAAGGTTCGGCTGCTGACTCGGCTGCTGACTCGGCCGCTGACTCGGTCACTGACTCGGCCGCTGACTCGGCCGCTGACGGCTGAACCCTTAGAAACGTCAAAAACCCATACAAATCGCCTCTCACAAGGC
>JAFUZN010000169.1 GCA_017476565.1 Clostridia bacterium
AGTTGACGCCGGTAGAAACCCCCAGCATATTGGGCGATGCAATGGGGTTTTTGAAAATGGTCTGGAACATGGTCCCACCAACGCAGATGATCACTCCGGAGAAAAAGGCGATCAGCGACAGCTTTAGCCGTGCGACAGTTTCCCGGTAGTATGGAAGGCTGTCCCGGTAAGCGGTCGCATCGAAGGTGTCATCGGTCAGGGACAGGAAGGGCAGCTTGAACATCGCCTTCAGGTTCGCGAAAGTCTCAGCCGGAATGAAAGCATCGGCTCCGGTGCGGAAATTCAAACTGAAGAGGAACACTTCCACCGCCAGCAGGAGCAAAAGAAGATTGCGAACTTTCTTCCACTTTTTGGTGTGAAGGAAGGCCTGTGAGGGGCGGCCTTTTCGCATAACACGAAGCCCTTTGTTGCTGGCAGTTGCCCGGGCATTGCGCTCGATCGCGGTCTTTGGCTGTTTAGCCATAAGATCGACCTCCCTTCCCCCTGGCAAGAGAGTAGATCATCATGCCGCAGCCCAGGACACTGACGAACAGGTTCAAATAGCTGTTGTAGCCGAACCAGAAAGCCACATCGTAAACCAGCAGCAGAAGAATGGCGCCGACACACATACACATGGGGATGAGTTTTCGAAAATCGGGACCCGTGAATCGCCGGCAGATTTGAGGCACGATGAACCCTACAAAGCCGATGGCCCCGCAGAAGGCATAGACAACGGCTGCCATCAGCGTTCCCACCGTAATGAGAACGGTCCGATAGACACGGACGTTGACACCCATGGTGGCCGCCTCGTCCTCCCCCATGACCAGGACGTTCAGTTTCGGGCTGATAAAGACGAGGGCGATGAGACAGGGAACCAGGATGACCGCCATCATGATCAGGTGGTACCAGGTCATGACACGGTCGAAGCTTCCCATACCGAAGACCCGAAGGGCTCTCCAGCGGGTATCGACCTCATCCACATACATGAAGTAATACTCGATGATCGAGACGATGGCCCCGGTGAAGGAAGAAAAGACGATGCCGGCAAACAGGATGTTGCCGCCGGAGAAGGACCCCTTTCCGAGAAGAGAGGCGATCCCGGAAACGATCCAGATTGCCACCAGACTCCCGGCAATGGCAAACAGCTGCTGTTTGTTGAGTTCCCACATAGAGAGAGCTGCCACATCTTCTGCGGTATTCTGTGTGATGATCGTGTCGGTCACCAGCTGGATACAGAAGAAAGTATAAAGGGCATTGCCCAACGAGGCGCCCGCCTGGACGCCCATGGTAGAGGGCGATGCAATGATATTTTTGAAACTGCCCTGGAACACACAGCCGGCAGAGGCCAGAGCAGCCCCTGAAAGGACGATGATCGTGTAACGGACCAGGGTGATGGAATACCCGTTTCCATTCTCCCCGTTCAAAAAGCTCAGGAAGTTCTGTAACTTTGTCTGCTGCATGGAGAGGATGACGGCCAGGTTCCGCTGGGTCGAGGCAGGCACGACGAACAGCAGGACCGAAAAGGCATAAAGCAAAAGCATCAGCACAAAAGCGACCGCCACTGCCATATTGGCATTCTGCACTTTCTGCCGGCGGACCTGCTCCTGTTTCAGCCGGGTCAGCTGATCATCTTCGGCAGGGCGTAAAGTGATGTTGTTCGCACCTGGCCGTTTCACACGGAGATTCCCTTTCGCCACTGCCTCACCTCATTTCATTCTTGACTGATGACGGTTCAGATCCCGTCGCGGATCGCTGCAAGATCTGCAGCAGAAAGATTCACACCATAGAAGGTGGAATAGAAATACATCACTTCCGACTGGATCGCCTGGAACGCTCCTTCCGGACCGGCATTGCCGAGGAAAATCTGCTCGGCCCAGAGTTCCTCCAGAGGAGACTCCGGCGACCCGGTGGTCCAGGAACCGATGCCATAGGGGTTCACAATGATCTCATAGTCCCCGTGGATATTCGAGAAGGCCATCGTCTCGCCGTCCGGGCGGCCATACCCCTGTTGATTGTTCTCTCCATAGGGGTTGTAACCCCAGTTCTGCCAGGCGTCATTATTTTCCATTGCCGCTTTTGTTGCCTGAGAATCTACCAGGATTTTATTGAAGTTCGGCGAGCCGATGTAGCCGCCGGTACTGGTCATCTGATCAGACTGTTGCCGATAGAGGGTCCCCTTGTTGCCCCCGTTCACATTGCCATAAACGGTCGCATTGACAAAGGGCACCACCGGCAAGTCTCGGGAAATGCCGTTGTCCGAGACCAGCACAGCATTGTTGGCGACTCCGGCGACACTCAGGTAGTAAGACACCGGGCTGATCCGTGTCGAATAACCCGTGTGGGCATAGGCAACGCCCTGCCCGGCCAATTCTGTGCTCGCCGTGTCATCCCAGCCCTCAATGAGGATGGTGTGGTAACCGGTATCGGCATAAGAACTGTCTGTCTGGGAGAAGACCCCATCCTGATCCAGGTTGAACTTCTCTGGACCGCTGTAGGTCTGGCGTTCTTTCCCCTTCAGGATGTCGTCCATCCACTGGATGTATTCAGACGCCATATCGTTGGCGTTTTTCGCACCGGGAACCTTGGAGCCTTTGCCCAGGACCTTTCCGATGGTCCGAACGTTGTTCTTGATGTTATTGGTCGTGTTGAACAAACTCAGAGGGACCGTATAGATGCCTTTCTGGTTCAGTACCGCCAACTGCGCTTCTGTGAAAGACTGGAACCGGTTACTGTCCGCATCGGCAATGTAGAACACCGCTTCCGGATCGGTCGAGAGGAGTTGCTGGAACTGGGACTCGGACATGGCCGTTTCACCGTTTTTCTCCCAAAGCCCTTTGACTTTGGCGAAATCTGGAAACAGCTGTGCATAATAGTTTGTCGTGAAGCTCGCCGAGGAAGCCAGCAGTCGGTTAGCACCGCCCAGCATTTCCACATACAGAGCTGCATCGCCCACTGCGGCAACGGTCGCCACATCTTCCGGAAGGTCAGCGCGATTCACCGCTTTGCGTTCCACCGCCTGGACCGGGGAGTTCGGATCTTCCTTGACGCCGGGGACTTCCCCGGTGCCCTTATTCGTATTGCTCCGGCTTTGAGAAAAAGGAGCTGCGGAAGCCTGCCTTGGATTCGAATTGCCCCGGCTCGTAGAGGTCTGCCTTCGTGTGTTGGTCTGAGGCTTCGTCGCAGAAACTCTCGTCTGGTCAGACTGCTGGGAGACGTTAGGTTTCGTCGTCCTCGGGGGCAGGGTCGTGTCCTCCTCCGTATGCTCTTCATCGTTGTCTGTCTGCTGGTTATTGGGGTCCACTTCCCCGTCAGCGGTGTACACCGTCTGCTCCAGCACCGGGCTGTGGCGACAGGCAGAAAGAGAGAGCAGCATGGTCAGTGCCAGCAGGACGCACAGGATGCGCTTTAGCTGTTTTGACATTTTGCGTTCCCCCTTTCTCTTTGTTTAGACATGTGCGAGACTGTTTAAAGTTCTGATTTGCAAATAAAAAAGCAGACTTCTTCTAAGAAGTCTGCAAAATCGTTCTATGGTTCAGTTGGTTCCCCTGAAATCCAACTGCCACTTTTTGTACAACTTCTTTTCAAACACGGAAGGCCACGCCGTTTCCGGACGGACCCAATGGGCTGCCACCATAGTCAGGGACCTGATCTGACCTTAGGCGGGGCGCCTCGAAGTCTTGTTCAATTTTTGGCCGAATACAGGATTCAACACTTTTATATTATATATACTAAAATTTACTTTGTCTACCGAAAGCTATCAATAAAGTTTGACTTTCCTTTATCAATGATGACAGCTGTCAAGAAGACGCAAACTTCTGTTAGACAATCGTCTCCGCCTATGGTAAGATATAGAGGTCTATAAGTTTTCAAAACGCATTATCTTGTAGTTTCAAATAGTTTTTGGATGGTGAACCACGTATGAAATGCCCCTACTGCAGCTGTGAAGACAGCAAAGTCATCGACTCCCGCCCCACCGACGAGGGCGAGCGCATCCGTCGCCGCAGAGAGTGTACCTCCTGTGGAAAGCGCTTCACAACTTACGAGATCATTGAGACCGTCCCTCTCATCGTGGTCAAAAAGGACGGCACTCGGGAGAGTTTTGACCGGGCGAAGCTGTTCAACGGCCTGCTGAGAGCCTGTGAAAAACGGCCCGTTCCGGTGGAGACCATCGAGAAGACGGTCAACGACATTGAAGCTCAACTCCAGAACTCCCTGGAAAAGGAGGTCACTTCCCAGCGCATCGGAGAACTTGCCATGGAATTCCTCAAAGACATCGACGAAGTTGCCTATGTCCGCTTCGCCTCCGTCTATCGCCAGTTCAAAGACGTCAGCACCTTCATCGATGAGGTCTCCAAACTCCTCAACGAAAAATAAGCAAAACAAAACTCCGGCTTTACGCCGGAGTTTTTCTCTTTATCGAATATCCCACTGATGGATGAACTCTTTCCCGAAGTCACTCTTTGGACTCAGGAAGTCTTTCGTGGCAGGGTACTCAATGACTTTTCCCCCGTCCATGAGGAGGACCTTCGTGGAGACTGCCATGGCCTGAGCCGGCAGGTGGGTCGACATGAGGAGAGTACTTCCCTGTTTTCGACAGCGGTCCACCAGTACCTCTTCCAGCATTCTGGCGGTCGTTATATCCACCGCACTGAGGGGCTCATCCAGCAGCAGACAGGGCCACTCCCCCGCCAGCATGCGGGCAAAGCACATTCGCTGTTTTTCTCCACCCGACAGGGCGGAGACTTTTTTTGCCCGAAGGTCTGAAAGACCGCAGTCCGTGAGCAGCGTTTCCAGAAACTCCGGTGCATCGTTCTGCATCCCGAGCCGAATGTTTTTCTCCACCGAGCCCCGGAAACAGTATGGAGACTGGGGCTGGTAGCCGAATTGTTCTGCTGCACCTTCGAATCGGATGTCCCCTTCATCCGGGGTCCACTCCCCTGCAAGGAGTTTCAACAGCGTCGATTTGCCGGAGCCGTTCATGCCGATGAGGGCGACCCGCTCCCCGTCTTCGATGACGAGGTCGTCGACCTCCAGGAGGAAGGCGTCCGACAGTCGTTTTTTCAATCCCTTGACTCTGATCATGACACTCTCTCCTGTATGGTCACGGCAATGCTGTTGGCCACCAGAGACAATAGCAGGAGCACGAGCCCCAACGCCACTGCGGTGTCGAAATTGCCTTTGTTGGTCTCCAGTAAAATGGCAGTAGTCATGACCCTCGTCTTGAACTGGATATTGCCACCCACTAAGGAGACCGCCCCCACTTCCGCGATGGACCGGCCAAAGCCCAAAAGGATGACACTGATGAACTCCACCGCACACTCTTTCAAGAGCAGACGGTCCTGGGTGAATCGCCCGAGATGCAGACCCCTGGCCGTCTCCGTCAGAAGCGGCGCCTTGCCTCCGGCACTGGAGGCTGCCATCCCTGTCATGATGGGCGTGATAAGGATGACCTGGGCAATGACCATGATCTGTACGGTGAACATGAGATGCATGCCCCCGAAGGGCCCAATGGAACGAAAGAGCAGAAAAACCACAAGGCCCGCCACCACAGGTGGCAGGCTCATGAGGGTATTGGTGATGCGGAGCAGTGCTCCTTTGCCCCGGAAAGACGACCGACCGAGGAAAACCCCGAAAGGCAGTCCAATGAGGGCAGAGACCCCTGTACTGAACAGGGACATGATCAGGGTAGTGCGGATGATCTGTAAGAGTTCCTCATCGCCCTGCAAGATGAGGCCGAAGGCCTCGCGTATCACGTCCATAGACTTACATCAGCTGGAAAAGCTGTTCTCCATATTCTTCCACACCGTACTTCTCGATGAGTGCGGGGGCTTCATCCCCCTGGAGCCACTCCATGAGGGCATTGGCACCTTCGGTGTTGATGGTGACATTCTTGCCTTCAAAAGGCTTCGCTTCCGGGTTCACACCGATGAGGGAATAAGTGTTCTTCATGTCATCGGATTCGGCGACCAGAATGTCCAGGTTCGGGAGCTGGTCCTTCATGGAAAGGAAGGTGGCCTTGTCGGTGAGACAGTAAGCGTTCAGCTCGTTGGCTTTGGTCAGGGTGTCTCCCATGCCGGAGCCGACGGAGGTGTACCAGTGGGGGTCGAGGGTCAGAGTCCCGGAAGCACCGGCACCTTCCCAAATGGTAGTCTCTTTATTGTGAGTCCCGCTGTTGTCGCCACGGGAGCAGAAAGGCTGCTTCGCGTCGTGGATCTTTTTGAAGGCCTCAGCGGCGGTGCCGGAGCCCTTGACGCCGGCCGGGTCCACTTTCGGGCCGACCAGGACAAAGAAGTTATACATGAAAGACTGGCGCTCGGTGGAAGCGTAGCCCTCTTCAATGAAGGCTTCTTCCTGAGCCTTGGAATGCACCAGCAGCATGTCGGCGTCGCCGGACTTCGCGTAGCCAATAGCGATACCGGTACCGGCCGAAGCCACTTCCACTTTCCAGCCGGTCTCTGCTTCGAAAGTCGGGAGCAGATAGGGCAGCAGGCCGGAGTCATTGACCGAAGTAGTGGTGGCCAGGCGGATCGTGCCCTTCGGGGCAGCGGTGGTGGTCTCCGCCGCGGTGGTTGCGGTAGTCTCTTCTTCTGTGGTAGTCGAGTTGCTGCAGGCCGCCAGGACAAAGACCATGACGAGGGCTGTCAGCAGACTGACCAGCTTGACAAGTTTCTTTTTCATAATTTCCTCCTTGCAAAACAATAGACCTGTGGTCCGCCTTCATCATAAAGGCAGGACAACAGGTCTGTCAACATAAGTTAAAGTTTACACAAGGATGCCGTCGAAGAACTCGATGATACCGGCTTCCACTTCGTCTTTGATGTCGTCATAATTGTGGATCTCATGGCGGTAGCCGCTGTAAAGTTTGGTCTTGACATTATGTCCTGTCGAGGCCAGCCAGTTAGCGGTCTGGTAGACGCCTTCGCCCCAGGTGCCGACAGGGTCTTCGTCGCCTGCAATGTTGTAAATGGGCAACGCTGTCGGGACCTTCTCCGCCCACTCGGTGCCCTGGATGACGTCCATCATCTGACAGAAGTAGAGCATGGAGCGGTTGTTGGTGGCTTTGGTGAATGCGTCGAAGGGGTCGGCCGCGTGGTCGTCCTGGACGGCTTTGGAGTGGCAGATCCACTCGTTGCCGAGGGCAACGGGTTCTTCGATGCGGGCGAACATGAACCCGAAGAGCATGTTGGTGAATTCGGGGTCTGCTTCATCGCCCTTGCCTTCATTGACGGCGACTTTGATAGCGGCCATCGTGTCCTTCAGGGAAGGCAGTGCGCCACAGGTGCCGCAGAGGGTGGCCCCGGCCAGTTCATCGCCATAGTGGGCGATGTAGTCTCTCGTGATGAAAGAACCCATGCTGTGGCCGAAGAGGAAGTACGGAAGGTTCGGGTACATCTCTTTGACGATACCGGTGAGAGTGTGCTCATCTTCCCGCATGGTCTCGTAGCCTTTGGATCCCCAGTTGCCCCAGCTGTCATTGACGACAGCGGTCTTGCCGTGGCCGACGTGGTCATCGGCAGCGACGATGTACCCGGCATCCATGAACGCAACGATCATGTGGAAATAGCGGCGGGAATGCTCGCCGAACCCGTGGATGAGCTGGATGATGCCCTTGGGTTCACAGGCGGGGACATAGACCCAGCCCTGAACATCCTGCTCGCCATTGTAGGACTTGAAACTGACTTCATGTAACATGTGATGTGCCTCCTATGCATTAAAATTAGCCGTACATTTCTTTCCGAGAGAACCAAAATTATTTCTTTCGGAAACCATCTTCATCATACTCCGGCAAAAAGAATTTTTCAACTGGCAAAATGCACAAATATATTGCTTCATTCCGATAAATAATTTCCAAAAGAAATCATTTAATCTCGAGCGACAAATAATCCTCTAAATTTGAGTTTAACAGTCCTTCTTGGCTTGCAGTAATTATGGGGTTCGGTGAAAATCCACGTAAAACTTACATTCTCCGTGATTTTACGTGGGACAAAGTGGCTTCAACCCACGTAAAGACCAGACAATCGGCTCGTTTACGTGGGTGTGTTCGTTTTCATTTTTCTTTTTGGGGGCTTTTCAGCCCTTATTACCCACGTAAAACTCACTTTTTTGTCTTCTTTACGTGGTTTTCAGCCGGGAGAGAATCTCAGCAGAGTGGCAGTATAAAAGACAGCTCACAACGCGGTGAGCTGTCTTGCAATGATTCAGGATTCGATTTTGATCAGAGTTTCCCGCAGATCTTTTGGTGTCTGCTTTGAAGCCTCATCAGCATCGTTTTTTTTCTGGCTGTATTGAAGGTCGATTTTCCGAAGGAGAACTCGGACAGCTTCTAATTCCTCTTCCGAAAGGGAATCACCAAAATCAAAAAACTCCTGGAAAATCGGGATAGCATATTTGGTCACATATTCATCATAGACTTTGCGTCCACGATCCGAGACCAGCACGATCACATTCTTTTTATTGTCCGGAGCATGATACTTCTCCAGGAGCCCCTTCCCCACGAGTTTATTGACCAACTTGGTAAAAGCACTGGGACTTTTGCCTAGACGATCTGCCACACCTCGCATATTGAGCTGCAGTTCTTCATTTTCGAGCAGATACTCGACCACCTGGATCTGTTCGTAAGAGACGATTCCGTTTTCGGTTCGGACAAACTCCCTGTTGTAGGTTGAAGCATAGTCGTTGGCAAAGAAAATGATGGACTCCACCAAAGGACGATATCGTCCCAACCATTCTGTCTTCATGATGTTGATCTCCTATATAATTTCTCAAGGAAACAATATCATATCTTTCGATAACAATCAAGTGTAAGCGAAAGCAGAGTCAAAACAGAGCCTACATTATTCTAGGCTCCGGCCTTCGGTTCGAATCCCTGCCTCTCAGAAAACAAAAACCACCCTGGATAG
>JAFUZN010000011.1 GCA_017476565.1 Clostridia bacterium
GAAGGTGTCCTTCAGGCCGCCGGAGACGACCAAGGTGCCATCCTTCTCACAGAGGATAAACTGGAAGTCCTTTTTATGTTCCCGCCAGTACTCGGTGGCCCGCTCCTTCCCCATGATAAAGAGGGAGGTGGACAGGCCGTCGGCCAGCATGCCGTCTTCGCTTACAATGGTGACGGAGATGAGGCCGCTGTCAGCGGGGTACCCCGTCGAGGGGTCGATGATGTGGTGGTAAGTGATACCGTCTTCTTCGAAGTTCCGCTCATACCCTCCGGAGGTGATGACGGCGGTGTCGTGGGTCGTGACGACCCCCAGCATGCCGTTTTCCTCTTCCGGGTGCTGAATGCCGATCTTCCACTCGGTGCCGTCCGGTTTGAAGCCCACCGTCTGGACGTTGCCCCCGAGGTTCACAAGACCGGAGGTCACGTCGGCCTTTCGGTAGAGTTCCGCAATACGGGCCGAGGTATAACCTTTCGCAATGCCGCCAAAGTCGATGGCCATCCCGTCTTTGCCAAACGAGACGTTCTTCGCCTTGGCGTCGTAGGCGAGAGCGCCGGCGTCGACCAAGCCCAGGGTTTCTTTCAGGGGGTCCCTGGTCGGCACTTTGAAGTTCCCATCCGTGAAGCCCCAGAGCTTCATGACCGGGTAGATGGTGATGTCAAAAACGTGGCCGGTGGACTCATAGAGGTCCAGGGCCGTCTTCATGAGTTCGTTCGTGTCGGCGGACAGTTTCCCGCCGCCGCTTCGGTTCAGTTTAGTGACTTCACTGTCGTCCTTGCCGGTGGAGAGAAGGGCGTCCAGGCGATTGATTTCCGTCACGGCCGCATCGACTCCAGCTTCTGCTGTAGGACCGTAGGCGGAGACGGTCATATAGGTGTCCATCGCGAAGATGTCTTTGGAATAGGGTTCATCGCCGCCGGTATTCTCACTGTCTGTCCCGTTCTTGGAGCAGGCCGCCATGGCGAACACCATGACCAGGGCCAGCAGCAGAGCCACATACTTTTTGAGCTGTTTCAACACAGTTCCTCTTTTCTTGAAATGCTGTACCCATTCTAAGGAGAATGGGTTCGGAAGTCAAATGGATCCGTTCTCGAGATCATAGATGACGTCTTCATTATGGCCGATACTGTTCAGGAGGCTGAAGTTGTCATAGGAGGAGCTCGGAATGGCTACCAAAAGGTAGCGCTCTTCTCCCGGCTTCAGAGTGAAATTCTTTGGGAATTTGACACGCCCCTCTGCCCGTGTCCGATCATCGACTCCGTAGAAACGGAGATATTCAAACCGGTCCACCGTCATAGTCGCTTTCGTATCGTTTTTCAAGCCCATATAGCAGAGAATCTCATCGCCTTCTTCCACCATGTCGCGGACATAGACCAAAACGTTTTGCTGATTCGGGTAATTCTGCGGGTAAGGCTTTGTGAGTGGTGGCAATTCATCGATCTCTTTTGAGGCAAACTCTTCAATGTCATCGATGATATGATAGTCCGGTCGCCCGTAGACATTGACTCCGGCATCGTCATAATAGTGGTCTGACGACAAAGGCGGCAGGTGCTCTTTTGTGATATAGGAATTTGGGAACGGCAGTTTGACCGTCAGCTCCTCTCCGGGCGTTATGATCAGAGTTTTGTCGGGAACGAACGACGCTCTTTTGGCGATCAGATTTCCATCTTTATCTCGAACACTGATGTCTGTCATTTCTTCGAGACGCACCTTATGACCGGTATAGTTTCCAAAGAAAAGGTCCACTGCAAAGAGCCCCTCCTCATCGGTGAGCCCCTGGAACGTCATGGGAACGCCGGAATAGTTATTGGTAAGGCGGGTCAGACCGCCTGTCAGGGCCTGCTCTGCATTGGCGACGGCGTTTGGGGTGATACCACCGAAGTCTTCGGCCCGAAAAGCGGTCAGACGGCCGTCCGGCCGGATGAGCGCGGTATTATTCGCCGGGTTTTGTGCGGGCGCGGCGTCGCCTCCTCCGCCGCCGGGTGCGTTGGGCGTTGCAGGGGTCGGCGTCGCCGGCGGGGCCGGGTTGACGGGGTTGTTCTCCTCGCCCGGAGCTGTTCCGGGCGCCGCCTCAGAGGGTTCTTCCGGGGTAGGCACCGGGACCGTCTGGTCCACGACCGCAGCGGGCTCGTTTTGTGCTTCGGGCGCCACGTAGGACCGGGTCTGCAAAGCCAGGGCCACCCCAATGGCCAGGGCCACCACCAGGACGATAGCTACGATGCTGGTCAGCGGGTCTCTGGCCAGGCGCCGCAGGGCCGCCATACCACCCGGCATAGCCGGCGAACCTGTTTCGCCGGAGACGGGGACCAATCGCCCACGGGCAAGGAACCGCTCCAGCAGGGCAAGGAACGCCGCCACCGGGTCGGAGCTGAGTTCTCTGTAGTCGAAGGTGCCCTCCCGGAACATTCTCTTCAAGCTCTTGCCGACCTTCTTTTTGGCATATGCAATGTTGCTTCGTACGGTAGAGGGGTTCATCCCGAGTTCTTCAGCAATTTCGGCAGAGCTGTACCGTTCCATCCAAAGGATCAGACAGTCCCGCTGGTCCACCGGCAGTTCCTCTAAAACCCGGCTTACGACCTCCGTGACATGGGTGCCATCGACCCGGGCGCCCGGGTTAATGTCCCTTAGCAGTTCATCGGCCGGGATGATGTCAAGGCCTTTGGTTTCCTCCGTGCTGGTTTCCGGGCGCAGGTCCTCCAGGCCATCATAGGAATTTTTATGGCGATGCATGTTACTGCAGACCCGCGAACAAACAACAAGGGCCCACCCCGAGAACCGTTCCGGTTCCCGAAGTGTGCCCAGTTTTTCATAAATACGTAATGCAGTTTCCTGTAGCGCGTCCTCCCGGTCTTCCGGCCGGTCGAAGCGCTTGTTCACTTCCCGTTGCAACAGCGGAAGGACTCTTTTATAAAGCACCTCGAAGGCTTCCTGGTCCCCTTCCACCGCACGCTCCACGGTCTCCGCCAGAGACACCTCTTCTGCAGGTCCTTCAAAGGAGAAATACGGCACTTTTTCTTCTGCCATGCCCCATTTCCCCTCTCACGTCTCCGAATTTCTTATGCAAAGTATACCATGCGGTAACTTACATCGCAACGAGACAGGAAGAA
>JAFUZN010000170.1 GCA_017476565.1 Clostridia bacterium
CTTTTTTGTTTATTCGGTCAGAAGGGAGACAAGTTCCTTCTGCGGGATGGTGCCAAAATACTGTGTGAGGTCGAAGGGGGCCAGAGCGGCCTTCAGGGCCTCTTGTTCCACCGGCACCCCCGTCAGGGCTTGTTCGATGGCAGAGACCGGTTTTCGGGCCATGAAGTCTCCGAAGAACTGGATTTCCCGGAAACAACCGTTCTCGATCCGGCCGAAGACCTCCACCGTTCCGCCGTCGGTCCGGCGGGAACACTGCATCTTGCAGGCGGGGCTCCGACCGTAATTCCAGGCAAAACTCCGGTACTTCTCCTCCGCCAGGACTTCGACGGCTTCCCGCTCCGCAAGGCTCAGGCTCGCGGGGGTCGCCCCTTCTCCGGCCAGTTTATCCCGGAGCAGGTCCCAGAAATCCGGAAGGGTCATCTCCTCCGGTAAAAAAGCCCGGAGGTTTCCAACTCGGGAGCGTACCGATTTCGTACTTTTCGACTGGAATTTATCTTTCTTCGGGGTAAGCACACTGGAGAGCACGGAGAGGTCCGAATCGAACAGCAGCGTCCCGTGGTGCAGGATCCGGTCCCCGTCGACCCGCTGGGCCGTACCTGACACCTTCTGACCCTCCACCAAAATGTCATTCTTTCCGGAGGCTTCAGCCGAAAGCCCCATGGCACCGAGTGCCTCCACTACGGGAGCTGTGAATCGGCGCAATGAGAACTCCTCTTCTTCCCCCCGATCCGTCAGAAAGGAATAGTTGAGGTTTCCAAGGTCATGGTACACGGCACCTCCTCCGGTCATTCTGCGAACGACCCGGATTCCGTGTTTCTCCGCATAGTTACGGTCCACTTCCTCTGCCACGTTCTGGTGGGCCCCGCAAATGACCGCACGGTCGTTCTGCCACAACATCAGAAGGTCTCCTTCCCGGTAATGTTCCAGAAGGTATTCTTCAAAGGCCAGATTGTAAGCAGGGTCGGTGCTGCCGGTCTCGAAGTACTGCAGTTTTTTCATCGTATCATTCCTGATTGATGCCGAGGGCTTTCATCTTCCGATAGATGGTCGCCCGGGAAATGTTCAGCTGCTTTGCCGCTCTTGTCACGTTCCAATTATTGTTCATAAGGGCGGACAAGATCATATCTTTCTCATGCTGTTTCAGTCGGTCCGGCAACTTGGGCTTCGACTCCGGACGCCCTTCCAGGACACGCTTTGGCAGGAAGTCCGGTGTAATGATGGTCTTATCACAGAGATAATAGGCTCGGGAGACCGCATTCTGGAGTTCCCGGATATTCCCGTTCCAGTGGTGTTCTTCGAGGATATCCATACTCTCCTGCGCCATCTTCTTCCGGACGCCGCGGTTGTCGAGCCCCAGCTTTCCGAGGAAGTAGTCCACCAAAAGAGGAATGTCCCCTTCCCGCTCATTCAGGGAAGGCAAATGGACTCCAAAGACACAGAGACGGTAATAGAGGTCCTCCCGGAAGCTTTTTTCCTGGATCATATCGTAGAGGTCCCGGTTGGTGGCTGCTATCACTCGAATATCCAGTTTCTTTTCCGTATTGCCCCCGATCCGGGTAATGCGCTGGTTGTCGAGCACCCGCAGCAGCTTTGCCTGGATGTCGAGAGATAATTCCCCGATCTCATCGAGGAAGATCGTGCCTCCATTGGCCTGCTCGAACTTACCGGCCTTACCGGTATTCAGAGCATCGGTGAAGGTCCCCTTCTCATAGCCGAAGAGTTCGCTCTCCACGAGACTGGGTGGCAGTGCCGCACAGTTCACCGCAATGAAGGGTCCCTGGGCACGGCTGCTGTAGTTATGGATCGACTCTGCCAGCAGTTCCTTGCCGGTGCCACTCTCCCCTTCGATGAGGACCGCGCAGTCTTTGTCTGCGATCTGCTTGCATTGCTCGATAATGGACTCCATGATGGGGTCCCCTGTAACGATGTCCTCAAAATGGAAGAGAGACTGCTTCGTGATGTATTTTTGGGACAGGGAAATGATGTCCACCACGTCCCGTAAAATGAGGACAAAACCGTCTTTTTTCCCTTCCAGATCCACCAGATAAATGTCGACCTGGACCCGCTTGCATACATCGCGATAAAGGAGGAACGTCTCTCCGATGGTAGTGTGCAGTTTGCCGGCACTGAGGATTTTTTCCCAGTCCAGGTCCTTCAGAAGTTTGGTCACCTGCAGGGTGGAGACGTCCGGGTCAGAGACATGGATCATCTTACAAAACTTCACGTTGGCCTGCAGGATGTTCCCCACAGAGTCCAGGACCAGGATCCCGTAATCGGCATTGTTCATTACATAGGTCATGGCCCCCCGGTCCCGGGCCATCATCATGGTCTTTTCAATCTGCGCCGCCACAGAGAACATAAAAGACGTCAGCATCGGGTTGTAATAGGAACGCAAATAGGAGATGGTCAGGGTCCCGATGATATTGCCGTCGTTGTCGTGGATGAGGGCAGAAATGCAGTTGACGAATTCGTGGGCCATCTGAAAATGTTCATAGGCGGTGGTCACAAAATTCTTATTATATTGGATGGCAAGGGAAACTGCGTTGGTCCCGATGGATTCTTCCGTCCAGCGGGCCCCCACCTTCATACCGAGCAGATCCATGACCGTCTCTGTAAAGGCGTTGGCGCACTTGAGGGCCAGGATCATCCCACAGGCATCGGTAATATACATGACCAGGGGAACTTCCTTCAGGTCTACCGCATGGGACAGGCTCTCCTCCATGATGGGAACGGCAGACTTGATGAAATAGGCATTTTTCAGGATCGCCTCATCGATTTCTTCGTCCGAGAACTGATCGGCTGCCTCCCAGGAGTCCTCCATTCCGATCTGCCTGCAGCGTTTCCAAGACTCTGCCACTTCCGGGCGCACGATATCGGAGATTTCCCCGGTCTCCAGGAAGTGCTCTTTGGCGCCTTTCAGGTCCTCCAGGAGGCTTTGAAAGTCCACATCGGCTTGGTTCCGGGCCTCAATGTAAGCATATAGTTCCTTTTGCAGGTCTTCCCCGAGTTCTCCGTCTAAATACTGTCTCAAAACATCTTTTAATTCCATAAACACCCTCCCCCAAAAGTATCTACCCTTGCGGGTTTAGAATCAGCCCTTATACTTTCGGATCTTTCTCATGTTGAGCGGCTCTGCCATTCCCGGAAGGAAATGCCCCATCCACAGGTTGAATCGGTTCCGGGTGAAGGGGATGACGCCGAACATCCGCTGGGTCTGGAGTTCAACGATGTCTCCCCAGCCGCTGCCGGGCTTCTTCATGTAAGCATAAGGTGCCGTTGTGCCGAAGCTCTGATGCATGCACCCTTCCTGGACGATCTCATAGCCCATCTTCTCAAAGTGACGGATCGCCTTTTTCAGATTCAGGACAAAGAGGCTCACGTGGTGGAGGCCCTCATTGCCCTCTTTCAGGAAATCGGCGTAGAGGCTGGAGTCCGCAGAAGTCTTGATCAGTTCGATTTCTGTCTTGCCGCAGTAGCCGATGATCAGGTCGAACCCTTCATCCTCAATGGCTTCCCCGTACCACTTCATAGGGTCCGTGGGCTTTTTGCCGGCCCGGTACCACTGGCGGATACCATACTCTTCCGCATAGTCCCGGAGGGCTTTGTCGAGGTCGCTTACGACGAACCCCAGCTGGTTGACTCTCTTGTAGTGTTTCATTGTGAACACTCCTTTCTTTTTTCCGCGGGCAGGATCCCCAGTTGCAGACGGTATTTTGCCACCGTTCTCCGGGAGACCGGATGCCCGTTTTTCGTGAAATAATCGGAAATGAATGCATCGCTGAGGGGTGCATTTTTTTGTTCCCCTGCGATCATGGTCTGCATGACGAACCGGACTTCGTCTCGGGAGATGCCGGAGCGCAGTTTCGGGGACAAGAGGTCCTGCAGACGGTAAACTTCATTTTCAAATAAATAATATTTCTCCTGCAAAGTGCGGCTTACAGTAGAAATGCTCAGGTCCAAAGCCCTTGCCATATCCGATTCCGATAATCCGCTCAGAGGAGCCCCGTTCAGAAGGTGGTCCCTCTGCTCGTCCGCCAGCTTTTCAGCGACCCGAAGCAATGTGCGGTCCCGCTGTTCCAGAGCATAGAGGAGGTCCCGCGCCTCCCGGTAGTAGCCCTGTAGGGTCCTGTGTTCCTCCGCAGAAAACTGTTTGCTCTTCACGACATCTTTACTGTAGGGGTTGAGCGAATACCGATTCCGGTTGGTCAGAAGGCGAACCTCCAGATAGTCTCCGCTTCGGAGGAATTCCACTTCCGGCACGCGATATACGAAGGTAGTCACGGAAGAAGCACCACCCAGAGGACTCGGCTGAAAACTGCGGATGCGGTTCAGAACGTTCTCCACTTCTGACCGAGAGACTTGAAGAGCTTTCGCCAGTGTTTCCGGCTCTGATTCCGTCAGGTCGTACAGGTGTTCGAGAAGGACTTCTTCCAGAAGGGGACTTTTCGGGACACTTCGCCGTGCCTGGATCAGGAGGCATTCCTGCAGGTCTCTCGCAAAAAGTCCCGGCGGCTCTAAGCGTTCCTGGAGCAGTTCTACCAGTTCTTCCAGTGCGAGAGGAGGGACATCGAATTCTTCCGCAGCACTGTCCCAGCCCTCTTCCAGATAACCCCGTTCATCGAGGAAAGCCGCCAGGTATTCCGCAATCCGTCTCTCCTTGTCGGAAAGCTTCAGCATAGAGATCTGCAGGAACACTTCGGAAAGAGCATCCTCCGGCTCCGCTGCCATTGTTTCCAACGGGTCCGGATCGTTCTCTCTTCGGAGAGAGAAGCGACGATTGGAAAAAGGCATCTCTTCCCGTTCCAGTAAAGGGTTGTCATTATAAATACTTTCTAAATACCTTTCCAGATTCTGAGCGCTCAGAGAGAGAAGCTTCAGTGACTGTCGCTGACGCTGATTCAGTTGTTGCTTTTGTTTTGCAGTCTGTTCTAATTGCATCGACTCTCCCCCTCTCGGTCTCAGTGTAACAAAAACCAGACATAGTTTGAGACGCTCTGTCTCCCCTTGTCTCATAGATGAGACAGAATCTTTGTCCGCAGCCAATCCTTAGGCTGGCACGAAATTTGCTTGTAGTATTTTGCAAAGCTTTTCTAAGCAAAAAAGAAA
Organism: Clostridia bacterium; assembly: GCA_017476565.1. GTDB lineage: Bacteria > Bacillota > Clostridia > Oscillospirales > Acutalibacteraceae > RUG420. The sequence continues at coordinate 5,107 of JAFUZN010000170.1, forward strand.
TAAATGAAAGGAGTTTTTGCTATGGCTAAAAATGTTGCAATGCCGAAGTTCGGCCTCACCATGACGGAGGGTACCATCACGGAATGGTTTGTCAAAGTCGGGGACGAAGTCAAGGTCGGAGACCCCCTTTGCGAAGTCGAGACGGACAAACTGACCAACAAGGTCGAGTCCCGCGTCGACGGCGTCGTCAAAGAGATCCTCGTCGGGGAAGATGAAGACGCGGAAGTTCAGCAGATCATCGCCGTTATCGAATAAGGAGCCATCTTATGGACAAGCCGGAAAAAGCGAATCGGCTTCGAAAAGCCATCGCAAAGAACATGGTGAACAGCTGGAGCACATCGCCCAAATGCGACTATAAAATGTCTGCCAATGCGGAGCCCATGATGGGTTTCCGGAAGCAGTTCAACGAGGAAAATGACTGCAAAGTCTCCTTCCTTAACCTGGTCGCCAAAGCGGTCGCCATCGCACTCAAAGAGTTCCCGTATGTGAATTCTTCCTACGATTTCGAAAACCACCAGCACCTCCTGCATGAGGATGTCAACGTCGGTTTTGCGATTTCTCTGGAAAACAACGGACTCATCGTCGCGAACGTAAAAAACGCGGACCAGCTGAGCCTGACCGAACTGAACCGGGAATCTCAGCGGGTCATCGATGCCGCTCGTAACGGGACTCTTCAGTTAGAAGACATTCAGGGCGGCTCCATCACCATCAATAACATGGGCAAGTTCAAGAGACTGGAGCAGCACTCCATGATCATCAACCAGCCCGAACTCGCCATTCTGGCGATGTACAACATTGTGGACAAACCGGTCGTCGTGGACGGCGAGGTCAAAGTCCAGAAGCAAATGGGCTTCATGCTCTCCGCAGACCATCGCGTCATCGACGGGGAAATGGCGTGTGAATTCTTAGAGCGCGTCTGTGAACTCGTCGAGCACCCGGAAGAGCTCGTATAAACACCAAAGTATTACTTAGGAGGAAACAATTATGGCACTTATGCTGACTAAAGAATGGAACGATCTTGCAGAAGCAAAAGCATACGATCTGTTCTCTGCAGAAAAAACCAAATTCCCGAAGCTTTCATTGAAAGTTGTCGAGGTTTACGAAAACGTCCCGGACGACCGTATGGGCGAATATGTCTGGTATGCCTACACTCTGAAAAACGGCGTCCTTACTGCCTGGGAATACGGCACCGATGAAGACGACACTCCGGATGGTGACTACATCATCTTTGGCGACTACGACGCCTATGTCAAAGTCCTTGACGGCTCTGTCGCTCTTGAAAAAGCTGCTGTTTCCGGCATGTTCCAGATCGAAGGCAACATGCTCAAGATGATGAAACTGCTCGGCTGCTACAAGCTGGTCATGGACATCAAACGTCTGGACGGCACGACCACTTACTGAAAAGTGAAGGAGTGATACTCACATGACAAAACAGGAAATGCTGGATCTTTACAAAACTATGTTCAAGATCCGCAGATTCGAAGAGCAGGCGGTCGACTCCTTTGCGGATGCTGACATCCCCGGGTTCGTCCACCTGTCCATCGGTCAGGAAGCGACGGAGGCCGGTGTCTGTGCTCTGCTTGGGCCGAAAGACTATGTCACCTCTACCCACAGAGGACACGGTCACATCATCGCCAAGGGCGGTGACCTCAAGAAAATGATGGCGGAACTCTTTGCCCGTTCTGACGGCTACTGCCGCGGCAAGGGTGGTTCCATGCACATCTCCAACATCGAACTGGGCATCCTCGGTGCCAACGGCATGGTCGGCGCAGGCCTCGGTCTCGCCCTCGGCGGTGCCTGGGCTCAGAAGCTGGACCACTCCGACAAAGTCACGGTCTGCTGCTTCGGTGACGGGGCCTCCAACGAAGGGCTCTTCCACGAGTCCCTCAACATGGCCGCCCTTTGGGACCTCCCGGTCATCTACGTTTGCGAAAACAACGGCTATGCCATTTCCACTTCCACGAAGCGTTCCATGAAGCTTCCGGATGTTGCCGTCCGCGCTGCGGCCTATGACATTCCTTACAAAGTCGTCGACGGCAACGATGCTGTGGCCGTTTACGAAGCTGCCAAGGAAGCCATCGAACATGCCCGTTCCGGCAAAGGCCCCTACTTCATCGAGACCAAGACCTTCAAGTATCGCGGTCATTTCGAAGGCGATGCTGCGGACTACCGTTCTCAGGAAGAAGTCGACTACTGGATGAGCGACGAAATGGATCCGATCCCGAGAATGAGACGTGCCATGCTTGCAGAAGGCATCACTCAGGACGAGATCGATACCATCGACAACGAAGTCAACGATCTGATCAAAGAAGCCGTCGAGTTTGCGAGCAATTCTCCGCTCCTCGATATCAGCCAGACCCTTGTTGACGTTTATTCCGACATCGTAGAGGAGGGCAGACCATGGCCAAACGAGTAAGTATGAGCAAAGCGATCCTGTCCGCCATGGACAAAGCCATGGAACAGGATGAAAAAGTGATCCAGATTGGAGAAGACATCGGTATCATGGGTGGCTCCTTCGGTGTCACCTATGGCCTTTTGGACAAATACGGTCCGGAACGGGTCTGGGACACTCCCATTTCCGAAGCCGCGTTCACGAATGCCGCCGTCAGCCTGGCAGCCCATGGCTACCGTCCTGTCGTCGAGATCATGTTCGCCGACTTCATGACCTATGCTTTTGACCCACTGGTCAACCAGATGGCCAAAATGCGTTATATGTACGGCGGCAACACCGAGATGCCCCTCGTCGTTCGGTTCCCCGGGGACGGTGACGTCTCTGCTGCAGCCCAGCATTCCCAGAGCCTGGAAGCGCTCCTCGTC
>JAFUZN010000171.1 GCA_017476565.1 Clostridia bacterium
ATGTCGAAGGTGACCTCGATCTGCGGCACGCCGCGGCGCGCCGGCGCGATGCCGTCCAGATGGAAGCGGCCGAGGCTCTTGTTGTACGCGGCCATCTCACGCTCGCCCTGCAGGACGTTGACCTCGACGGAGGTCTGGTTATCCGCGGCGGTGGAGAAGACCTGGCTCTTGCGGGTGGGGATGGAGGTGTTGCGCTCGATGAGCTTGGTGCACACGCCGCCCAGGGTCTCGATGCCGAGAGACAGCGGGGTCACGTCGACCAGCACGATGCCCTCCACATCGCCGGACATAACGCCGCCCTGGATGGCAGCGCCGACAGCGACGCACTCGTCAGGGTTGATGCCCTTGAAGCCTTCCTTACCGGTCAGGGACTTGACCATCTCCTGCACGGCGGGGATACGGCTGGAGCCGCCGACCAGCAGCACCTTGTTGATATCGCTGGGCTTGAGGCCGGCGTCGGACAGAGCCTGCTTGACGGGGCCGACGGTCTTCTCGACCAGGTGGTGGGTCAGTTCGTTGAACTTGGCGCGGGTGAGGGTGAGGTCCAGGTGCTTGGGACCGGTGGCGTCGGCGGTGATATAGGGGAGGTTGATGTTCGAGGTGGTCACACCGCTCAGCTCGACCTTGGCCTTCTCGGCAGCTTCGCGCAGGCGCTGCATGGCAACCTTGTCGCCGCTGAGATCGATGCCGTCGCTCTTCTTGAACTCGGAAACGAGGTACTCGGTGATGCAGGCGTCGAAGTCGTCGCCGCCGAGACGGTTGTTGCCCGCGGTGGCCAGCACGTCGATGACGCCGTCGCCGATCTCCAGCACGGACACGTCGAAGGTGCCGCCGCCGAGGTCGTAGACCATGATCTTCTGATCGGTCTCTTTGTCGATGCCGTAAGCCAGAGCTGCAGCGGTGGGCTCGTTGATGATCCGCTTGACTTCGAGGCCGGCGATCTTACCGGCGTCTTTGGTGGCCTGACGCTGGGCGTCGGTGAAGTATGCGGGAACAGTGATGACGGCTTCGGTGACTTTGTCGCCCAGGTATGCTTCTGCATCGGTCTTCAGCTTCTGAAGGATCATTGCCGAGATTTCCTGGGGAGTGAACTTTTTGTCGTCGATGGTGACTTTATAGTCAGAGCCCATCTGTCTCTTGATGGACGCGACGGTCCGGTCAGGGTTGGTGATGGCCTGGCGCTTTGCGACCTGACCCACCATTCTCTCGCCGTCCTTGCCAAAGGCAACGACCGACGGGGTGGTTCTTGCGCCTTCTGCGTTAGCGATGACGACTGGCTCGCCGCCCTCGATGACTGCGACACAAGAGTTAGTAGTACCTAAGTCGATTCCTACGATTTTTGCCATAATGAATTCCTCCGTCTTTTCAATAAAGACTGTTTATTGAAAGTATATTTTTAACTGTTTTATAGAAACGGGCTCACGCCCGGTTTCTGTTAATTGGCCACGACGACCATGGCGTGCCGAAGCACTTTGTCGCCGATCTTATAACCCTTCTGGAACACCTGGGCCAGAACGTTCTCGCCCTGTTCCGGGTCCTCCACGTGGCTGACGGCGTTGTGGAGGTTCGGGTCGAAGGTCTCGCCCGCTTCGCCGAAGGTCTCGACACCGGCCTTTTCGAAAACCGCCAGGAGCTGGTCCCGGGTCATTTCGATGCCCTTGCGGAAGTCTTCCGGTGCGGCATCTTCGTTTTCAAAAGCCCGGTCAAAGTTATCGAGGACCGGCAGGAGAGACGTGAAAGCGTCTGCTTTCGCATCGGTATAAATGTTGTCCTTCTCTCTCGCCGAGCGCTTACGGAAGTTATCGTACTCCGCCATAAGGCGTAAATAACGGTTCTGTTCTTCCTCCAAAGCTTTCTGCAGAGAGTCGAGTTCATCGCCCGCTTCGGTCTCTACCGTTTCCTCTTCGACGGCGGCCTCCTCTTCCACGGGGGCCTCCTCGAGGATTTCTTCCTCCTCAAGAGGTTTCTTCGTCTTTTCGTTCATTGGTCAGTGTATCCTCCTCGTAAACTTCCGACAGGATCTTACTGACGATGTCGGAGAGATATTGGATGCTCGGGATGAGCTTGGAATAGTTCATTCGGGTGGGGCCGATGATACCGATGGCACCGGTGGCGCCGTCCCCGATCTTGTAACGGGAAATGATGGTGGTGGAGTTGGAAAGCTCCGAAAACCGGTTCTCCGAACCGATCCGCACCTCAATGCCGGGGCCTGTGTCCTCGCTTTGGGACACCAGCATGTTGAGGGGCTCTTCGTCCCCCAGAAACTTCAGGAGCGCCGGCAGGTTCTCGCTGTACTCCTTATAACCTAAGAGATTGGACTTGCCTTCCAGCCTTATGTCTGCCTGAGAAGCCATTTCCGCAAGGTCGGCAATGGTGGCGAGGAGCCCTGACATTGCGAGGGCCTTAACTCCGAGGGAGGCCGCCAGGGTTTGGATCTTGACCGTATTGATGTCGGCAAGAGCCGTCCCGTTGAAGTGTTCGCTGACGAGGGTATCGAAGGTCTCCTTGATGTCCGGGGTGAGGGCGATATCCATACGGCAGGGCTTGCTTTTGAGGATGCCCGTGGAAGTCAGGAGGACCACCATGGCAACCCGGGGACTGACCGGAACCATTTCGATGTTTTTGATGAAGGCGTGCTCATCGGAAGGGGTCGTGGAGAGAGCCGCGAAGTTCGTGAAGCTCACGAGGGCCTCCCCCGCTTTGGAGAGCAGCGCTTCCGGGTCTCCGGACCGTTCGTCCACACCGGCTTCGATGCGGCGCCGTTCCGTCTCTTCCAGTTCCTCCACCTTCATGAGGTTATCGACATAATACCGATACCCGCTCTGGGTGGGGATGCGCCCTGCGGACGTGTGGGGCTGGTAGATGAGGCCCTGAGCCGTGAGTGCCGCCATATCGTTCCGGATGGTGGCGGAGGAGACGTTGATGTCCAGCTTCGACAACAGCGCTTTGGACCCGACGGGTTCGCCGGTCTCGATGTACTGTTCGACGATGGCAGCTAAGATCTGCTGTCGGCGTGTCGGTAGCATCCTCTCACCCTTTCTCCGTTAGCACTCGGTTTAGCACTCAAAACTTCGGAGTGCTAATTTCAGTAATAAGAAACCACCCGCCCCCATAAAAGTCAACACCTTTTCGGGAAGTTTTTTCACTTTCGACTCGAGAGTGCTAAACCCCCTTCGCAATCCGCTTCCCTATGCGGTTTTTGGGAGGCGATCAATCAAGACCACCCCAGAATTCCCGTACCCGTTCCCGGAGAGTTTTCTCCGGGAACGTCCCCTTCGGGTGCTCTTTAGCACTCCCTTTAGCACTCTCCAAAACCTTCGCTTCCTCCGTCCGTTTTTCCAGAGCATGCCGCAGGAGAAACACATAGTCTTCCACAGGCAAAGACAGGTCCTTCGCGAGAGCTGTCGGAAGCACCAGGAACGTGAGCGTCCCGGTCTTCGGGTCCCGGAAAGTCCACTCCGGGCGAAGCACCAGTTCTTCTGCCGGGATCATATAACGGGACAGCTGCTCCTTCACTTCCTCGACCTGCAATAAAAGCTTGTCTTCGGTAACTTTGCTGACTACAATGGGAACATTGTCCGTCAGTTTGACCAGGTTCGAGACCGGCAAAAGCAGATGGTCGAACTCTTCGGTCGTCTCCCGACCAAGTCGCAGGACCCCTTCCGGCGGGTTCTGGGAGAGCATGGAAAACGAGAATTCATCCACCGGCTCTCCCGGCAGGATCTCATAGCGCCAAAGGCCCGGGACCGGGTCCCGATCGTTGTTCAAAAACATTTCATTCACCTCCGTCACAAGGGTAGCAGAAAGTGGCCCGGATTCCTAAAAGAAAAAATAACTTCCTGACGAACGGTAGTTAATAACAACATAACGGTCGTTATGGTCTTTCTGACGGGGCACTTAGTTGCCCAATTTGACTTTCTTAAGGTACGATGACTCTATCCGGAATCTAATATATTTATGGAGGAATAGAAATGTTGATATTCATCATCAGTTCCGATGCCAGGACCATCCGCTTCCTGACGGGAGCGGTCGCGGCCTACAGCGAGCAAAAATATGTGGAGGCCGAGGTGAAAAGTTTCCAGAAGATGAAGGACTACCTCTCTAACACAGAAGAGCCGGACCTCATCTTCGTCGATGACAATGTGGAAATGCGGCCTTCCGTCGAGAACGCGAAGCTCATTCGGGGAAAAGACGGGAAAGTCGCCATCGTACTCCTGTCTTCGAACCCGGAACGGGTCTTCGACGCCTTTCGTGTCAGGGCCCATCGCTTTTTGACGAAGCCCATCATCCGGGCAGACATCTTCGATGCCATCGACTCCTACCGCAAAGACCTGGTCACTTACCGGGTCATCATCGCAAAGGTCCACGAAGGGTTTCGCATCTTTACTTCCGAAGAGGTCTATGCTCTGGTGGCCGATGGGAACCACACCCAGCTCATCACTGCGGAAGAGACGGTAGATACCCTCTCTTCTTTCGCCAAGATCGAAGACCAGCTTCCGAAGGAATACTTTTACAAATGCCATCGCGCCTATGTGGTCAATATGAAGCACATCGCCACCCTGTCCCAGGAAGAGCTGAGCCTGACCAACGGCACCGTCATTCCCATAAGCCGACGCAGGAAGCTCGACTTCCATGTGCGATATGCAGAATTTGTGAAGGGACACACCTTCAAAGACTAACTCGTACCTGCAGCGGTCCTGAGCATTGACCCTGTCCGTCCCTGTGCCATGACCCTGCCCTTGTAACAACCACCGGATAGAGTCACTCCCCCGGTTTGACAGAGCCCGCCCTCTCCCGTATACTCTTAATCAGTATTTATAGAAAGGGAGGGGCTATCATGGCATCTCCGAAAACCCAACAGTCCGGTTCCACTTCCATGGTCCGGAAGCTGACCACCACCGCTGTCATGGCGGCCATTGCCACCATCCTCATGTATGTGGAGTTCCCCATTCCCATTATGCCGGGGTTCATCAAGCTGGACTTCTCGGAACTGCCCGCGCTCCTGACCTCTTTCGCCCTCGGCCCCTGGTACGGTGCCCTGGTCTGTGTTCTGAAGAACCTCATCCACCTGCCTGTCACCCAGACCTCCGGAGTCGGGGAGCTGGCCAACCTCCTGATCGGAGTCTTCTTCGTGCTGCCGGCGGGCTTCATCTACCAGAAGGCGAAGAGCCGCAGGGGTGCCCTCATCGGATCCCTCGCCGGTGCGGTCATCATGGCCCTCATCAGCTTCCCCATCAACTACTTCGTGGTGTACCCCTTCTATACGAACTTCATGCCCATGGAAGCCATCATCGGAGCCTACCAGGCCATCTACCACGGCATCAACGGGCTGGCGGACGCTCTGCTCATCTTCAACGTCCCCTTCACCTTCGTCAAAGGCGCGATCGACGTTCTCATCACCTTCCTCATCTACAAGCGGATCTCCCCGGTCATCAAGGGGACCACTGCCCAGAAGAAAGGTGTGGACACACCTTGACAACCACGACTCCGGTCGTTACAATAGGTTCAAATCAAACCAACTACTTATCCAGAGTGACGTAAGGGAACAGGCCCATCGACGTCCGACAACCTGCCATCCGGTAAGGTGCCAATTCCTGCGGTGAAGACCGAAAGATAAGACGCATATCGCCCTTCGGTTTTGCCGAGGGGCGTTTTTTCCGCGATGTACCCCTTTTCACTCCTAGAAAGGAACCACTATGCACCATCTCTTTACTTCCGAATCGGTCACGAAAGGCCACCCCGACAAGATCTGTGACCAGATCTCTGATGCAGTCCTCGACGCCATCATGGCTCAGGACCCGGAGGGCCGTGTCGCCTGTGAAACCACCGTCACCACCGGCCAGGTCATGATCATGGGCGAGATCTCCACCAACTGCTATGTAGACATCCCGAAGATCGCCCGGGAAACCATCAACGAGATCGGCTATAACAATGCGGTCTACGGCTTTGACGGCAACAGCTGCGCGGTCCTCACCTGCATTGACGAGCAGAGCCCCGACATTGCCCTGGGAGTCGACCACTCTCAGGAGAACAAGGCCTCTGACGTGGACCCCTATGACCTCAACGGCGCCGGGGACCAGGGCATGATGTTCGGCTATGCCACCCGGGAGACCCCGGAGCTCATGCCGCTCCCCATCTCCCTTGCCCACAAGCTGGCCCTGCGTCTCACCGAAGTCCGGGAAAACGGGACGCTTCCCTACCTGCGCCCCGACGGCAAGAGCCAGGTCACGGTCGAATATGACGAAGACAACAAACCCGTCCGCATTGAGGCCGTCGTCGTGTCTTCCCAGCACTCGGAAGACGTCGAACTCGATCAGATCCGCGCGGACGTCATCGAGCAGGTCATCAAACCGGTGCTCCCGGCCGACTTCCTCGACGACGACACCAAGATCTACGTGAACCCCACCGGCCGTTTCGTGGTCGGCGGTCCCGTCGGCGACTCCGGTCTCACCGGTCGGAAGATCATCGTCGACACTTACGGCGGCTCCTGCGGCCACGGCGGCGGTGCCTTCTCCGGCAAGGACCCCACCAAAGTCGACCGCAGTGCGTCTTATGCCGCCCGCTGGGTCGCGAAGAACATCGTTGCGGCAGGCCTTGCCGACAAGTGTGAAGTGGAACTGGCCTACGCCATCGGCGTCGCCCGTCCGCTCTCGGTCTTCATTGACACCTTCGGCACCGAGACCGTCCCCCTCGAAAAGATCAACGCCGCCGTGAACAAGGTCTTCGACCTGCGGCCTTCCGCCATCATCGACGCCCTCGACCTGCGCCGCCCCATCTACAAGCAGGTCGCCGCCTACGGCCACATGGGCCGGGAGGACCTGGGAGTCCCCTGGGAGAAGACCGACCGGGTCGACGCCCTGAAAGCCGCCGTCAGCGAATAACTCTACACAAAGAACGCCACCCGGAAGGGTGGCGTTACTGTTTGCCTGATAAAAAAGGAAACATCCGCGTTCCAGCCTGAAAACAAGAGAGCTGTCCGCGTACTTGGTGCCACTGTTCTCCAGAAAAGTAAAGGGCAGCCACAGCTGCCGCGTCCGCGCGGTGGAACCCTTGACTTTCCTTCCGCTCAGCGGCATGGGGCAAACATCAGACACAAGGGGCGCTGTGCGCCCTTGCGCCTGCAACTACTATGAGCAGAGGGAACCAGGTGCGCTGCCATGACATTCGGGACCAGCGTGAAAGGCGAAGAAAAAGTGAGAACATCAAAAAAACCATACAAATCAAGTGTTTCCGCGTGTTTTGTATGGGTGTTTTTGCCTCTAAAAACTTTTTCCTGCGATTTCGGTCATACAAATTGTGAGTTCTCGCCGGATTTGTATGATTAAAATTTCCGTTTTGTAAAAAATCCAAAAAAATAACCATACAAATCAAAAGGATAATAGCGTTTTGTATGGGTATTCCATGTTTCTCAATTGTTAACGAAAGAAGGGGGATGTTTTCCGTGTGCCTGGTGATTGCTCTGCGCCGCGGGTTTACAGTGGGAAGTGGGTGTGGTAGCCTGCTCGGCGGCCTGCCCTTTTTTGCTTATGCGGGGCTGGCCTCGGCAGGCGTTGACCGCGCCCGCAGGGTCCCGCTGTCAACCCCAAGCCAAGTGCGATGAGTGTCTACGCGGACAGCTACCATACTTCATGGGCTGGAACGCGGATGTTCCCGAGATGCGCGAGGCGGGTGTCAGCCCCATATATCCCAGTTTACCGAAGTACTTCTGTTTGGTATGGTGAATGCGGGACATCACGCGACGTGCCCTTAGCGCTCTGGGAAAAGAATATGTACAAAGAAAAAGGATCCGTGCCGGCAGCTACGGATCCTTGTTTAGTATTTGTAAGCATCGAAGGCGTTGGGGATGGAATAGCGGTCCAGGTCGGAAAGGGAGGTCACGAGGAGTTCGTGGCCTTCCGGGGAGAGGGCCTGCTCCCGGACCGGGTTGAGGCTCTCCACTTCCAGGTCGAAGCCTGTCATGCGCCACTCCACGTGGGAGAAGATGTGTTTCGCCGTCGGCAGCGGGAAGGTCGAGAGCGGGGTGAGCCCGGAAGTCTTCAGGAACGTTTCCAGGGCGGCGGCAGACCGTTCCGTCTGCTCTTTCTTCGAGAGTTTCGAGTTCTCTGTCAAAAGGGCATTGGGGAACTCGTAGAGTCCGGCGAGGAGCCCCGTGTCCGGACGCCGGGCCAACAGGAGGTCTTCTCCGCAGTGGACCCGGAAGACCGTCCGGTATTCGACCCGTCGGGCCTTCTTGGTGGGCACCACCGGCACCTCCGTTTCTACCCCCTGTTTGTGGGCTTCACAGAGGTCCGCCCAGGGGCAGCGGAAACATTCCGGCTCGCCGTTCGGCAGACAGACCGTAGCTCCCAGGTCCATGAGGGCCTGGTTGTAGTCCCCCGGCCGGTCTTCCGGCATCCGTTCCATGTAGTAGTCGTAGGCCAGCTTCTTTGCCACCGGCTCCTTGATGGACTCCCGGTAGAGTTCCCGCCGGGCATAGACCCGCAGAAGGTTCCCGTCCACCGAAGAGACCGGTTCGCCAAAGGCGATGGATGCAATAGCTGCCGCCGTATACTCTCCAATGCCGGAGAGTTTCCGCAGTTCCTTCGCCGTGCCGGGGATGACGCCGCCATACTCTTCCATGACGGTGACCGCCGCCTTGTGAAGGTTTCTCACCCGGCTGTAATAGCCGAGACCCTCCCAAAGTTTCAGGTAGGTATCTTCCTCCGCAGCAGCGAGGGCGGCCACATCCGGCAGCTTTTCAAGAAACCGGGCATAGTACTCTTTCACAGCCTCCACCCGGGTCTGCTGGAGCATGATTTCCGAGACCCACACATGGTAAGGCGTCGGGTCCTCCCGCCAGGGCAAAATGCGTCGCTCAGCATCGTACCACTCGAGGAGCCGTTTCGTATCGTTTTTCATGTTTTCCAGTTTCTCTCCTCCGGGTTTTGCAGGTCCGCCGCCGCATAGAGCAAAGCGTTACAGACCGCTGCCGCCACATTGCTTCCGCCCTTCCGGCCCATGGCCGCAATACAAGGGACCCCGTACTCTTCACAGGTACGGAACAGTTCTTCCTTGCTCTCCACCACATTCACGAAGCCCACGGGGACCCCGATGATGAGGGCCGGCCGGAAGTCCGTCTCCCTGATGAGTTCTGCCAGCTGCAGAAGTGCCGTTGGGGCATTGCCGATAGCGTAGACCGCTTTCGGGGCCACCTTAGAAGCGTGGCGCATAGCCATGACCGCCCGGGTCGTCCCGGCTTTCTTTGCCGCTGCGGCCACGTCCGGGTCCGCCATGAAGCAAGCCACATCGCCTCCCAGTTTCTTGAGGGCAGGCTTGCTGACTCCGGCTTTCGCCATGTTGGTGTCGGTCACGATGCCGCAGCCGCCGGAGAGGGCTGTCACAGCCTTCTCGACAGCGCCCTCTGTGAACCGGAGGGTTTCTGCATAGTCGAAGTCCGCCGTCGTATGGATCACGCGTTTGACCACCGCCTCGTGCTCCGGCGGCAGGGTGATACCCCGCTCCTCCAGTTCGGAAGCGATGATGCTCATGCTGTTCTGTTCAATGTCAGATGGTTTGATGATGACTGCCATTACTCGACTCCCAGTATATCGTAGACTGCGTTCATGTCCAAGGCTTCCCGGACGGCAGCCGCCAGTTTTGTCAGTTCCTCTTCCTGCTGTTCGTCATGGGACTTCGGGCAGAACGCTTCATAGGAGAGACCTTTTCGGAAGCAGAGCCACCGGGCCAGAGCTTCCGTGAGTTCCCCGGAGTCGAAAAGTCCGTGGAGGTAGGAGCCGAAGACATTGTCCCGAACGAAGCCGTCCACGTGGGCGACGCCCCCTTCTGCCTCCCAGGAGATTTTACAGAAGGAAGTCGTTCCGCTGCCGAGGGCATCCCAGTCGGTGATGCGGGTGGTGCCGTTGTGGATCTCATACCCCTCCAGCATGATGCTCGAGGGGGCGTTTTCGGCCCCTTCATAGAGCTTGGAGCGGACCGGGTCCAGGACTCGGGCTTTCACCTGAGTGCGGGTTTTCTGGGGTTCAAAGACCGTGCGGACCGGCAAAAGTCCGAGGCCTCTGAGGGTCGTCGCATCGCTGGTCTCCACACCCTTCGGGTCAGCCAGTTCTTCCCCCAACATCTGGTAGCCACCGCAAATACCAAGGACCGGCGTGCCCTTATCGGAGAGTTTCAGAATAAGGGTCTCGAGACCCGACTGGCGGAGCCACAATAGGTCTGCCACGGTACTCTTGGTACCGGGCAGAATAACAAGATCCGGAGTCCCCAGTTCTTCCGGGGTCTCCACGTACCGAAGCCCCAGGACCGGGTGGTCTTCCAGGGGTGCGAAGTCTGTGAAGTTCGAGATCTTCGGCAGACGGATGACGGCAACGTCGATGGGCTTCTTAGCGGTCTTGACGTTCAAAGACTCTGCGAGGGAATCCTCCTCGTCGAGTTTGACTCTGAGATAAGGGATGACCCCTAAGGTGGGGACACCCGTCAGTTCTTTCAACTGGTCGAGGCCGGACCCCAGGAGGGATACATCGCCCCGGAATTTGTTGATGAGAAGGCCTTTGACCCGCTCCCGTTCCTCCGGCTCTAAAAGGGCCACCGTTCCGTAAAGCTGGGCGAACACGCCGCCCCGGTCGATGTCCCCCGCCAGAAGGACTGGTGCATCCACCAGCTCCGCGAGGCCCATATTCACGAAGTCATCTTTTTTCAGGTTGATTTCCGCAGGGCTTCCGGCCCCTTCGATGACAATGATGTCGTTTTCCTCCGCCAGGGACTCGTAGGTCTCCAAAACGGAGGGGATGAGTTCCGACTTAAAAGCGTAATACTCTGCCGCCGGCATGTGTCGGAGCACCTCTCCCTTCACGATGACCTGGCTTCCCGTGTCCGTGCTGGGCTTCAGGAGCACCGGGTTCATGCGCACATCCGGTGCCTTCCCGCAGGCAGCTGCCTGGACCACCTGGGCCCGACCCATTTCCAGGCCGTCCGGGGTCACATAGCTGTTGAGGGCCATGTTCTGGCTCTTGAAGGGAGCGACTTTGTAACCATCTTCTGTGAAGATCCGACAAAGGGCCGTCACAAGGAGGCTCTTCCCGGCCCCGGACATGGTGCCCTGAACCATAATGGGTCTTGCTTTTTTCATGGAGTCTCCCCTCCTTCCAGCTCCGCCCAGAGGGCGTCCAGCAGTTGGTCATTTTCGTTCCGGGTGCGAATAGCGACCCTTATATAGTGGGCGTCCAGCCCGTCAAAGTTCGAGCAGTCCCGTACGAGGATGCCCCGGTCTTTCAACCGTTTCGGGAGGTCTTCCCGCTCCGTGCGAATCAGCAAAAAATTACCGTCTCCCCGTCGGCAAAACACGCCCAGTTGCAGAAGTGCGAGCCAGACCCGGAGTTTCTCCTCCGAGACATAGAGCCGTGCCCGTTGCAGGTAAGTTTCATCTTTTAAAGCCGCGAGACCGGCCACCTGAGCTGCCGTCGACACCGACCAGGGAGCCCCCCATTTCGCGATGTACGCCGTTTTCTCCTCATCGGAGCAAAGAAGGTACCCGAGCCGCAGGCCGGGGATGGCGTAAGTCTTGGTGAAGGACTTGAGGAGGATCAGGTTCGGGTATGCCTGAACGCTGCGGCGCAGGAACGCATCGGATTTCGCCTGCCTGTCTGCGCCGTCCTCCAGGTCACAAAAGTCTGCAAAACAGGCGTCCCAGAAAACTATAGTCCCGTTCTCCTGAGCAGTCTTCAGAATGCGCTCCATGAGCGCTTCCGGGATGCTGCGTCCCGTAGGGTTATTGGGAGAACACACAAACACCAGGTCGAGGTCCGGCGTCAGAGCGTCCAGGAACTCTTCCTTCAGGCCGAAGGAGTCCGCGCAGAGGTTGCCAAACTCGTTGCGGTTTTCTTTGAGATAGTATTTCCGAATGTCACAGCCACTCTCCGAGAGCGCCTTCTCATACTCGAAGAACGTCGGCTCCAGGATGAGGGCCGTCTTCGGCTGCAGAGCCCGGACTGTCCGGTGAATGAGGTCTGCGGCACCGTTGCCGCAGAGGACGGCTTCTTCCGTCACTTCCTCTTTTGCTGCAATGGCCCGCCGCAGTTCGGTGCAGTACGGGTCCGGGTAAGAGGCCAGCCCCTCTCCTTCCGCGAGGGCCGCCAGTGCACTGCGGACGGAGGCGGGGACCCCCAGAGGACTGAGGCTTGCAGAGAAGTCCAGGTACTTTCCGGTATAGTCTCCCCCGTGGGGGAACAGTTCCAGTCGATCCATCAAATCATGATCCAATCGTTGTAGTAGCAGATGGCAAAGCGGATAGCAAGGCCGATGACGAGGCAAATGATGGACCCCGCCAGCATCATCTTATTGGCTTTGGCAATGTCCGAAGGACGGACCTTCCGGGTCTTGTCCCCGATGTATTCTTTCTCCACCGGTTCTCCAAAGTACGAGATAGGGCCGGCGAGGCGGACACCCAAGGAACCGGCGCAGGCGGCTTCGGTCTGTCCGGCGTTGGGGCTCGCATGTTTTTTCCGGTCCCGCCGCCAGATGCGGAACGCACCTTTCCCGTCATTCCCGGTCAGGAAAGCAGCCGCCATCCACAGAAAGGCAGAGAGACGAGCCGGCAGGTAGTTTGCAAAGTCATCGAGTTTTGCCGGAGCCCGGCCGAAGTCGAGGTACTTCTCGTTTTTATAGCCCACCATGCTGTCCATGGTGTTGATCGCTTTATAAGTGAGGGCCAGAGGGGCACCGCCCACCAGCATGCAGAGTAGAGGGGCAATAACGCCGTCAGAGAAGTTCTCCGCCACCGTCTCCACAGCAGCCCGAGTGACGCCGCCGGCAGTGAGGTTCTCAGTATCCCGACCCACAATGCGGGAGACAAGGGACCGGGCCTTTTCCAGGTCCCCCTCTTCCAGGGCACGTTGCACCCGGGAGCTCTCGCCTTTGAGGTCTTTCATCGCGAGGCACTGCCAACAGAGAAGGGCCTGAACGACCATGTAGAGCCAGGGAGTGACCTCATAGCAGAGCCAGAGGAGGTCTACGGCGAGGACGAGGGTCAGAACCGGCAGCAAAACGGCCATGAGGAGGCCCGCCGCCCGCCGTCCCTTCGGAGAGTCCGGGAACCATTTGCGCAAGCGCCGTTCCAGAGTGTGGACTGCCCAGCCCAGCAGCTTCACCGGGTGGGGCATCCATTTGGGGTCCCCGAGGATGAGGTCCAGAAGGAATCCGAGAAAGACCGAAGCATAGGTCAGCATGTGGCGCCACCTCCCATGGTTTTGATGTGATCCGGCAATTCGAGGACAACGTACCCGCCGTTGGGCACCCGGTATTCATACCAGTCTCTGTGGGGGGTGGCCACCGCTTCCAGGACGCCGCCGATGACCCCGCCGTGGGTCACCACCATAGCGCGCTCAATGCCCTCTGTCTGACAGGTCTCAATGACGGACTCGAAGCCGACGACGGCATCTTCCCGGAACCGGTCCGGGAAGTCGCCCCCGGGAATGGGGTCCTCACAGTGGCCGTCGACCCAGGCCTGGTAGGCGGGGTCGTGTTCCAGGTCTCCCTCAAAGGCTCTGCCTTCGAAGTCCCCGAAGTCGCATTCCCGCAGTTCCGGCACCACCAGGAGGGGCAGAGCCGGGAAGTCCTGACAGAGGAGGTCTGCTGTTTCCAGGGCCCGCTTCATGGGAGAGGAAAAAACCAGCTCCGGCGGGTTCTCTTCCAGGAACCGCCGGACTTCCGCCGTCTCCAGTTCCGCCCGTCCCTTTTCGGAAAGGCTCGGGTCCAGGGCACCGCAGTACTTCTGCTGCTCGTTATATTCGGTTTTCCCGTGTCTCACGAGAATGAGTTCCATATTACTGTCTCTTTTCTGAAGTTATTTGAGTCGTTTCGGGATGCCGCAGAACACGCGGTACACCTCTTCTGCCTGCTCCGCGAGAAGGTTCGTGAATCGCCCGGCATACTCTCTTGCTGCCCGGTCCTTCGGGTCCACCGGCACAAGGCCGCTCCCCACTTCCGTTATGAGGACGAGGTCCGCTTTCCCGTACTCCTCCGCCAGAGTTTCCAGCTGCACCTGTGAGAAAGTCTCGTCAGAGTGTTCGAAGAAAAACGCCTGAGCGTCTTCCAGGACCGTCAGTTCGTCGAGGTTCTTCCCCCGGGCTTCGGCATAGGCTTTCGCCGCATCATGTTTCCCGCTGTAAAGGGGGCCTGTGAACAATACCATGGGTCCCTCCTTACAGACAGACGGCCACAGCCGCCGCGACCAGCATATAGAGTTCCGCTTTGCAGAGGAACCAGCCCGCCAGGTCTCCGTTGATACCACCGAAGTGTTTGTTCGCGATGTACTTATACCAGCCGAGAACACCGTTCGCAACGACCAAAGCAAAAATCGCCGCCGGCATCGTTTCAAAGGACACGTCGATCAAGATCATGAGGACGCTCAGTACCACAACCAAAACCAGCGATCCGGTCTTCACTTTCTTTTTATCGGCATCGTCGGCGAAAGCTTTCACGAGGCCGGAGCCGGCTGCCACCGGGAACGAGGCAACGGCCCGCCCGGAGAGGGTTCTGGAGTACACGAAGCACAGGGCACAGACCGCCCAGACTTCTACGTCTTCTCCGGCAAGGACCGTGCAGGCCGCAAACCAGAGGATGAGGTACACCGCCACGTGCATGACGGCAAAAGAGCCCACGTGGGGGTCTTTCATGATGGCAAGTTTCTTCTCTTTGTCCCCATGACTCGAAAGGGCATCGCAGGTGTCGGCATAGCCATCCAGGTGGATACCGCCCACCACCAGCAGAGGCAGGCCGGTCAGCAGAGCACCGGTGAGGACTGTGGGTAGTCCCAGGGAATCTCCTATTAGAGCAACGAGGAACCAGAGGGCACCCAGCACGACTCCCACCAGGGGGAACGCCAGCATGGAGTACTTCCGGTTCTGTTCGGTCCACTCCACCTGTTTAACGGGGACCCGGGAGTACATGCCGAAGGTCACGAGAATGGTTTCCCAAAATGTTTTCATACCCTGTCCCCTCCTTTATAGTAGTCCGGCAGTCCCGCTGCCACGTCACAGACGCAGTCGGCAAAGCCGGCGGTTTTTCGGTTAAGTTCCGCGAGTACGCGAAGGTAGTTTTCCGTGCCCGGGTCTCCCTTGACAGGGCCGTCCCCGAACACATCATTGGAAACCAGCACCAGTGTGCCGGTGGTCTCGTGGAGCAGCCGCAACGGTGCTGCCAACCGGTCGACGACTTCTTCCCGCTCCTTTTGGGTAAGGAGCCGAGCCGCCGCTACGGGAGACTCGCAACCAAACAGTTCATTGGCCACCAGGTTCCCGAAGTCGTCGAGGAGAACCACGGTGTCTCTGGAGTCCGAAGCCTTCGAAAGACGGGCCGCAAACTCCGACAGAGCCCCACTGTCCGGCACTTCTACTGTCTCATAGCCTTTATCCGCCCGGCGGTCCCGGTGCTTCTGGATGCGGGAGAGACTCTCCGGGTCGGAGGCGGTCATGGTGGCAAGGTAATAGCCCCGGGCGGCAGCCGCCATCGCCTTTTCGGCAAGGCGTTCCGCATATTCACTTTTCCCGGAGGCCGCGCCCCCTGCAACCAGTGTCGTCATAGTTCTCGGTACGGCTCAATGCCGCCTTCTTCAAATGTGTATGCTTCTTCAAAAACTGCCAGGACCATGTCCAAAAGAGGCAGGAGGGCAACTCCCCCGGTGCCTTCCCCCAGCCGCATTCCGGCAGTGATAGGGGCCTGTTTTCCCATGGCCTCCAGCACCATCTGCCCGGCCAGTTCGGCGGAGACATGGCTCGGGAGAATTGCAGCAGATGCTGCCGGGCAGATGCGGGTAGCGCACAGGGCCGCCACCGCACTGGGAAACCCATCCATAATGACCGGGGTTCCGTACAAGGCCCCACCCAGGTACAAGCCGCACATGCCGGCCAGGTCGTAGCCGCCGAGGGTCCGCAGGACTTCGAAAGGTTCCGTCGGGTCCGGGCGATTGACGTCTATTGCCTTGCGAATGACTTCGACTTTGTGTACGAGGCCCTCTTCCGAGAGGCCGGCCCCTTTGCC
>JAFUZN010000172.1 GCA_017476565.1 Clostridia bacterium
GAGTTCTACTTTGACGATGCCAACCAGCGCATCGAGTTCCGCTCCGGTTCCCGTACCGGTTTCGGCGATTTTGGTGTGAATCGCAAACGTTACGACACCATCAAGGCGGCTTACTGCGGCTAACGGTCACATGAGCGAGTGAGTAAAGTCCATTGCAGACAGGAATGTTTGCAATGGGCTTTCTTTTTCTATACAATTAGAGGTTAGATGAGAACTTTTGAGAGGGGAGGGACCGGCATGAACCTGGAGACCGACGGGCTCGTCATCCGCGAGCAGAAGATCGGGGAAAACGACCGGCTCATCTTTGTCCTGACCTCGAAGTACGGGCTCATCCGGGCCTTTGTCCGGCGGGCCAATGCGGTCAAGAGCAACATGCTGGCCACTACTCAGCTTCTCAGTTATTCGGACTTCGTCTTTTACAAGGGGAAGAACTCCTACTCCGTGAACAGCGCTCAGCCGAAGGCCTCTTTCTTCAAACTGAACGAGGACATTGAGGCGATGAGCACCGCCTTTTATCTGGCGGAACTCTTCGGAGAACTGGCCCCGGAGAACCATGAGGCCGAGGACCTTTTGAAGCTTCTCCTCAACTCTCTCTACCTCATGGCGGAGAAGAAACGCAGTCCCTCCCAGGTGAAGGCGACGGCAGAACTGCGGGCCCTCTCGAACTCCGGCTATATGCCGAACCTGGTGGCCTGTGAGCACTGCGGCGCCTACGAGAGCGACATCATGTTCTTCAACCCGGCCTCCGGCCTGCTGTACTGCTCCGACTGCGGGGGTCCGGCAGACGGTATGCAGCTGTCTCTGTCCGCGGTAACGGCTATGCGCTTCATCTGTTACAGTGAAGAAAAGAAAGTTTTCAACTTTTCTCTGTCCGACGCTGCCATGGTGGAACTCAACCAGGCTGCCGAACAGTTCGCTCTGCAGCAGACGGGGCGGAACTACAAGACCCTCGACTTTTTGAAATCCATTCCCAAAGGATAAGAGTATTATGATCACCAACAAACACTACCTGGCCCTCGACTACGACAAGATCCTCGAGATCTTGGAGAGTTTCGTGGCCTGCCCCGACGCCAAGGAAATGGCTTTGGACCTGCAGCCCCAGACCTCCCTGAAGGGAGCGGAACGGCTGCTGCAGGAGACTCTGGATGCCCACATGCTGCTGGCGAAGTACGGCGGCCCCTCCTTCGGCGGCCTCGTCAATGTGAACAATAAAATGTACATCGCGGCAACGGGCGGGGTGCTCTCCATGGGGGAACTGCTCTCTGTGGGGTCGACCCTCCGGGCCATTCGCGGGCTGTCGGACTGGTACTCCTCCTGTGAAGGGGTCGAGACGAGCCTGTCCCCCTATTTTTACTCGATGACTCCCCAGCGGTACCTGGAGGAGCGCATTTTTACGTCCATTTTGTCGGAGGACCGCATGGCAGACAACGCCTCCGCGGAGCTCAAGGACATTCGACGGAGTTTGCGCAACCAGGAGATGAAGATCCGCAATCAGCTGGACCGGATCATCCATTCTTCGAACTATGCGACCGTCTTGCAGGACGCCATTGTCACCATGCGGAACAGCCGATACGTGGTGCCGGTCAAACGGGAGCACAAGAATGAGATCGCGGGCATTGTCCAGGATACCTCGGACTCCGGCGCCACGGTCTTCATTGAACCCATGTCCGTGGTGGAAGCGAACAACGAGATCCGCGTCCTTTTAGGGAAGGAGCGGGAGGAAATCGAGAAGATCCTCGCGGACCTTTCGGAACAGGCAGGGGCCATCTACAACGAAACGAAGCAGAGCTATGAGAGCGGCATTTACCTGGACCTGGTCTTTGCCAAGGCTCAGATGGCTTACTCTATGAAGGCGGCAGCCCCGCTGCTGAACGCCACCGGGATCATCGACCTGCGGGAGGCCCGCCACCCCCTCATCGACCCGAAAAAGGTCGTAAAGACCAACATCCGGCTGGGGGAGGAGTTCGACACTCTGGTCATCACCGGCCCGAACACCGGTGGTAAGACCGTGTCCATCAAGACTTTGGGGCTCATGTCCCTCATGGCCGCGGCCGGGCTCATGCTCCCGGTGGCAGACCACAGCAAAATGTGTATTTTCGAGTCCGTGTACGCGGACATTGGCGATGAACAGTCCATTGAACAGTCTCTGTCCACCTTCTCATCCCATATTACGAACATTGTGGACATTCTGGAAAAGGCCAATGAGAAGTCCCTCGTGCTCATCGACGAGCTGGGTGCCGGCACCGACCCGGTAGAGGGCGCTGCCCTCGCCATGGCGGTCCTGGAACGGCTGCATCTGCAGGGGGCGAAAATCGCCGCGACTACCCATTATGCCGAACTGAAAGCCTACGCACTGGAGACAAACCGAGTGGAAAATGCCTCCTGCGAATTCGACATCAACACGTTGTCCCCGACCTACCGGCTCCTCATCGGAGCTCCCGGGCGGTCCAACGCCTTTGCTATTTCCGAACGGCTGGGCCTCGCTTCCGATGTGGTGGAGCGGGCCAAAGAACTGGTCTCGGAAGAAAACACCCGGTTCGAGCGGGTCGTCGAGTCTCTGGAACAGAGCCGGGCGGAACTGGAGTCCGAACGGGAAGAGGCAGACCGGCTGACCCTGGAAGCCCGCCGGGCGAAGGAACGGGCGGAAGAAGTGAAAGCTTCCGTCGAGTCCATGCGGGAAGCGGAACTGGACAAGGCTCGGGCGGAAGCGGAACGCATTCTCGACAAAGCCCGAAGAGAAGCCGCCTTCTTTATGGACGACCTTGAAAAACTCAAGAAGGAGCGGAAGCGGGCCGCCGATCTCTCCCAGGTCTCGGCAGACGCCAAGCGGACGATCCGCCGGCACGAGGACGCGCTCTACGATATTACCCGGCCCATTGCGGCAGAAGAGGTGGACGATGACTACGAACTGCCCCGGGACCTGGTGGTCGGGGACAGCGTCATAGTCAAGGACCTGGGGCCCGCCATGGTCTCGGCCCTCCCGGACAAGCGGGGCCAGGTGGAAGTCACCGCCGGCATTCTGAAGACCCGAGTGGACCTTTCCCGCGTGCGGCTCGATGACCAGAAGCGTGCCCAGAAGGCTAGAAACGCCGAACGGAAGCAGGAGCGCCGGAGAGCCGGCGGCCGCACCGGCAGCAGCACCTTCTCGACGAAGGCCACCGGCAAAGTCGAGACCTCCGTTGACCTCCGGGGCATGACTCAGGAGGAGGCTATTATGACCCTCGACCGCTTTTTGGACCTGCAGCTACGCTACGGCGTCGACTCATTCACCGTCATCCACGGCAAAGGCACCGGCGTTTTGAAGAAAGCCGTGAAACGGTACCTCGACAAAAACAACCGGGTGAAGTCTCACCGCCTCGGCGCCTACGGCGAAGGGGAAGACGGCGTCACCATCGTGAACTTGAAATAAGTAAATCGAAAACAGAATAGAAAATACAAAAGTACAGGACATACCGCGCTGACCCATCAGCCGACAAGGTCAAAGATACGATGACTCTTTGGTATGTGCCTGTACTTTTTTATTTACATTTGACACCATATATGACACCATATAGAATATAGGCGAGAGGAGATGGAAAGCCATGAAAAGAATTGAGTATTATATGTCTCTGCCTTATAAAATGGAAATTGTTCCGGACCCTTATGAGGGAGGCTTTGTTGCGTCTTTTCCGGACTTGCCGGGGTGTCTGACCTATGCAGAAACTCCTCAGGACTTGGTCCTTATGGCAGAAGATGCGAAACGGACCTGGCTGGAAGCTGCTCTGGAAGATGGAGCCGACATTAAAGAGCCGGCTCGACTGGAAGACTACTCCGGACAGTTTAAGCTGAGACTTCCCCGTGAACTGCACAAGTCCCTTGCCGAACACGCCAAAGAAGCAGGCATCAGCATGAACCAGTATTGCCTCTATCTCTTGGCGATGAACGACACAAAACTTGATACAACTATAGAAACAAAAATGGCTGCCGCTCGCGCTACGCACTAGCTTCTTAAAAGGAAACATCCGCGTTCCAGCCTGAAACCCTAGAGAGCTGTCCGCGCATTTGGTGCCACCGGTCATCGGCCATGTCACATAAAGTGGCATGGCCGTTTTCTATTTACATATTCTGTTGCAGGACGTCTTTCACGACGCCGAAGAATTCCCGGAACATGTTGTTGGGGAGGTAGGCGGGGGTGGCGTCGGCGGCAATGCCATAGGCGTTGGTGAGGCCCTGTTTCTTCGCGATGTGAGTGCCTCGGAATACATGGAAATTGTTCGTGACGATGCCTACCGGTGCGTCTGTGTCTTCCATTAGCTTCATACTGTACTGGATGTTCTGGACTGTGTTGGTCGCTTTATCTTCCAGGAGGATCCAGTCTTTCCCGACCCCGTGGGCTCCCAAGTAAGCGGCCATGCCTTCGGCTTCGGTGTAAGGTTCATTGTACCCCTGCCCACCGGAGACAATACAGATGGTGTCGGGGTGGTCCTCCATATAGTCGACGGTTTTGTCCAACCGGAACTTCAAAACCGTACTGGGCCCGCTGTCATAGATCTGCGCTCCCAGTACAATGAGGTAGTCAAGGTCTTTTCCGCCATTCGCATGGAACTGGCTCGCGATACACGCTTCTACGCCGACGAACACGACCAGACAAACGGCCACGAACCCGAGGATGACTTTTTGCAACACGCCCGGCAGTTTGCCCCAGACTCCGAACCCGGAGGCTACGGCAAACAACACGAACAGGACGGCCATAGCCAGCCAGATTTTGTAAAACCCGGTGCCGGAGCCTACGGCTTTCACCATGAAGCCATACCCGGTGGAAAGGATGGCCAGCACCAGCCAGATGATCATTGGTACATTCATTTTCATTTCCTTCTCTTCTCCTCGTGCGTTTGTTTCCTTTAGCTTAACGCAACTACATAAAGTGAAACTAAAACGGCAGTCGAAAGACTGCCGTTTTTTGATTCTTTATTCGACCCAGTTTACCGGGTTCCCTTTGCGTCTTGAAGGGATACGGTTAGGAAGGCCGTCTTTTGTGTCCGGGTAACCGAAGGCCACGGAGGCGGTGATGGTCTCATCCTCTTCGAGTCCCAGCTTCTGCATGTACTTGGTGAGTTGGTCGGTGTCAGTCAGCCAATGGAGCTGGTTGACCCAGCACGCACCCATATTCAGCTCGTTGGCGCGAAGCAGCATGTTCATCGCGGCACAGGAGCTGTCAGCCATGGCGTTGCCGTAGTCCTTCTTGTTGGCAAGGACAATGAGCACCGGGGTGTGGTAGTCATATCGGAAGGTGCCGGCCTTGGACTGCATGATGGCGTTGACCTTCGGCAGGTACATGCCGGGCTTCACGGACATTTTGGAGAACTCGTCCTTGACGATCTTGTTCAGGTCTTCCAGGACGTCTCTCTTCGTGATGACGATGAATCGCGTTGTCTGGCTGTTCCCTCCGCTGGGGGCCATGCGTCCGGCGTCGAGGACTTCCTCGATGAGGTCTTTCGGGACTGCCTTGTCCAGGTACTTCCGGGTGCTCCGGCGGGTCTCGATGGCGCTTTTTACCGACATTCCTTCTGCGTCGGGAATGATAGCGACGGGTTCGTCTTTCTTTCGAAACAGGCTCATAGTAGTTCTCCCTTCCTATGGAGTGGTTTTGTTCCGTTCCCATTATAGAGCAAAAAGCGACCCGAAAATGACCTCGAATTCTTTCCATTGGGTCCTTGCGCAAGAGGAGTGGGGAAAGGCTCTGGAACCATTTCTTCCTTTGCTGGAACAGAAGTCATAAAAGAAACGGCAGTCGAATGACTGCCGTTTCTGTTTGGCTTAGTTCGCCACTTTCTGATGGACCGTGTATCCGCCGGGCTGGAGAGTCCGGAAAGTGTAACCGTTTTGCAGGGCCCACTTGATGGTGCGGTCCATCGCGTTCACGGTGTAGGACTTCACGTCGTGACAGAGGACAATGGACTGTTTGTGGTTTGCGACTCCTCTTGAAATGTTGTTATAAATGCCGTCGGAGGTTTTCGTGCCGCCGGCATCGTTACTGTCGACATTCCAGTCGTAGTAGGTGAGGCCCTTTTGCCCTGCCTGTCGGGTGAGAGACGTCATGACCCCGGAACAATACTTCCGACTGACGGTGTTAGAACTGCCGCCGGGGAAGCGGAACATGGTGACGCGGTGTCCCGTCTGCTTTGAGATGACGTTCTCCATTTTTTCAAAGTCGTTCCAGTAAGCGGAGGTGCTCTTGTAGACCGTTCCATAGTTATGGGTGTAGGTGTGCAGTGCTACCGCGTGCCCTGCCTGGAACTCTTTTTGGATGTCATACTGGTACTTCGGGTAACAGTTGGTCACAAAGAATGTGACCTTGATGCCATACTTGTCAAGAATGCTGAGGAGCTGATCGGTATACTGGGCAGGGCCGTCGTCAAAGGTGAGAAAGATGGTCTTGCCGTTGCCCTGGACTTTGCCACCCTTTAAGGTGTAGTTGACGCCGCCTTTCGAGTAAGTGCCGTTTTTGGAGAAGTCCGCTTTCCCGTTTTTGATATACCAGTTGCCGGCGGCATTGCTGGCAAGGCCGGTATAGTTGAAGTCCACTTTGCCTTGTTTGACATACCACCAGCCGTGCTCATTCCGGAACACCCCGTTGGCTTCAAAGTTGACCTTCCCGCCGGCGATTTGCCACCAGCCATTTGCATTTTTGGCAATGCCGGTGTAGTCGAAGTCGACTTTCCCGTTTTTTACGTACCACCAGCCATATTCGTTGCGGTAGACCCCGTTTGCATGAAAGTCCACGTACCCATTTTTCACTCTCCACCAGCCGTGTTTGTTCTTGGAAATGCCGGTATAAGAGGTCTCAACGTGACCGTCTTTCACGAGGGCCCAGCGTCCATCGCCCACACTGATGACGTCGGTGCTGCTTTTGGCGGAAACTCCCAGAGAAAGCGCCGTGAGGGTCACCATGCAAAGTGCGAGGCTGAGGGCCAGAAGCCCCTTCCAGGGTGACTGACTCCGATTGATTTCCATACCCAAATTCCTCCCAATGGTTCTGAAAACTATTGTAAGGCTTTTTTTGGCCAAAACCAAGAGCAGATAGAAAAACTTTGAGGAATCTTTCGAAATGAAAAGCACCGGGCCGAAACCGGTCCCGGTGCAGGAAAAACGTGTTTTATGCAATGGCTTTGCGGGCTTTCATTTTCTCCAGAGCTTTCATGAGCACTGGGGCCAGCAGGCATACAAGGAGTATTTTGATGGCGTCTCCCGGCAGGAAAGGCAGGACCGTAGCGCTCAGGACCAGTTTCCAGGTGGCGTGGGTCAGGATGAGGAACCAGACGGCTCCGAAAGTGTAGAGGATGACGGTGCCGAGGAGCATGCCGCCTACCGCTTTCCAAACAGAGAAGTTTTTTCCCCGAAGGAACAGTCCGGAGCAGAGCACCAGGGGGATGTACCCGAGGATGAACCCGCCGGTTTTCCCGAAGAGGACGCCAAGGCCGGCCTGGTAAGAAGAGAAGACCGGGACGCCCACCATGCCGAGGAGCAGGAAGACGAGAGTGGCAAGGGCTCCGTCAATGGGCCCCAGCAGTACCCCCGTCAGCATGACAGCGAAGGTGGCCAGAGAAATGGGGACTCCGCCGGAGAGGGGTATGGCAATGGGGGACAGTACACAGATGACCGCCGCCATGACGGCGATGAGGGCAATGCGTTCGGTGGGGAATTTCTTTTGTTCCATCAGAAGCACCTCTTTGATAAGTTTCTGTTTCCATCATAACGGAAACCGGCCTCTGCGGCAATAGAAAATATTTGTTATAATAATCTCAAAAGGAGGGAAGCGCCATGTATGACTCACTGAACGACGCTTTAGTAGCGGCCTTTGGTCCCGGTGTAGAAGTGACCGACCGGGTCCCCGCCTCCGGCAGTGACCTCAACGAAGTCTGGTACCTGCACCTGTCGAGCGGCGATGTACTGTTCCTCAAAACCAACGCCTTTGCCAAGTGGAAGTATTTCACCGCAGAGGAAGCGGGACTGGAAGCTCTTCGCTCTACCGGGACTGTTGCGGTCCCCCACTGCTTCGGCTGTGGGACGGCTACCGGCTGCGGGTTCCAAAAACAGTTTTCTTTCTTATTGATGGAACAGCTGGAGTCGGCCCCGCGAAGGGCGGACTTCTGGGAGACCTTCGCGGAGGAACTGGCGGAAATGCATCGCGCGCCCACGGCAGAGTTCGTACCCGGCGGCACTTTTGGCTTCAAGGAGGACAATGTCATTGGGACCACCAAGCAGGTGAATGCGCCGAAAGACACCTGGGTAGATTTCTTCCGGGAGAACCGACTGGAGTTCCAGTTCAAACTGGCCTATGACTATTTCGGGTCTTCTGAGAAGAAAGCCTTCGACAGTGTTTTGAACCGGTTAGAGAACCTTTTGCCGGAACCGGAGTACCCGTCCCTCCTTCACGGGGACCTTTGGGGCGGCAACTTCATGACAGGCCCGGACGGGAAGGCCTGGCTCATCGACCCCGCCGTCTATGTGGGACACCGGGAAGCAGACCTTGCCATGACCGAACTCTTCGGCGGCTTCTCCAAGGTCTTCTACGACGCCTACTTCGAAGCCGCCGCTATCCCGAAGGACTACCGTGACCGCCGGGACCTTTACAACCTCTACCACCTTCTCAACCACCTCAACCTTTTCGGCAGATCGTACTACGGCTCGGTGGTGAGTACGATCAAGAAATATGCATAATAATTGACCGGGAACCATAGTGGTTTCCGGTCAATTTTTGAACATTCATTCGAGAAAGTCCATCCCGTTGGACACATCGCCATTTTGCGGGATCTGGTTATTGACTAGTAGTTTCTTAGCAGTTTATATTGGATTTGTAAAAAGAAAAAGACCACGCAAAGCGTGACCTTTTAGGTGCCCCACCATGGGGCGTCATTACGACGGTTTCGGATAAATCCTTATTTGCACTCGTCTTGTAATTCACTTACGAATTTAGCACGATGCAAGGAACTTGTCAAGCGAATTCCTAATGAAGGAGATAATCAAATGGGCAGAGATTATTATCTTGGACTAGATATGGGCACCAGTTCTGTCGGTTGGGCTGTGACCGATGAGAACTATAACCTGCTGCGTGCCAAAGGAAAAGACCTTTGGGGTATCCGTGAGTTCGAAGAAGCAGAAGGCGGGATCGCAAGACGTCAGAACCGGATCAGCCGTAGAAGGAGACAGCGGGAACAGGTTCGAATCGGACTCCTCCAGTCTTACTTTGCGGATGAAATCGAAAAAGTCGATCCGAACTTCTACCAGCGCTTGGAAAACAGTAAGTATCACCTTGAAGATAAAGATGGTGCGGTTAAGAACAAGAATGCTTTGTTCAACGATGAAAACTATACTGACAAAGAGTACTACAAAGAATACCCGACAGTTTTCCACCTCCGTTCGGAATTGATCCACAATACAGATCCTCATGATGTGCGTTTAGTGTACCTGGCTCTCTTGAATATGTTCAAACACAGGGGACACTTTCTGAATGCTTCTCTGAGTTCTGAGGAAGAGACTCAGACCATGAAAGACGCCTATCTTGCTTTCCGTGCGCTTGTCGATGAAGTTATCTCGAACGATGAAGAAACTAATCTTACTTTTCCGGAAGGGAAGGCTAAGGACATTGAAGTGATTCTCAGCAGCCGGGATTACAATAGAAGCAGAAAAGCGGAGCTACTGCTGGACCTATTAGGGTTTGCCAAGAAAGACAAAGCGGCATATGCCCTTATCAAAGGGATGTGCGGTCTTGCCATCGATGTCAAAACGGTATTCAACGATATTGAAACCGAAGACAAACTCAACATCAGCTTTTCCGACTCTAATTATGAGGAGAAGGCGGAAGAGGTTAGAGATGCTTTGGGCGATGAACGCTTTGAACTACTTGAAGCGGTCAAGGCGATGTACGACATCGGGTCTTTGGCGAGTGTTCTTAAAGGGAAACAATTCCTCTCTGATGCACGCATTGAGGACTATAACAAACACAAGGCAGATCTAAAACTGTTAAAGCAGGTCGTGCGCAAGTATTCTAATCAGAAGACTTATAACGAATTGTTCCGAGGAAAAGAGCCTGGTTCTTACAGCGCTTATGTGAATTCCACCAACGCAGGCAAAAAGCAACGCCGTAATATGGGCGGAAATGCGAAGCGGAATCAGGAGGGGTTCTATACTGCTCTGAAGAAAATTCTAAAAAAGATGCCGGCAGAGGATGCTGACGTCCAGATGATTATATCGGAAATCGAAAAAGAGACATTCCTTCCCAAACAATTAACTTTTGCCAATGGAGTGATTCCGAATCAGGTTCACTCTAGAGAGATGAAAGCCATCTTGAAAAATGCGGAAGAGTACCTTCCGTTTCTCAAAGAAATTGACGAAAGCGGACTCAGCACGAGTGAGCGCATTCTTCAACTGTTCTCTTTCCAGATCCCATACTATGTAGGGCCTGTCAGTCCCAAAAGCCAACGGGATGGTGGAAATGGCTGGGTCGTCCGGAAAGAGGAAGGTCAGGTATTTCCGTGGAATATCGAAGAGAAAATCGATATGGCGGAGACATCTGAAAAGTTCATCAAGAATCTTGTCCGGGAGTGCACTTATATCGGCAGAGAAAAAGTTCTTCCCAAAGGCTCCCTTCTCTATGAGCGGTTTTGCGTGCTAAATGAAATCAACAATATCAAAATCGATGGAAGACCCATCGAAGTGGAACTGAAGCAGCAAATCTTCGAAGAGAAGTTCAAACCTGGGAAGAAAGTTACCAGAAAACAATTGGTGAACTATCTACATCAAAAGGGAGCTCTCCAGGAAGATGCTCAGTTGACCGGCATCGATAAGACAATC
>JAFUZN010000173.1 GCA_017476565.1 Clostridia bacterium
TGGTAAATGATCTGTCCCCCGTCGGGCACCTCGTTGACGTAATGCACGGTGGCGCCGCTGACTTTGACCCCGTACTTCAGAGCTTCTTCATGGACTTTCAGGCCATAATAGCCTTTGCCGCAGAAGCTGGGAATGAGGGCCGGGTGGACATTGATGATGCGGTTCGGGTACCGGGAAGTGAAGTCTCCCGACAAAATGCTGAGATAACCGGCAAGGACGATGAGGTCGATGTGGTACTCTTCCAGGACTTTGATCAGTTCCTCCTCATAAGCTTCCTGGCTGCCGCACTCTTTTTTGACGACGGCCACGCCGGGAATACCGGCCTGTTCCGCCCGAGTCAGTGCATAGGCGTCCTTCTGGCTGGAGACAACGACTTTGATCTCCCCGCTCTCGATGAGGCCGCTTTTCTCAGCGTCGATGAGCGCCTGGAGGTTGGTGCCGCCGCCGGAGACGAAGACCGCAATGTTGGCTTTCAGCATAACTCGATCTTCTCCTCACCCTTGGCGATGTACCCAATCGCGTAAGCATCTTCTCCGTTGTCGTGGAGGATCTTAAGGGCTTTGGTGGCATCTTCCTTCGGAACGACGACAGCCATGCCGACACCCATATTGTAGGTGTTGAACATGTCGTGCTCCGAAATGTTGCCGCGCTCCTGAAGGAGTTTGAAGATGGGCAGCACTTTGATGCCGGCCTTGTTGATGACCGCTTTATAGCCTTCCGGAATGGACCGGGGAATGTTTTCATAGAATCCGCCGCCGGTGATATGAGAGATGGCGGAGACGTTCACCTGCTCGAGGAGAGCGAGGATGGGTTTGACGTAGATCTTCGTGGGTTCCAGAAGCGCTTCGCCCAGAGACTTATCGCCCAGCTCCTGGAGAGGAGTTTTGAGGTCGGCCGACTCCACATCGAAGACCTTCCGGACCAGGGAGAAACCGTTGGAATGGACGCCGCTGGAAGGCAGGCCGATGATGACATCCCCTTCCTTCATGGTCGTGTTGTCGAGGATCTTGTCTTTGTCGACCACACCGACTGCAAAACCCGCGAGGTCATACTCGTCTTCGGGGTAGAACCCGGGCATTTCCGCGGTCTCTCCACCGGACAATGCAGCCCCGGACTGGACACAGCCCTCTGCCACACCGGACACGATGTCCGCAATGCGTTCCGGCACATTCTTTCCGCAGGCGATGTAGTCGAGGAAGACCAGCGGCTTCGCCCCGACACAGATGATATCGTTGACACACATGGCCACACAGTCGATGCCGACGGTGTCATGCTTGTCCATGAGGAAGGCCAGCTTCAGTTTGGTACCGACGCCATCGGTACCGGAGCACAGGACCGGTTTTTCGATCCCTTCCAGGTCTAATTCAAACAGACCGCCAAAACCGCCGATACCGGACAGGACTCCGTCCGTGACCGTTCTCGCAATGTGAGTCTTCATGAGTTCCACGGCTTTGTAGCCGGCGGTGATGTCGACTCCTGCGGCAGCGTAAGCGTCAGATTTCGAGTTGAGCATAGTTTGTTTCCTCCCTAGAAAAAATGCAAAGCAGCCCCTTCTCAGGAGCTGTATTTGCTTGAAACAGTCTGGTCCTTGGCAAGCACGTTCTCGGCCGAGGACTGTCTGTCGTTATCGAGTTTTTCCTGCAGTTCCGCGTCTTCCACCGCCAGAATCTGACAGGCGAGCAGCGCGGCATTTTTTGCGCCGTTCACCGCAACGGTGGCCACCGGGATGCCCGAGGGCATTTGGACCGTGGAAAGCAGCGCATCCATTCCGTCGAAGTTCGGACCCTTGCAGGGGATGCCGATGACCGGAAGGGTCGTGTTCGCGGCAATGGCACCCGCCAGGTGCGCGGCCATGCCGGCGGCGGCAATGATGACGCCGAAACCATTCTCTCTGGCAGAGCGGGTGAACTCGGCACATTCCACCGGAGTCCGGTGTGCGGAATAGACATGGACTTCCGTCGGGACACCGAAACTTTTCAATGTATCGATGGCCTTTTCCACGATTGGTAAATCGCTGTCGGAACCCATGATGACTGCTACTTTCTTCATGGTAGCCTCCTGTTTTCTGGTGAATTTCAAGAAAAAAGGCAGCCCTCAATTTAAGGACTGCCTTAAACCACAAATATTATGCAATAAACGCAACTTTTCGTCAATATAATAAGCTACAAAAAGGGGTGCGTTTTTCCGCATTTTTTTGTTGTCTGAGGAAAACCCGTCAGACTTCCACGGTCCAGCCTTTGGTGTCTTCGATCTTGCCCCACTGGATCCCGGTCAGAGTGTCATAGAGCTTCTGGGTCAGCTCCCCAATGTTGCCGTCGCCGATGTACGCCACTTCGTCTTTCCACTTCAGTTCCTTGACGGGAGAGACGACCGCTGCAGTACCGCAGCCGAAGACCTCTTCGAGCTTGCCTTCCCGGCCGGCTTTCATGATGTCTTCAATGGCCACATGCTCTTCGTGAACGGTGTAGCCCCAGTCCTTGCAGAGCTCGATGATGGAGCGGCGGGTCACGCCGGGAAGGACCGTGCCTTCGCAGGGAGCGGTGTAGATCTCGCCGTCGATATTGAACATGATATTCATGGAGCCGACTTCTTCGACATACTTCTTCTCGACGCCGTCCAGCCACAGGACCTGGGCATAGCCAAGCTTCTCAGCCTGGTCGCCGGCGAGAATGGAGGCCGCATAGTTCCCGCCGCACTTGGTGAAGCCGGTGAGGCCGGGTGCTGCACGGATGAAGTCGTCTTCGACATAGATGCGAACCGGGTTGATGCCTTCAGCATAGTAGGCTCCGGAGGGCGATGCAATAATGCAGAAAGTGTATTTCTTGGAAGCGTGGACACCGAGGGTGACATCTGTGGCGAAGGTGAAGGGTCGCAGGTACAGGGACGCTCCGTCCGAATGGGGTACCCAGTCCTTCTCTACTTCCACCAGAGCCTTGACCGCCTGGACAAAGTCCTCGACGGGAATGTTCGGAATACAGAGACGGTCTGCAGAATCGTTCATACGGCTGGCATTGCAGTCCGGGCGGAAGAGCTGGATCTTGTTCTCCGCAGTCCGGTAAGCTTTCATGCCCTCGAAGATCTCCTGTGCATAGTGGAACACGACGCAGGCCGGGTCCAGAGAGAAGGGACCATAGGGAACGATTTTCGGGTCATGCCAGCCAATGCCGTCATCGTATTCCATGACAAACATGTGGTCCGTGAAAATGTTGCCAAAACCCAGTTTGCTTTCATCGGTGGGTTTCGCTTTCAGCGTAGCCGCTTTCTCGATTTTGATATCTAACATTTGAATCGCCTCCAAATATTTTCATAGGTTATTGTGAAAAAGTATAGTCCCCGAAACCTTTATCTGTCAAGACGATGGAAGCCTAAAGTAATGCTTCCTTTGCCATATTTCTCCCGCAATTCGTCGATGGTGCTCTCAATGGTCTCCTTCTTTTTCTTGTCTTCGGAGTGGCTCTCATCCTCTCCGCCGAAAAGGGACAGTTGCACCGGGGTCTCCTCCCCCACGTTCACGAGTTCACTGCCGGTGACAGAGAGGAGACGGACGGGTTTGTCCATGTCCCAGTTTTCCCGAAGGAGCTCCATGCTGACACGGACGAGGTCCGACTTGAGGAACGTGGGTTCCTCCAGCGTCGTCTGCCGCTGGATGGTCTTGAAGTTCGGGTCTCTGATGCCGATCTGCACGGTGCGGCATTTCTTGCCTTTATGCCGAAGGCGGGAAGCCACACTGTCGCAGAGGGCCGATATACCGGCCTTCAGTTCGGCCTCTCCCGTGAGGTTATGGGAAAAGGTCATGGAGTTCCCAATGGACTTCGGCTCCCGTTTGTCATACCAGGAATGGACCGGTGCGTCTTCGAGGCCCTGGATGTACCGGTAGAGCTGGTCACCGGCTTTCCCGAGCAGTTTTTGGAGAGTCTCTCGGTCGTACATCGCCAGTTCACCACAGGTGCGAATGCCGGCACGATTCAGGACATCTACCGACCGTTTCCCGACAAAGATGAGGGACGATACCGGCAGTGGGTAGACGATGTGCTCTACGTCCTCCCGCATAATGACCGTGGTGGCGTCGGGCTTTTTGTAGTCGGAGCCCAGTTTGGCGAACACTTTACAGAACGAGACCCCGACCGAAATGGTGATGTCCAGTTCCTTTTTGATCCGCGCTCTCAGATGGTCTGCCAGTTCCTTCGGTGTCATGTGGAAAAGGTGGATGGAATGGGTCACATCTAAATAGGACTCGTCAATGCTGAAGGGCTCCACAAGGTCGGTGTATTCGAGGTAAATGGCGTTGATCTTTTGGTAAAACTCATGGTAGAGGTCGTGGTGGGCCGGGACCGTCACCAGGTCCGGGCACTTCTTTCGGGCCTGCCAGAGGGTCTCTGCCGTCTGGACGCCATAGGCCTTGGCCTTCTGGTTTTTGGCCACCACAATACCGTGGCGGCTCTCTTCATCTCCCCCGACCGCCATTGGTACATCGCGCAGTTCCGGGCGAAGGGTCTCCTCGACAGAGGCGAAAAAGTTATTGCAGTCGCAGTGCAGGATGATGCGGTCCACTTCTCCGACCTCCTTTCGCAAGTGCAAACAAACGTTCTTTCTTTGAAACCATTATACTCCATAGGGACTAATTTTCAAAATCTGCTTTTCACTTTTTTATTTCTATGATAAAATAGCAAAGAATAATGTTTCAATTTCACGAGAAGTGAGGGAAATGAAATGAGTAAAGTCGGTAAAATCGCGAAGGGTGTCGCCATAGGTCTGGTCCTGGCCATCATCCTCAACATTGCTCTCATGGCGGTCATTTGGTTCGCCGGTCTGCGGAAGTATTACAAAGCTCCCGAAGAACTGGCTGCCGTTCGGGACTACTCCGTTTCCGAAGGCCTCGTCAAAAAAGACGTTTACGAACAGCTGGCCTCGAACGAAAAGACCAAAGACTTCTATAAACTCGGAGTCAACAAAAACGGCGACGTCGTTTTCCTGAACCCGAAGAAAGCCTGGAAAAAGGCTAAGAAAGAGTACCGAGAGGGCCGGAAAGCCGGAGACCACGCGCTTCACCTGAAGCACTCCTCCAAGACCTTCTATTTGGCCTACATCGAAGCCGGCAAGAAAGCCGACACTTACGATGAGCTGACGGACCTCCAGAAGAAGCGCCTGAAGAACTGGGCAGACTTCCTGGAAATCTATAAAAACAGTTTCCCGGAGAACGCCAGACGCTGACATAACTTTGGACTATTGCTCCGGTCGTGACTGACCGGAGCTTTTTCATTCTGTAAATGGAGAAAATGACAGGAGGCTCATTTATGAGACAGGGATTCAAGCAAAAGAACATTGTCATTATTGGCGCAGGGTTTTCGGGCATTCTCTGTGCCCAGCGGCTCGAGAAAAAGACAGCGCACCTGAAAAACATCAGCATCACGCTCATCGACAAAAAGCCGTACTTTACCATGCGCACCGAGATCCACGCTGCAGCCACCGGGCGTGGTGAGCCGGAGAACATCACATACGACCTCCAGGAAGTCTTTGCGGACTCCCCGAACGTCAGCTTTTTCTGTGATGAAATCTCCGAAATAGACTTTGCAGAAAAGACGGTCAAAGGGAGCGTCAACCACTATGCTTACGACTATCTGGTCCTGGCTGCCGGCTCCAAGCCCAATTACTTCGGGCTGAAGAGTGCGGAAGAGAACGCCCTTCCCTTCTGGACCTATGACGATGCCCTGGCCCTGAAAGCCCACATCCAAGAGTGCTTCGAAAAGGCGGTCGACAGCAGAGACGAAGAAGAGCAGAAAAAGCTTCTCACCTTCTGTGTCGTGGGCGCCGGTCTGACCGGTGTAGAACTGGCCGGAGAGCTGGCGGAGTATATTCCGCAGATGTGCAGAAAATATGCTCTCCCCCAATATTTAACGAGAGTCGTAGACCTCGACGCCATGGCTCGGCCTATCCCGAACCTTCCGAATAAAGTCTCTACCACCTGCAACAGTATCCTCTGTGAGCTGGGGGTCGAGATGATCATGGAGGCCAAGGTCTCCGAAGTCACCAAAGATGCTCTCGTCTATGAGAAGGGCGGCAAGACCGTCTCTATCCCCTCCTCCACCGTTGTGTGGAGCGCCGGTATTACGGCAGAAACCATCACAGAACAAGCCGCCAAAACCTTAGACAGCCGCAAAGGCAACCGGATCGTCAACCTGGAAAACCTCCAGGCGGCTTCCGACCCCAGCGTCTTCGTCATTGGCGACAACATGTACTTCGTCCCGAAGGGCAAGAACTCCCCGGTCCCCCAAATGGTGGAAAACACCGAGCAGTCCTCGGTCCTCGCCGCTGACAACATTGCTGAACTTATTACCGACAAGCCCGGTAAGAAAGTATATAAGCCCGCCATGCACGGCTGCATGATCTCCCTTGGGGCAAAAAAAGGCATTGCCTATGCAGGTATTGAAAACCTCTTCATGATCCAGCTGCCGAGCATTCCGGCACAACTGGCAAAACGAGCCATCAATGTCTACTTCTTAGCACCCGTCTTCGGGTTGAAGAAGCTCCCGGACATTGCTAAACACGAGTTTTTAGCACAACGTACGACTGACTAAATAGACCCCCCCGCTGACGCGGGGGGTTCATGTTCTCGGGTTGAAGTTTCGCTTTCCCGAAAGACGTCTTTTTTTCGCCAATGCCCTAAAAACAGAACCCCCGCGAAGCGGGGGTTCAAATTATTTACTTCAGGCGACGGAAGGAGTCGAGCATCTCTTCGTAGTAGTCGAAATAGACGTCTTTGTCCTCGCCAATGCCCATCCATGAGATGTGGTCTTTGTCGTTCTCGACGGGCATGTTGTACCAGATGCCCTTTTCGATCTCGGTGTCCTTGGTCCAGTCGGTGTAGGGTTTGTCGACCGGTGCGGACTGACCGATGACCGTGACGAGACCGTCATTCGGCATATCGCGCTTGTGCTCATAGTTGAACTGCGGAATGGTCTCTAAGTGGATCCCTCTCCAGTTGCAGGTGATGATACCGGCGATCTTCGCGATGGTGGTAGCATCTTTCCGCATCTTCTGACGCTCCCCATTGCCTTTGGGCTCGGACCCGAGGGCACGGCGTGCAAAGTGATAAGCCTTGTCGTCGATCTTCATCTTGCTGTTCATGAGGAACATGGATTCGACCTGCATTTCATGACCGATGGAGTCAAGGTTTGGGTTCGCGTCGTAACGCTTGATCAATTTCCACTTGGATAAGGGGTTGCGAAGTTCCGTCTTCGTGCGCTTGGCCGGGTCATCCATGAGGCCCCACTGGTCCATGTTGGCGTCATAATAGTCGTTGAACTTGGAGTTGCCGAGCATTGTGACAAGGGTCAGAACGATGTCATCGATGATGATGACGCCGGCGGTGTGCAGCCAGGAAGCAAAGTTCGAGCCGTTGTTGACGCCTGAGAGGGTCGTCACCGTGTGAAGCCACTCAGCCTTGCCGCCCTTGAACAGTTCGGAGAGTTCGTCCGCAGGAGTGCCGTCGATCTCTTCCTGAGCACCATAAGTCAGCAGACTCTCGAGCAGCATAACGGTGGGGCCACCGAAGCTGTGGCCGACAATGTTGATCTTCTCATGGTTCCCGGGCTGTCCCCAGTCCTCGATAAGACCTTTTTCGTAGGTTCTGCCGTAGCGGGCATGGCCGTACTTCTCAGAGTGGACTTTCCCGTAGTCGACGGTGCCGCCCATGAGTTTGGCCCACAGTTCGCAGCAGCGGTCCCAGGCGCTCTGCCAGCCGGAGAGAGAAGGCTGATAAGTCTCATAGCCCCTTCTGTTCATCTCTTCGGTCAGAGAACCGTGGAAAACCCCCAGGTACGGAGCATAGGGGTAAACGCCATCCTGCTCGCCCCAGCCTACGAAACCGTGACAGAATACAGTCGGGTAATTGTTGCTGATCTCACCGGTGGTTTTTCCGGTGCCGCGGAATGCTACAGTGCTCATTTAAAAACTCCTTTTTCATTTCGTTTTAGTTTAAAACTTACTCGTATAGTTTACCATTTGTACACGTACAAGGCAAACTGTCACTTTTCATAAAGAAAAGGCGGGCTTTTTATTTAACCCGCCAAAATAACTTTTGTTATGCTTCAATTTTTTCCTGCACTGTACGGAAGCGCTTAAGAATCAGGAAAAGGCCTGCCGCCAGGAACAAGAGGCTGACATACTGGTTACTCGTAAGCCCTGCCAGCACACGTCGGGGGTCCATGCGTAGGAACTCGATGACGAACCGCCCGATGCCATAGAGGACGAGGTACAAGCCACTGATGGAAAGGGGCCGGAAGAACGATCGTCTATCAGGGTCTTTCTTCGGAGAAAGACGTAAATGGTCCGTCCCAAAGTCACTGATCAGGACCAGCACCAGGAAAATGAGGAAGTCCCCCGCCGACGACAGAAGCTGAGTCGGAATGAGAGAAATGCCGCTGGGAGCAATGGCTTCCGGCGGGAAAGTAACTCCAAAAACATGGGTCGTAGGCTTGCCGTAGCAACAGCCCGCGAGAAAACACCCAATGCGTCCAAACCCCTGTGCGAGAGCGATCTGCGGAATAATCAGGTCCATGTAGACCGGAATGTCCGCCTTCTCTCTACGAAGAAGGAAAGCCCCTACCAGAATGCCCAGGACAACGCCTCCATAGACCGTGAACCCGTCAGTCCCGAGAACATACTTCGGGTCCGTAAACAACAGCGGAAAGTTCGAGGCGATGTACGTCAGTTTCGCTCCAACCAACCCGGCAAACAGCCCCCAGAGGGCCACTTTAAAAACAAGGTCTCCGTTAAGGCCTCTCCGGTTTGCCCGGAACTCCGAAACAAACACTGCAAGAAGAGCCCCTACCGCGATCATAAAACCGTAACCATAGGCATGAACATGCCCTATACTGAACAGAATGGGATGCATTCCCCCACCTCCTGAGAAAAACTGAAAACATTATAACATATTGCCTAGGCAGCTGTGCATCGAAAAGAATGGCAAAACGCCGCGGCCCCCGTCCGGGCATGGCCCCCTCCCCCCACGGTTTCCGTCCGTGCTGAGGTAACCTTAAGAGTAGAGCGTACTGGACGAAGCCTTGGCTGAGGGTGAGAGCGGGAGGAAAAAGTCCTTATTTATTGTGACACTACGGTCAGAAACATAGTCGTCTCACTCGCTTGGAGCACTTCGCGACACTCCTTGTTTCTTCCTGCTCGACGGGTCCGCTTCATCTGCCGCCGGCAGCACGGACCCGCGAGCCAGTTAACAGCCGCTCTGCTCACGAGCACGCGACTACTAACACGTGTTATAGGAATGAGCCCTGTTTGGGGCGCACAAAAAAA
>JAFUZN010000174.1 GCA_017476565.1 Clostridia bacterium
ACCCTGACCGGCGGTACCACCGGAATGCCGAAGGGCGTCATGCTCTCCAACGACGGGTTCAATGCCGTTGCCACCTCTTTTGAAAACTGCGGAGTCCGTTACACGAGAGACCCTAATTTCCTGAATATCATTCCTTCCTTCGCCTCCTACGGCATTGTCGCAAGCCTGCACATGCCTTTGTTCCTCGGCGTGACCGATGTCATCATTCCGAAATTCGACCAGGATAAAGTCGGCGAATATGTGAAGAAATATCGTCCGGCCCATACCCTCATGGTCCCGGCCCATTATGAGAAACTCATGAACAGCAAGGAGATGCAGGACGGCTTTGACCTCAGCTTCTTTGAGACCGCAGGGTCCGGTGGCGACACCATGAATGCAGGTACCGAAGCCAAGCTCAACGGCTTCCTGAAAGACCACGGCAGCCGCTTCCCCCTGTCCCAGGGCTATGGCATGAGTGAAGTCAGCTCCGCCGGCAGCTGCTATTGCAACGGAAACTTCCGCTCCCTCAGCGTCGGCTACCCGCTGCTCACCAACACCATCTCCATCTTTGAACCCGGCACCTCCAATGAGCTCACCTACGGAGAAGAAGGTGAGATCTGCATGACCGGACCCCAGAACATGATCGGCTATCTCAACGACCCCGAAGAGACCGCCAATGTCATGATCGAACACCCGGACGGCCAGGTCTGGATCCACTCCGGCGACATCGGTTACATCGACGAAGACGGGTTCCTCTTCATCAAAGGCCGTATCAAGAGAATGGTCACCATGTTCAACGGCCACAAGATCTTCCCCGCCCAGATCGAAGGGGTCATCAGTAAACACCCTGCCGTTCGCAGCTGTGCCTGTGTCGGCGCAGACGACCTGGAACATGCCCAGGGTGAAAACCCCATTGCTTTCGTCGTTCTGAAAGAAGGCGAAAACCAGGCCGCAGTCCTGGAAGAGCTGAAGGCGATGTACGTCGCAGAGCTCGACGACCTCTCCCGCCCGGTCGATACAGTCTTCATGGAACACTTCCCGAGAGAAGGCATGGGCAAGATCTCTTACAAGACCCTCTCCAA
The DNA here is from genome assembly GCA_017476565.1 of Clostridia bacterium. GTDB lineage: Bacteria > Bacillota > Clostridia > Oscillospirales > Acutalibacteraceae > RUG420. The sequence continues at coordinate 1,062 of JAFUZN010000174.1, forward strand.
AGACTATAATGAAGCGCAGGCCCGTGCGAAAGCCGCCAAGGCCGGCTAAACACTACAAAGTAATACGCCCCGCGAAAGCGGGGCGTTCTTTTTGACTTTGTTAGCCGAAATATCTCTTGAGAAGAGCGTCGAAAGCTTTGCCGTGACGAGCTTCGTCTCGGCCGATCTCATGAACGGTGTCATGGATGGCGTCAAGGTTCAGGGCTTTGGCACGGGTGGCAATGTCCACACGGCCTTCGGTGGCACCGAACTCAGCATCTACACGGACTCTCAGATTCTCTTCGGTAGAGGGAGACAAAATCTCACCCAGGAGCTCCGCAAACTTTGCGGCATGCTCTGCCTCTTCGAAGGCGGCCGTCTTATAATACTCGCCGATCTCGGGATAACCTTCCCGAATGGCCTGACGAGCCATGGCAAGGTACATGCCGACTTCCATACATTCGCCGTTGAAGCAGGAGCGCAGGTCCTCTTTGATGTCTTCCGGAGCATCGGAAGCGACACCCAGAACATGTTCGGCTGCCCAGACTCTTTCCTCGGTCTGCTCAATGAACTTGGAAGCCGGAGCTTTACAGATCGGGCATACGAAATCTTCCGGAAGGAAGTCGCCTTCATAGATATACCCGCAAACGCTGCATACAAATTTTTTCATGATAATTACCTCCATCAATATGCCAAAAATAGGGGAATCTCGTTCCTTTACACACATACTAAAGGGTGAAGGTTCGGTTAGTCAATGACAACTGACAAAGTTAGCATACAACAACTTTTTCGCCTTTCAAAAACCGCATCGTTATGAGAAAAACAGCCTCTTTCAGAGCGCCGAAAAAGACTGTTTTTTGTACGGAATATTGCTTGTGCGCAACAAGTTTTCCTCAGGGCTCAGTCCCCCAGGAGCCCTTGTAAAATGGCAAGGCCCTTATCGATTTCTTCAATAGTGATCGTAAGCGGAGGCAGGAGCCGCAACACATTGCCATGGGCAGTCAGAGTCAAAAGGCCCCGACTGGCCAGAGCGGCCGAAGTCTGGGCGGCATCGGCCCCGATCAGTTGAAGACCGATCATAAGGCCCTTCCCCTTGATCGCAGAAATGTTTCCGGAACGCATATTGTGGACGGCAGCGGCAATGTAATTCCCCTTCTCCCGGACTTCCAGAAGCAGCTGGTCATCCAGCTCATTCAGAACTTCCAGAGCAGCGCTGGCCGACACCGGGTTTCCGCCGAAGGTGGAACCATGGGTCCCGGGACCAAGGGTCTCTCGACATTTTTCAGAGACAAGGAAACCGCCCATGGGCAGGCCGCCGGCAATGCCTTTGGCAAAAGACACCGCGTCCGGTTCAATACCGTAACCCTGGTAGGCAAACAGGGTCCCGGTTCGGCCCACACCGGTCTGTACCTCATCGATGAGGAGCAGCCAGTCGTTCTTCTTACAGTACTCCGCCACGTTCTTCACGTACTCTTCGTCGAGGGGGTTCACGCCGCCCTCTCCCTGAATGAGTTCCATGAGGACGGCACAGACGGTATCGTCGGCCTTCAGGACCAGGTCCGTAAAGTTGTTGGCTTCCACATACCGGAACCCCTCCGTGAAGGGGAAGAAATACTGGTGGAACACGTCCTGACCGGTGGCGTTCAGCGTCGTGATGGTCCGGCCGTGGAAGGAGTCTTTCAGGGTCAGGACCGTGGCACGGCCCTCCCCGTATTTGTCATAACTGTACTTCCGGGCAAGCTTGATGATGCCCTCATTGGCCTCGGCCCCGGAGTTTCCGAAGAAGACTCCGCTCATGCCGGTACGGGTACAAAGCTGTTCCGCAAGTTTTGCACAGGGCTCTGTGTAATAGAGGTTGGAGATGTGCCCGAGCTTCTTTGCCTGCTCATAAATAGCCTCGGCCCACTTCTCATTGCCGTAGCCAATGGAGGAGACGCCGATGCCGCTGGTAAAGTCGATGTATTCGTTGTCCTCCTCATCATAGAGGGTGGCACCCTTGCCTCGAACGATGGAAATGGGGTTTCGGCCATAAGTCCCGATAATGTACTTCTGGTCGAGCTCCATGAGTTCTTTCGTCGTCATGTATTGTCTTCCCCTTTCCAGACCATGGTCCCAATACCTTTGTGGGACAGGACTTCAATGAGAATGGAGTGCGGGATCCGCCCGTCCAGAATATGGGTCCGGGCAACGCCGTTCTTCACCGCGAATTCGCAGCACTCCACCTTCGGGATCATACCGCCCTGAAGGATGCCGGAGGCCTTGAGTTCCGGCAGGTCTTCCATGGTGATGCGTCCAATGAGGGTGGACTCATCATCTTTGTCCCGCAGGACCCCGGTGGTGTCGGTGAGAAGGATGAGTTTCGCCGCATGACAGGCAATGGCGATCTGCGCAGCAGCCGTATCGGCATTGATGTTGTAACACTTATTGCCGTCGGTCCCCTGAGCCACCGTAGAGATGACCGGGATCATGCCGCTGCCAATGGTATGGTAGATGACTTCCGGGTCCACCCGCTGGATCTCCCCAACGAGGCCGTAGTCGTACCCGTCGCCCTTGTCGAGCTTTTTCGCCTGGATCATATTGTCATCCATACCGGAGAGGCCCACGGCCTTGCCGCCGGCATCGTTGATAAGTTTGACCAGGTCTTTGTTGACCTTGCCGCAGAGGACCGCCTGGACAATGTCCATGGTCTCTTCATCGGTATACCGAAGGCCGTTGACGAACTTGCTCTCCTTGCCCGTCTTTTTCAGCATCCCGGAGATCTCCGGACCGCCGCCGTGGACGACGATGACCCGCACTCCGATGAGGCTCAGCATGACGATGTCGTCGATGACCGCTTTGCGCAGCTCTTCCGACACCATGGCATTGCCGCCATACTTGATGACGATGGTCTTGCCGTAATACCGCTGGATGTAGGGCAACGCCTCAATGAGGGTCTGGGCGCGCTGTTCCGGCGTGATCTTCAAAATGTTTTCCATAGGATTCACCTCAAAACAGCGTCATCAGGTCCGATAATCGCCGTTGATCTTTACATAGTCATAGGTGAGGTCGCAACCCCAGAGGGTAGCTTCCCCGTCCCCGTCCTTGAGCCGGATGTCGATGATGACTTCCTCTTCCGAGAGGACTTCTTTGGCTTTCTCTTCCGAAAAGTCCACACCCCGGCCGTTCTCACAGACCAGCACACTGCCTGTTTCTGAGCGGAAGGAAATGGTCACCTGCTCCGGGTCGAACTCCCCGCCGGAATACCCCATGGCGCAGAGGACACGGCCCCAGTTGGCGTCGGCGCCGAAAATGGCAGCCTTCGTCAGAGAGGAGTTGATGACACTTCGGCCGAGGACTTCCGCTGTCGCTTCGTCTTTCGCCCCCGAGATCTGGCAGGTCATCAGGTGGGAGGCCCCTTCCCCGTCCTTGGCCATGAGTCGGCAGAGGTAAAGGCACACTTCCATCATTGCGTCCCGCAGTTCATA
>JAFUZN010000175.1 GCA_017476565.1 Clostridia bacterium
ATTCCCGCAGGGTGATGTTCCCATAGTGGTCGGCATCGACGCCGAGGGATTTCAGTTCTTCCGGCACATACCGGCCATACTGGCCGTAGGCATGGATGAAGTAAAGTTTCTTATTATCCTTTTCTTTCGCGATGAGCTCGCACATCGCGTGGTTGATGGCATCGGCACCGAGGCTGCCTCCCATGGAGAGGACGAGGATGCGGTCCTCCGGGATCCCCAGTTTTTCCCGACAGGCTTTCCGGTCGGCGGCCACCATCTCTCCCCTCACGGGAAGACCGGTGATGACCGGCAGATTCTTGCACTCAATGCGGGCCTTCGCGTCTTCCGAAGTCAACATGACGAGATCCACCATTTTTGCCAGGGCCTTATTGGTGATGCCGGGGTAGGCATTCTGCTCATGGACTGCCGTGGGCACTCCCAGTTTGGCGGCGGCACGGATGACCGGTCCGCTGACATACCCCCCGAAGCCGATAGCGGCATCCGGCTGGTATTCTCTGATGAGTTTTTTCGCTTCCACACTGGAGGTGAACATTTTGACCAGGGCGGCACTGTCCCGCTTTATATTGTTCCAGGTGAGCCCCCGGTAAAAGCCTCGGACATCGATGGCCGTGAAGTCGAACCCCGCCTGTGGTACGAGACGGGTCTCCATGTGGGTCGGCGTGCCGACGAAGAGGATCTCGACCTCATCGCCGTACTGTTCCCGGATCTGTCCTGCTACAGCAAGGGCCGGGTTGATGTGTCCGCCGGTACCACCGGTCGCAAATAATAATTTCATAAGTAACCTCCAGAGGTCAGATTTTCTTTAGTTTTGAGGTCCTGGAGACCGAGATGACAACGCCCATTTCAAAAATCAGCATCAAAAGGGACGTGCCCCCGTAGCTGAAAAACGGCAGAGAGATACCGGTGTTGGGCAGGACATCGGTGACAACGCCGATGTTGAGGGCCGCCTGCAGGCCGACCTGGAACACGATGCCCATGGCCAGCAGAGAGCCAAATTTGTCCTTCGCCTGGATCCCGATGAGGAAGCCTCTCCAGACCAGAAGTCCGAACAGGATGACGATGAACAGGGCTCCGATGAACCCCAGCTCTTCACAGATGATGGAAAAGATGAAGTCGTTCTGCGGTTCGGAAACATAGAGCTGTTTCATCTTGGAATTGCCGAGTCCCACTCCGAAGAAACCGCCGGAGCCGATGGCATAGACTGCCTGGTTGGTCTGCCAGCGGACCCCCAGGGGGTCATAGCTCTTGTCGATCCAGGAAAGGATCCGGGGCTGGGCGTGTTCGGGCAAAATAGACGGGTTGTTCACGACCACGATCACGAGGATGACACCCGCTACGATCGCCAGGAGGAACCACTTGTAATTGAACCCGGCCAGGTACATCAGCATCACACCGATGGCAAAGATCAGCAGGGTGCCGGAGACGTGATTCTCTTTGTAAACAAGAGCACAAGTGACTGCAAGGATCAAAAGGTACCAGGCCATGTAAGCCGATTTTGCCTGAAAACGGCTTTCTCTGTAGAGAGCTTTTGAATTGATCTCCTTGAAATGTCGATCCATGTGCCAGGCAAAGTAGAGGATGATGGCAAACTTTGCGACCTCAGAGGGCTGGAACGTGAGCGGCCCGAGTGAGATCCAGCGGTGGAACTCTTCGAACCCCGGAGGCGGCGGCACTAACAGGACGGCTACCAGCAGGGCAAAGGAGACGACCAGTACAGGGACGGCGAATCTCTTCAGGACGTGGTAATCGACACGGGACACAAGTGCCATGACGACGAGGCCGATGGCGGCAAAGGCCGCCTGTCGTTTGAAGTAGTACAGGCTGTCGTTGAAATAATAATAGGAATAGGACGAACTCGCCGAGAACATCATAATGAGTCCCAGCGTGATGAGCGTGATCACGATGATGAAAAACGGGAGGTCAAAGCCACCTCGGGCCAGGAACCCGTTCCTCTTCCCTTTCGCCTGTCGATTCGCCATATTCGTAAACTCCAATCAGTGGTTATGCATTCACCGGCATCCCGAAGTAGACGAGGATGCAGGCAAGGATACCGGCGGCCAGGTTGACGGCCGCAAAAACATAGTTGATCTTCTCTTCGGACCAGCCGCTCTTCTCAAAATGGTGATGGATGGGTGCCATTTTGAACAGGCGTTTTCCGGTAGCTTCCGGATCGGTCCTCTGAGCGATTTTTTTAGTGATTTTGAAGTAGAGGATCTGAATGACGTCAGAAGCCCCTTCCACCACATAGATGAGTCCGGCCAGGAGCAAAATCAGGGGGCAGTTGATGGCATAGGCCAGAGCGACGATCATTCCGCCGAGGAACATGGAACCGGTGTCCCCCATAAAACATTTGGCAGGGTGCCAGTTCCAGATCAGGTACCCGGCACAGGCGCCGGCGAGGGCCGCCGCCAAAATCGTGGCACCGAAAACATGCCGGAAGGCGGCCATCACGGCAAAAGAGACCGCAGCGGTCGTCGTGACCGAAGCACAGAGCCCGTCGATCCCGTCCGTGAAGTTGACTGCATTGACGGTGGCATACATGACAATAAACGTAAAGAGACTGAAGACGATGGTGTTGCCGTAGTCCCAGACGCCGCCAAAGGGAATGTACATATAGACGTTTCCGGAAAGGATGAGGGTCGCAATGTAAGCGGCACAGAGGAGCAGCTGAAGGAGGGTCTTCTGAATGACCGTCAGACCTTCATTCTGTTCTTTCCGGACCTTGATGTAGTCGTCGGCAAAGCCGATGAGTCCGAAGCCGAGGGCCATGAGGAGGCCGCCGTAGATCTTCGCTTTTTCGGCCCCTGCGACGAGGGAGCCACCCCCGACCAGGTCATAGCCGAGGGCCTTGGAGACCAGGACCACGATGAAGAATGCCAGGGTGGTACCGATGATGAACATGAACCCGCCCATGGTGGGGGTCCCCTGTTTTTCTTTATGCCAGTTGGGGCCGATGTCCAGGATGGTCTGCCCGAATTTAAGTTTGTGAAGCCAGGGGACCAGTTTGATCCCCAAAAGGGCGCTCAGAGCAAACCCCAGAACGGCGGCGCTGATGACTGCTGCAAGTTTCATAATGTTCTTCCTCGTTTCTCAATATCTCAAAAGTCGATCTTGTCATAGATCTTCTGAATGATCTCTTCCATCTGCATGCCGCGGCTTCCCTTGACCGCCACCACATCTCCGGGTTTCAGCATCCCCGTCAATTTCTCGATCAGGTCGTCTTTGTCCTGGAAGTCGAAAACACGAAGGAGTCCGTGCTCTCTGGCCGACTTTGCGGCGAAGGTCGACAAGGGGCCATAGGTGATGAGCAGATCGATCCCCGCTTCTGCCATGTACCGGCCTGCAAGGGCGTGGGCCTCTTCGGAGTAGTCCCCCAGTTCCAGCATATCGCCGATGACGGCGATCTTGCGGCGCCCGGGAGCCCCTTTCAGGGTCAGGGTCTCCGCCATGGCTTTCATGGAGTCGGGGCTGGCATTGTAACAGTCTTCGATAACCGTGACGCCACCCTTCTCGACGACATTCTCCCGCATGCCGGCGGGGCGGTAGTTCTTCAAAGCCTTTGCCGCGTCTTCCGGGGCAATGTCCAGCTCGAGGCCCACCGCAATGGCGGCGAGAGCATCGTAGACATTGTGTTCACCGGTAGTCGGCAGCTCTACAGGCCAGCGGCCTTCTTTCGTGACGACGGTGAAGGTCGTGGAGTCGTCCTTGTAGTCGATTTCTTCCGCGTGCACATCGGCGTCTGTGTCGTGGAGTGCGAACCAGCGGACACGATAGTCCGGCAGGTCTACCGTCGAGAGCAGGTCATTGTCTTTGTTGAGAATGATCGGCGAACCCGGCTTCATCCCTTCCAGCAGTTCCAGTTTGGCCGCTAAGATCCCTTCCCGGCTGCCCAGGTTTTCAATGTGGGAGACCCCGACGTTCGTGATGACTCCAATGTCCGGCAGCGCCGTCTTCGAGAGGGTCGCGATCTCACCTTTATGGTTCATGCCCAGTTCCACCACCAGAACCGTGTGTTCCGGCTCAAGCTGCAGAAGGACTTTGGGCAGACCGATCTCGTTGTTCCAGTTCTTATAGGTTTTATGGGCGTGGAATTTCGCGTTCAGCACGCACCAGATCATCTCTTTGGTGGTGGTCTTCCCCACGCTGCCGGTGAGGGCCACCACCGGGATATCGTATTCCAGTCGATAGGACTTCCCGAGTTCCAGGAAAGCTTTCGTCGTATCGGCCACTTTCACGGTGGGGACTTTGCAGTCCACATCTTTATGACAAAGGACTGCCGTTGCCCCCGCTTCGACCGCGGAGTCGATGAAGGAGTGACCGTCGAGACGTTCCCCCTTGATGGCGATGAACAGACTTCCCGGACGGGCCTCCCGGTTATCGATGACGACAGAGGTCACCTCCGCAGGGCCGCTGGCAACACCGCCCGTTGCCCGGGCGATTTCTTCCGTAGTAAAGGTTCTCATGGATTCTGCTCCTTTATAGTATCTCAATCGGCATTGCCGGTATCTTCGATTTCCATTTCCGTGCTGGTGGTCATGTAGGACACCGTCACGGTAGATCCGAGGGCCACTTTTGTCCCCTTCGAGATGCTCTGTCCGTAGGAGGCACCGGAGGCGTCGCTGGCGGTACCGACGATCTGGACATTGAGGCCCGCGGCCTTCGCCGCATAGCGAGCCTGGCTCACCGACATGCCGATGAGGTTTGGCATCTCTACGGTCTCGTTCGGTTCTTCGCTTTCCGTATAGAGGACCACAACTCCGTTTTGGGGAATGAGTTTCCCGGCCTCCGGAGCCTGAGCCTTGACCTTTTTGCCTTCTCCGATGACCTTGACGGTAAAGCCGGAGGAGGACAGGGTCTCACTGGCAGCAGCGGTTTCCAGTCCTGTGACACTGGGAGTGCGGACGTCCTGGCCTGCATTCTCCCCTTCTTCGTATTCCGGTTCGATATTCAGATAGCGAAGGGTGTTTCCAATGACTTCTGCGGCCACAGGGGCGGCGGTCTTACCGCCGGTATAGCTTCCGGACTTCGGGTCATCGATGATGATGATCACGGAGATCTCCGGGTCATCGGCGGGAGCGAACCCGCAGAAAGAACCGATGTAGTCCTCCTGCTTGGTGGTCAGTTTCTCGGAAGTTCCCGTCTTGCCGGCCACTTTATAGCCGGCGACAGTAGCGTTTTTGGCGGTGCCGCCTCGGACGACTTCCACCATCATCTGAGTGACGGTGTCGGCGGTCTTCTTGGAGACGACCTGTCGGCGGACGGTGGGCTTGGTCACCCGGACCACATTGCCCTCACTGTCCATCTCTTTTGCCACGATGTAGGGCTGGACCAGTTTGCCGTCGTTCGCGATGGTGTTGATCGCCGTACAGATCTGGATCGGGGTGATTTGGAAGGACTGGCCGAAGGAACTGGAGGCCAGTTCGACGGGGCCCATCCGGTCTGCCGTGTAGTAAGTGACCCCGGGCTTCGGCGCCGCTTCCGCTGCCAGATCCACTCCGGTGGTCTCTCCGAGGCCAAAGGCCTCGAAATACTGGCTGAACTTTTCCGAACCGAGCCGCTGGGCAACCTGGATGTAAATGGGGTTGCAGGAGTTCATCAGGGAAGTCGTGAAGTCCTCCGAGCCATGGCCCCTGCGGTTCGAGCAGTGGTAGGTGATGTCCTTGACTTTGTAACTGCCTCCGCAGACGAACATCTCATCGGGGGTCACGACTCCTTCTTCGATGCCGGCGGCTGCCGTGACACACTTGAAGACAGAACCGGGTTCATAGGTGTCCGTGACGGTCCGGTTGCGCCACTGGGCGAAGAGTGCATCGGTAGTGGCCTTGGCCCGTTCCTCATCATCGGTGATCTTGTCGAGCCCCTCCTTCGTCTTTTCATCGGAAACCGCATAGGGGTCGTTGAGGTCGTAGTCCGGCTGACTGCTCATGGCAAGGATCGCGCCGGTTTTGACGTCCATGACGATGCCATAGCCATAGGTGGCATCCTGTGTCTCGATGGCGCTGGAAAGAGCGGAGTCGAGATAGTACTGGATCGCGTTGTCGATGGTCAGCTGGAGGCTCACACCCTCCTGGGCCGCGTAATAGGTCGAAAAGTCAGAGGCGATCTCCCGCTGTTTTGCGTTCTGGGCCGTGATATTTCGTCCGGAAAGACCGGTGAGTTTCGTGTTATAAGCGGATTCGAGTCCCGACATGCCTTTGTCGTCGGAACCGGTGAACCCGATGACGGTGGAGGCGAAGTTGTCAAAGGGGTAGAACCGGGTGACATCGTCTTCGATGCCGATGAACCGGTTGAAGCCCTTATTGTCTTTTCGGAGCTTTTCGATCTTCTCCTTGGTGGCAAAGTCCACTTTGGACTTGAGAACGATGTATCGCCGGTCTTTGTTGAGGCAGGCTTCCAGGGTGTCGTCGTAGTCGGTGTCGAGGATGTTCGAGAGGTTCATGGCCGCCTTTTTGGCCGCCGCCTCATCCGGGACTTCTGAGGGGTTCACGTAGATCTTCCAGGCATCGGTGCTCTGAGCGAGAATATTCATGTTGCTGTCGTAAATGGTCCCCCGGCGGGCGGCAACCACCGTGTCGGAGAGCTGCTCCGACTCCGCTTTCCTTCGGTTCTCTTCCCCATGGATGAGCCCGACGTTGATCATGCCGAACACACCGGTCCCGAACCCGAGGACCAGTGTCAGGACCATGGCCAAAAGGGCCCGATCCCGTAACTTTTTCTTCTCTTTTCTCGACATTTTTGCGGCCTCCAGGCATTCCTTAATTACGACGTTGAGAGTTAGGAGGTCATCCTAACTCTCAATCGCGGGTTGCGTTATCTTTTTGACCGATCTTCAATTTCTGTGCAAGATCGGAATGGGTCTTTCCTCCGCTGACCTCCACCGCATCGGCGTCGGACAGCTTCACGTAGTTGACCTGGTAGTCGGAGATCTTGACCATGCCCAGTTCTCCCCGGGCGTACTGGTCGACCTTCTCCAGCGAGACATTGGCGTTCAGTTCCATATTGCGTCGCGTATTGTCGCTTTCGACGACGGCGATCTGCTGGTTGATATCGGCCAGCTGCTGATCGAGCTCATCGACCCGGACTTCACTGTAGATCTGGAACCCGAGGACGACGAAGAGAACGGCGGCGATGGCGATGATCCTCAGGGCGGCCGCCCGGCTTCTCTGAGCTTCCTGCCTCAGTTGTTTTTTGGTTTTTTGGATGACGCGGGGCTTCGGAGCCTGACGCGTCCGGGGTGCGGGGTCCGGGCGAGTCTTCGGCACCGCTGTTCCCCGTACCGGTCCGACCGGCTCCGAGAGCCTTGCATTCCGCTGATTCCGATACGCATTCAGATCGTACGCGCCGCGGTTTCCAGTAGCAGCCATCCGACTCACCTCCCCACTGTTGCTAATGTATGTATGTAAATCATTCGGGATATCTGCTGTGTATTTTTTGGATGCAGCGAAGTTTCGCGCTGCGGCTCCGGGGGTTTGCTTCCAGTTCTTCCTCCGAAGCGGTCATGAATTTGAAGGGCAGCTCCCCACTGGGGGTCCGTCCGCAGACGCACACCGGGAACTCCGGCGGGCAGATACAGCCCTGACAATAACCGGCAAACCGCTGTTTCACCATCCGGTCTTCCAAAGAATGGAAGGTGATAATGGAGAGCCGGCCGCCGTCCTTCAGCACATCGAACATGCTGTCCAGAGCCACATTCAAAACGTCCATCTCTCCGTTGACGGCGATGCGCAGGGCCTGGAACGTCTTTCGCGCAGGGTGTTTGGCTCGACGGGCCCTGGCGGGGACCGCCTCTTTGACCAGTTCTGCCAGCTGCAGCGTCGTTTCAATGGGTGCGTTTTCCCGGGCGTTTACGATGGCCCGGGCGATTTGCGGGGCATTTTTCTCTTCCCCGTAGGTATATAAGATCTGTTTCAACTCCGAAACAGAAAGGGTATTGCAAAGGTCGGCGGCGGTGGGCCCTTTCTGACTCATGCGCATATCGAGCGGCGCATCGGCGTGGAAGGAGAATCCCCGTTCCGGGGTATCGGGCTGATGAGAGCTGACTCCGAGGTCCGCGAGGACCCCGTCGACAGAGGAAATGCCCTGTTCTTCCAAAACTTCTGCAATGTGAGAGAAATTGTCGTGGATGACAGTAACTCTGGGGTCTCCCCCGACCCGTTCTGTAAGGACGCGGATGGCATCCGGGTCCTGATCCATGCAGAGAAGCCTTCCTTTATCGGAAAGACGCTCAAGGATTCTGGCCGAATGACCGGCGCCTCCGGCGGTGGCATCCACGTAGGTTCCCTCCGGATCGATCTGCAGCGAAGAGAGGGTCTCTTCCAGCAGGACCGGAACATGGGAGAAAGAAAGACCTTCCATCAGAATACGACCTCGATGCCCAGTTCATCGGCCGAGAGCGTCTTGTCCGTATCCTTCTTGACGGAATCGGCATCCCAGACTTCGAATTTGTTGCCGGAACCGATGATGAGGACCTCTTTGTCGAGGCCTGCATATTCGAGCAGGTCCGCTTTGACGGTGAATCGCCCCTGGCTGTCCATTTCCGCCAGGTCGGCGTTCCGGAAGAAGTCCCGTTTGAAACGGCGGTACTCTTCCGAGCCGGGCAGCGATTTGATCTGAGCGGCCACCGGTTCCCATTCCTCTTTCGAATAAATGTAAAGGCAGTGGTCGGGAGCTTTGCTGACGATGAACCCATCGGCCAGAGCCCCGCGGTACTTTGCAGGAATGAAAAGACGCTTCTTGGAATCTAACTTGTGCTGAAATTCACCGAGGAAATCCATTGAGCCTCTCTCCTTTCCTGAAATTGCCCATTCCCCCACTTTCCACCATTTTGGTGTTCAAATTAGGGAATTCGCCCCACTTCGGTAATTACAGTATATTAAAGCTCCACCCGCATTGCAAGGATAAAATTTTGCGCAATTGTGGTAGTTAGCCGTGAAAAGCACAAGATGTTGTGCCACCCCTCGAAAGGTCAGGAAAAACTTTTTGTCTTCCGAGGCGGAAGACGATGGAAAATACAGAAAGGAAGGCATTCTCAACACTGTTTCACTTTTTATAAATTAGAAAAGAGGATTATTGAAATCGGTCTTTTTCTTTGTTAGAATTGGAAGGAAAGATTAGGGGCCTCCTATCCCCGACTCTGGAAAAATCTCAATTCAATTGGAGGATTACAAATGGGAGGATTAGTTTATCTGATCCCGGTCGTCGGCCTCATCGGTCTGGCATATGCCCTCTTCCTTGCGGCACGTGTCAGAAAAGCCGATCCGGGTACAGAAAAAATGGAGGAGATCTCCAACCACATCCATGAAGGCGCTCTGGCGTTCCTGACCTCTGAGTACAAGATCCTGGCAATCTTCGTTGCCGTCTTCTTCCTCATCATCGGTTTCGCCATCAGCTGGCCCACCGCAGTCTGCTTCATCGTCGGTGCGCTCTTCTCCGTCCTGGCCGGGTTCCTCGGCATGACGGTCGCCACCCGCGCCAATGTCCGTACCGCTAATGCAGCTCGCACCAGCGGCATGAACAAAGCGCTGTCCATCGCCTTCTCCGGCGGTGCCGTCATGGGTATGTCCGTCGTTGGCCTCGGCCTCTTCGGCGTCGGCCTCATCTATGCCATCACCGGGCGCACGGACATCATGTTCGGCTTCAGCCTCGGTGCATCGTCCATCGCTCTGTTCGCCCGTGTCGGCGGCGGTATCTACACCAAAGCGGCGGACGTCGGCGCTGACCTGGTCGGCAAAGTCGAAAACAACATCCCGGAAGATGACCCCCGGAACCCCGCAGTTATTGCCGATAACGTCGGTGACAACGTCGGTGACGTCGCAGGCATGGGCGCCGACCTCTACGAGTCCTATGTCGGTTCCATCATCTCTTCCCTGTCCCTTGGCACTGTGGCCGCCGCTACCGGCGTCGTCACCACCGTGGCAGGCAAGCCCTACGGCGGCGTAGCGTTCCCGCTCATTCTGGCCGCTGTCGGTATCATCGCATCCATCCTCGCCACCTTCTTCGTCCGCGGCAAAGACGGTTCTGACCCCGGGTTTGCCCTGAAGATCGGTGAGTGGGTCTCCGCCGGCCTGACCATCATCGGTGCTTTCGTTCTCGACAAGATCTTCTTTGTCGGTTACGGTCCCTTCTGGGCAGTCCTTGCCGGTCTGCTCGTCGGTCTTGCCATCGGCACCCTGACGGAGTACTACACTTCTGACAAATATAGATCCGTCAAGAAGATCGCAGAACAGTCCGAGACCGGTTCTGCCACCAATATCATTTCCGGCCTTGCCGTCGGTATGAAATCCACCGCCATCCCGCTGCTGCTCATCGCCATCGGTATCCTGATCGCCTATGCAACAGCCGGCCTTTACGGCATCGCCCTCGCCGCCGTCGGTATGCTGGCCACCACCGGCATCACCGTCGCAGTGGACGCCTATGGCCCCATCGCCGACAACGCCGGCGGTATCGCAGAAATGTCCGAACTCGATCCCTCTGTCCGTGAGATCACAGACCAGCTCGACTCCGTCGGTAACACCACTGCCGCAGTCGGTAAGGGCTTCGCCATCGGCTCCGCCGCTCTGACCGCCCTGGCGCTGTTCTCCACCTACACTCAGTCCATTGGCCTGACTTCCATCAGCCTGACCGATGCACCGGTCGTAGCCGGTGTCCTCATCGGCGGTATGCTGCCCTTCCTGTTCTCCGCTTTCACTATGGAGTCTGTCGGTCGTGCAGCCAACCAGATGATCGAAGAGGTCCGTCGTCAGTTCAAAGAGAAGCCCGGCATTCTGGCCGGCACTGAGAAACCGGACTACAAGACCTGCGTTTCCATCTCCACCCAGGCCGCTCTGAAGGAAATGATCGTTCCCGGCGTCATCGCCGTCGCCGCTCCCCTTCTCTGCGGATTCATCCTTGGCCCCACCGCCCTCGGCGGTATGCTCGGCGGCGCCCTGGTCACCGGTGTCCTGATGGCCATCTTCATGGCGAACTCCGGCGGTGCCTGGGATAATGCCAAGAAGTACATCGAGACCGGCCACCACGGCGGAAAGGGTTCTGAAGCCCACCACGCTGCAGTCGTCGGCGACACGGTCGGTGACCCGTTCAAAGATACTTCGGGTCCCTCCATCAACATCCTGATTAAGCTCATGACCGTGGTTTCCACCGTCTTTGCGACTGCCATTGCAGCCGTCGGCGGTATCTTCGGCTAAGCCGAAAGGACAAGAAAAGAAAAAGGGCCTGTGCCTTGCGGCACAGGCCCTTTTATGCTAAAATGTTTCCAATGACTTGAAGAGAGTTTTAAGTCAAATATTAATGAAAAAGGGGTAATCAGAAATGGCAGAAAAGAAAGGTATCATTGCTGAATTCAAAGAGTTCATCATGCAGGGCAACGTTATGGACCTGGCCGTCGGCGTCGTCATCGGTGCTGCCTTCACCGCGATCGTCAATTCGCTGGTCGAAGACATCATCAACCCGCTCATCGGTCTCCTTGGCGGCGACGCTCTCGTAGACGGCGCTTCCTCCCTGTCCTACACCTTTGCTAACGGCATCACCATGAACTACGGCAACTTCATCGGCGCCATCATCAACTTCCTGATTGTTGGCTTCGTCCTCTTCCTCATTGTCAAAGCGTTCAACAAAGCGCGGAACAGCAATAAGGAAGAAGAGCCCGCTGAAGAAGAAGGTCCCTCCGAAGAAGTCGCTCTTCTGACCGAGATCAAAGACATTCTTGCCAAGAAGTAAGAAAGAAACAATTTTATGAAAACACTCTACCTTGACTGTGGGAACGGAGCCGCCGGAGATATGATCTCCGCCGCCCTCTGGGAACTCATAGAAAACAAGGAGGAATTCCTTCAGGAGCTCAACTCCATCGGAATCCCTGGTGTCAAAACTTACGCCCTGCCCTCTGAAAAGCAGGGCGTTTTTGGAACTCATTTTCGGGTGACCTACAATGACGTGGAAGAGACCCCCAATGTGTTACCGAAAGACGCCATCGTCGAGCTGACTCCGGAGGAAGACCTCAAGGTCCATGATCATGAACACGAACATCATCATGAGCATGAGCACCATCACGACCATGAACACCATCATGACCATGAGCACCACCACGAGCATCATCACGCTTCTCTGGCAGACGTCCGGTCCATCATCGGTGGTCTGAGAGTCTCTGACAAGGTCAAAGAAGATGCCATCAAGGTCTATGACCTCATCGCGGAAGCAGAGAGCCATGTCCACGGAACGACGGTCACCCAGATTCACTTCCATGAAGTCGGCCATATGGACGCCATCGCCGATGTCGTCTGTGTCTGCATGCTCATCGAGCGGCTGGCTCCCGATCAGATCATCGCCTCCAGCATGAACACCGGGACCGGCAAAGTGAAATGTGCCCACGGCATTCTTCCCATTCCGGCGCCGGCCACCTCTTACCTGCTCCACGGCATCCCCATTTATCATACCGGGGTCAACGGAGAGCTCTGTACCCCCACCGGTGCCGCCATCGTCAAATATTTCGCCGACTCCTTCGGCCCCATGCCCGTCATGAACATCGAAGACATCGGCTATGGGATGGGGACCAAAGACTACGACGTCGCCAACTATTTCCGGGCCTTCATCGGAGAAACCGAAGAGGGACTGACTCTGGTCAACCGCACTCCGGCAGCGAACGCCGGAGAAAAGCCGCTCCATGAGCACCCGGTAGCCTCGAATGACAAACAGAGGAAAGCTATCTCGAACCGCATCGCCCGTTCCATCGGCCACCTCGAGTCCGTCAAACGGATGGTGGACGGAAACCGGGACGCTTCCGACATCCTGATCCAGCTGGCTGCGGTGGAGTCCTCCATCGCCAGCACCTCCCGGCTCATCATGAAAGAACATTTCAAGGGAGCCGTCTCACAGGCCAAAGAGCAGGACGACGAAGGGGCTCTGGAAAACCTCTATGGGCTCATCGATAAATTCATCAAATAAGCAAATCCCCCTGAACATAGAAAGACTCGCTGTTGTCAGCGAGTCTTTTCTTTGTGTCCGTTGATGCCCTCTCCGGTGAAAGCGACCCCCATTTTCCCCATGTTCCAGTAGATGGCAGCACCTTTGTGCAAAATGGGATAGACGATCCGTTTCACCGCCCGAAGGGGCAGGTAGTTCCGGCTCTTATAGGAGATCTCTGCCCGGAGCCAGGTCTCATAAATGTGTTTTCGGAAAGCCTCCGGGTCCCGGACTTCCGGTAAGTTCAAGGTCGTCGTCCCACGGTCCGATGCCCTGAGGAACCCGGTCTTCAGGTCTTCTTCCGTGACCTCGTATTGCCGGACTTTGTCCTCGAAATACTCCGGGTGGCAAAGCCAGGCGGCAGAAAGGACGTCCCAGTTATAAAACCCCTCAATGCCGAAGACCGACTCATTGAGCCCTTCATAGAGGTCCGCTTTGTCCCGAATGAAGTCCCCCACCGGCGTATGGCTTTTATAAAGCTCTTTTCGGTACTCTTTCGTTGTAAAAAGGACTTTCAGGCAGTTGTTCCCGGTGACGGTCGTCACTTTCGCTCCCCTGGTCAGAACATCGAAAGAGGCCCTTGGGTCACAAGAGAAGTTGAGCTCATCCATCGTGTTCCTGGAAAACACCAGAGGTTCCGTGATGCCGCCCATGAGGACGATCTCACTGACGTTTTTGAAAAACTGCGGGTCTTTGAGGAACGCCCCTCTCAGGTTCGTCAGAGAGCCGGTGGCAAGGACCGTCAGCTCTCCGGGGTACTTTGCTGCCTGCTCAGCCAGGAAGGCCGCCGCGCTGCTCTCATAGTCTTCCGGAGCCCCTCCCCCGCGATAGACGGGAATATCCTCCCGCCCGCATTGCCGGAGCATCTTCCGGGTGGCTTTATAAACCGTCTCCTCCCGGCTGTTTCCATAAGTAGTGGTCACACCGAGGAGGTCGACACAGTCCTGCGCTCCCATCAGGTAGAGGAGCGCGAGTCCGTCGTCCACATCGCTGAAGAGGACATCGATCGTGTTGTCACAGTCATAGATGACCGGTCTCATCGTTTATCTTCCTTTCTGTAAAAAAGGAAAACAGCCTGCCGGGTGGCAGACTGTCTTCCTCAAGCTTTGGATATTTATGGAGAGTGTTCTCTTATTGTTTCGGAATTACCGTTCGGGGCAGCAATTCCATAAGAGACAATTAAATTGTATCCAACGAATGAAGAATCGTCAAGTCTTTTTCGGCACTTTCTTTGGTTTTACTTTCTTTGCAGAGTTGTCACTTTTTCGGCGATTTTCTCCTATTACCGGAGCACCTTCCAGGTGGTACTCCACCGCTACGGTTTCCCCCGGCCGGAAGGCTTCATGGGACATGGTCGCCGCGAGCAGCAGGACCCCGTCGCAGGCCACTTCATAGCGGTAGACCTCTCCGGTATAGGCACAGTTCTTCACGGTACCGGTCCGCTCCCCTTCCCGGCCGGTCGGGCGGGACAGGAAAACTTCGTCGGGACGGAGGACAAAGGTCTTCGCGGTCGCGCCTTCCGTCACGGTCAGATAGTTCCTCTCGCCGAAGAACTCGCTGACGCTCCGGCTGACCGGACACTCATAGACTTCCTGAGGAGTCCCCACCTGTTCCAGTCGCCGGTCCAAAAGGACGGCTACGGTGTCCGCCATCTGCAGGGCCTCCCCGGCATCGTGGGTGACCATGATGGTAGTGAGGCCTTCCCGGGACACGAGGTCTTTGACAAAAGTCCTCATACTGGCCCGGAGTGAAATATCCAGTTTGGAGAAGGGTTCATCGAGAAGGAGCACATTCGGTTCGACCGCCAAAGCTCTGGCAAGGGCGACCCTTTGCATCTGTCCGCCGGAAAGCTCGGAAGGCAGCTTCTTTTCATGCCCTTCCAGCTCCATCAGTCGAACAAGGTCGGCGACTTTTTCCCGGATGACGCTTTTACGCTCCTTTCTCATGAGAAGGCCAAAGCCAATATTTTGCTCGACCGTCATGTGTGGAAACAGAGTGACATCCTGGTCTACGAGGACGGCACCTCGTTTGTGGATCGGTACATCGTCCATGACGGCCCCGTCAAAAAGCACCTGCCCTTCGGTCTGTCGAAGGAGGCCTGCCACACAGTGGAGCAACGTCGTTTTTCCGGAGCCGCTGGGTCCAAGCAGGACCGTGAAGGACCCTTCCGGGATCGAGAGGTCAATGTCGGAAAGGACAGAAGTGTCCCCGTAAGAATGGTTCAAGTGTTTCAGTTCAATGGCTGCCATAGGAACACCTCATTTCGTCACAGACCGGGTGGCCTGGTAATAGTGGAGCAGGAACTGCTCGAGTAAAAAGGTCACGACCCAGAGGGAGGCGAGGAAAATGACGGCCATGGCACTGGCAATGGTCCGGTCGCTGTTCTGCACGAAGGGCAGCATGAGCAGCGGGAAAGTAGTGACCTTTCCCCCGCCGATGAGCAGGGTGATGAAGTACTGGCTGAAGGAGACGATGTACACCATGGAGCCCGCAGTCACAAGGCCGGGGGCATTCACGGGCAAAGTCACATGCCAGAGGGTCTGAAGACTGTTGGCTCCGAGGGTACGGGCCTTCCGTTCCAGCCCGTTTCCGGAAAGAGCGAAGGAATCCTGCAAAAGACGGACCCCGTAGGGAATGCCCGGGAGCACCTGGATCAGCAGGACCCCCAGCACCGTGCCTGCAAGACCTGCCTTGAGAAAGGTGATGTGGATCCCTATTGCGACGCTGAGGACCGGCACAATAGCCGGCAGCATCACGAGACTGTCGATGAACCCCTTTCCCCTGAACTCATAAAAGCTCAGGGCCCGGGCCGCCGGAAAGCAGACCAGCAGAGTCACCAGGGTCACCAGCAGGGAAAGCCCGACACTGTTCAAAAGGATCGGCAGGGCATTGCCGGAGGGACCAAAGGCATATTCATAGCCCCTCAGAGAAAAGTCCGAGGGCGTAAGGTCCGGCCAGCGCCAGTTGGAAAACACGCTCCAGACCGCCACGGTGATCAGGGGGATGAGAATAATGAGTCCGAACACTCCGCGAAGTAGTCGTTTCATACGCCTCCACCCGCCTTTCGAAGAGCCTTTTCCATAATCTTCCCAAGGCCCAGAGTCAGAAGGATCACCAGAGTAATGATCGTGTTACAGGCCATGGCATAGAC
>JAFUZN010000176.1 GCA_017476565.1 Clostridia bacterium
CAAAGTAATACACGGTGTCCGCTACACCCTGGTGGTCGTTCATCCATTTGCACCAGATGATGTCCATTTCCCAGTTGGAACGGTCCAGTTTGGAGCTGGCATAGCGCTGGAACCCTTTTTCAAAGTCCTCTTTGCTCTGGGCCTTCGGTTTGCCCTGAATGTCTTCCGGGTAAAGAGACAGGCCAAAGTGCTGCTGACCAAGGTCGAAGACTTTCGCACCGCGGCTATGCCCCAGGAGGGACGTCGCCCTCAGGATGACTTTTTCGGTGGCATGCATCGTCTTGTCGTTGAAAAACTGGTCCAAAATGGTGCCGTTGTTGACACCGGACAGGGTAGTCACCGTGTGAAGCAGATGGGCTTTCCCGCCTTTGAAGAAATCCGACAGTTCTTCTTCCGGAGTCCCTTCCACTTCTTCCTGACAACCGGTGTTCATGAGCTCCACAAAGGCTTTAATGGTAGGACCGCCAAAGGAATGTCCATAGAGGTTGACTTTTCTATGGGCTTCTGTCTGACCAAGGTCCTTCAGAATGCCGGGATAAGTCCGACCATACCGTTCATGGTTGTACTTCTCGCTGTGGACTTTACCAAAGTCTGTCGTCCCGCCGAAAATGTAGGCATAGAGCTCACAAGCTCTGTCCCAGGCACTGCAGAAGGGGCCAAGGGACGGGAAATACACTTCATACCCCTGGCTTCTCAGATACCGGGGCAGGCTTCTGCTTTTGCTGTAGCCCCAGTAATTGAAGACCTTGGACAGGGGGTCCATCTCACCCCAGCCGGCAAAGCCGTGGATGATGATGGAAGGGTAGTTGTTTTTGTAGTCGTTCATTGAAATGCGCCTCCATAAATTTTCTCTAATCCACTTGAACGCGCTTTTCCATTTCAAATCTAACCATCGGAAAGCAAACGCTTGTCCGAATATTTACAAACTAAATTATACAACTGTCCAATTCCGATCACAAGTGCAAAACCATGCTTCTTCTGTCACCGGCAGAATTACAGACGGGATGAGTCGACCCGAGGCTACCAGAACCACATTGTCGCACTGCTCGCTCAGATCGCATCGCATTGCTCTGTGTGGTTCTATCTGAGTGACAGGGCTTCTTCTGCCACCGGCAGCGCCCTGCCACTCAGCCTGCTCCCGAAGCTGCTTCGTGAGCGAACGTCGAATTGGAATCCCAGCTCCCGCTAAAAAGAAAAGAGACCCGGCTTTGCCGAGTCTCTTTTCTTTTTGGTCGGAGTGTCGGGATTCGAACCCGAGGCCTCTTGCTCCCGAAGCAAGCGCGATACCAAACTTCGCCACACCCCGTTATTGCAACGGACAATATTATAAAAGATTGCCGTTGCAAAAGCAAGTATTTTCCTTAGTTATTTCTTCAGGCTGATCGCCTTTTTGGCGGACTCCACAATGTGGGCGGCGTCGAGGCCGTAAAGGTGGAGCAGTTCAACGGCGGGGCCGGAACGGCCGAACTCGTCGTCGACACCGACCCGGACCACCGGAGTCGGACAGTTCTCAGAGAGGCACTCACAGACCGCACCGCCGAGGCCGCCGATGACATTGTGCTCTTCTGCTGTGACGACACAGCCGCATTCCCGGGCTGCATTCACAACACATTCCTCATCGAGGGGCTTGATGGTGTGGACGTTGATGACCCGGGCCGCAATGCCCTCATTCTTCAGCTGTTCCGCTGCGATCAGAGCTTCATTGACCATGAGGCCGGTGGCAAAGATGGCTACGTCGTTGCCTTCGGTCAGAGCCCGGGCCTTCCCCCACTCAAACTTGTAGGAGCGGTCGAAGATGACCGGGACGGCCAGGCGCCCGAAACGCATGTAGACGGGACCGTCATACTTGGCGGCGGCAATGGTGGCCGCTTTCGCTTCCACCGCGTCTGCCGGGTTGATGATGGTCATACCGGGGATGGTACGCATGAGGGCAATGTCCTCATTGCACTGGTGGGAAGCACCGTCTTCGCCGACGGAGATGCCCGCATGGGTCGCACCGATTTTGACGTTCAGGTGAGGGTACCCCACGGAGTTGCGGATCTGTTCAAAGGCACGGCCGGAAGCAAACATCGCAAAAGAGCTTGCAAAGACGGTGTAGCCCGTCAGACTCAGGCCGGAAGCAATGCCGATCATGTTCTGTTCGGCAATGCCGCAGTCAAAGAACCGGTCCGGGTGTTTTTTCTTGAATTGAACGGTCTGGGTCGCGCCGGCCAGGTCGGCGTCCAGGACCACGACGTTTTCGTCCGTTTCTCCCAGGTAGAGGAGGCCTTCTGCGTACCCGACACGGGTCGCTTTCGTAATGATATCTGCCATGATACTTCCTCCTTATTCCTGGGCCGCCAGGGTCTCCAGCTCACTGAGCCGGTCCTGCAGTTCGTTCATCGCCTCTTCGTACTCTTCCTGCTGAGGAGCTTTCCCGTGCCATTCGACGGCATACTCCATGTAGGAAACCCCTTTGCCCTTGACAGTCTTGGCGATGATGACCGAAGGCTTGCCGTTTTTCTTCTCGGCAAAGGTAAAGGCCGCGTCGATCTCGTCGAAGTCGTGGCCGTCACAGTTGATGACGTTCCAGCCGAAGGCTTCGAACTTCTTGTCGATGGGGTACGGTGAGTTGACTTCATCGATGGTGCCGTCGATCTGGAGGTTGTTGTTGTCGACGACCGCCACCAGGTTATCAAGGCCCTTGGCAGAGGCAAACATGGCCGCTTCCCAGACCTGACCCTCCTGGATCTCTCCGTCGCCGAGGATCGTATAGACATTGAAGTCTTCCCCTTTGAGTTTGGCACCGAGGGCCATACCGACGGCCACCGAAATGCCCTGCCCCAGAGAACCGGTACTCATATCGACCCCGGGAGTCAGACGCATGCTCGGGTGACCCTGCAGGAAGGAGCCGGGCTTGCGAAGCCGTTCGATCTCAGACTCCGGGAAGAAGCCTTTCAGCGCAAGGGCGCCGTAAAGGGCCGGGGCCGTGTGGCCTTTGGAAAGGACGAGGCGGTCCCGCTGTTCCCAGTCGGGGTTTGCCGGGTCCACATTCATTTTATTGAAATACAGGTACGCCATAATGTCCGAGATGGACAGAGAGCCGCCCGGGTGCCCGGACTTCGCATTGAACGTACCCTTGATGACGTCCATACGGATGCGGATCGCCTGCATTTGCAGTTCGCGTTTCAGTTGTTTATCCACGTTTTGACCTCCGTGATTTTATTCCATGCGGGTGCTTTCGAGGCCCCGCAAAAACTTCGTGAATGTGTCCGGCAAAGGGGACGTGAACTCCAGGTATTCCCCGGTCCTCGGATGGAGGAACCCGATGAGCCCCGCGTGAAGGCACTGGCCCTGCAGACTCTTCGGTGTATTGGAGGGGCCGTAGACCGGGTCCCCTGCCACCGGGTGTCCCCGGTAAGCCATGTGGACGCGGATCTGATGGGTGCGCCCCGTCTCGAGCCGACATTTGACATAGGTGTAATCCCGGAACCGTTCCAGCACTTCAAAGTGCGTGACGGCCGGCCGGGAGTGCTGGTCGGTGACCGCCATTTTTTTGCGGTCCTTCGGACTTCTCCCAATGGGAGCGTCAATGGTCCCGGAGTCCTCTTTGAAGTTCCCATGGACTACCGCCCGATACTCTCTCGTAAAGCTGTGGGCCTGGATCTGTTCCTGCAGGGCGATGTGCGCCTTATCGTTCTTGGCCACCACCAGAAGCCCGCTCGTGTCTTTGTCGATGCGATGGACAATGCCGGGACGGATGACTCCGTTGATCCCGGAAAGACTGTCCCCGCAGTGGTAGAGAAGAGCGTTGACCAGAGTCCCGTCCGGGTTTCCCGGAGCCGGGTGGACCACCATGCCTTTCGGCTTGTCTACCACTAAAAGGTCCTCATCTTCATAGACAATGGACAAAGGAATATCCTGCGCCTGAGCGGTGAGGGTCTGAGGTGCAGGAATATAGGTTTCGACTTTATCTCCGGTCTTCGCCTTATAGGCTTTGGAGACCGTTTTTCCGTTGACAGAGACATGCCCCTCGGCCAGCAGTTTTTGTGCGCCGGACCGGGTGAGACCCTCCACGGCTCCCGCCAGAAGAACGTCGATGCGCTGCCCCTCCTGCTCCGGAGAGACCACCGTCGAAACGTTCTGCTCGGTCATGTCTGAAAACTCCTACTGCTCATGCGTCTCCGGAGTCCTTCACAAAAGCAAGGACCGTGGAAAGGATGAGGATTGCTGCACCGACCGTCACACAGCAGTCGGCAAAATTGAATACCGCAAAATTGGTGAATAAGACTTCGATGAAATCGACCACATAGTGTCTTGCGACCCGGTCGATGAGATTCCCGGCCCCTCCGGCCACCAGCAGTACTATGGCGACCTGATCGAGGGTCTTGGGAACTTTTTGGAACACCAGCAGCATAACGGCGACCGCCAAAATGAGGGCCGTTACAATGGACAGGAAAAGGGTCCGCCCGGTCAGCACGCTGAAGGCAGCGCCGGTGTTCTCCATATAACGAAACTGAAGAAGGCGCGGGAGTACAGTGACTACCCGGCCTCCTGAAAGGTGCTGAATGACCTGCCCCTTGGACCACTGGTCGAAAAGAACCAGCAGAACTACGGTAACACCATAGACCAGGAGTTTAGGGCGGGAAAGCAGTTTACTTGAAGTATTTGTTTCCGTCATTGACATCCTCTACGGTGTTGCCCGCCAGGTATTTGTCGATGTCGCCAAACCCGTCGTCATCTTCCTCTTCGGGGATGACCGGTTCCGAAAGGGGTTCCGGCTCTGCGACCGGTTCCGGAGCGGCAACGGGTTCCTCTTCCTGAGCCGCCTCTGCTTCGAGACGTTCCTGGGTCTCCTGATAGGCTCTTTCTCCAAGGACCTCTTCGCCGGAGACGAAGGACTCTTCCAGGACCGGTTCCTCTTCGGGAACTTCGACAGAAGGCTCTTCTTCCGGGGCTTCCGTTTCGCTGACTTCTGCAGTGAAGTCCGGCGCGAAGGAGAGCAGTTCCATCTGCATCTGGTAGGTGTCAGATAACTGCTTCCGGACGCGGGCAGATTCTGCTTTGATTTTATTTAAATAGGCCTCTTCCTTCGCGGCTTCTTCCGCGACGGAACCGACTTTTTCCTCGTAGATCGAGTTCGCGGTATCGAGGAGGTCGGTAGCCTTTCGGTTGGCTCGGTCAATGATCTCTGCGGCCTCAGCGCGGGCGTCCTTCAGGATGTCCTCCGCTTCGACTCTTGCCTTGTCGAGGATCTCTCCGGACTGGGCATCGACGGACTCCCGGGCAGCTCTGATCTTCTCCTCGGTCTCGGACAGCTGGCCCTGAGCCTTCTGCTGCGCCTCGACAATGATGGAGTTCTTCATGCGCTGCGCCTCTACCAGAGCATTCCGGATGTTCTCTTCGTCCTCTTTGTACTTAGCGAGGCGGTCTGCCAGGACCTGAAGTTTCCGGACGATGTCCGCATTCTCGCGGAACATCTGATCGTAGGAGTTATAGACCTCGTCGAGGTAGTCATCGACATCGGCCGCCAGGTAGCCATTCCGGCCGGTCGCCTGGAATTCGTGGTCGTGAAGATCCTTGGGAGTAAGCATGTAACATTCACCTTCCGTAAAAATGGGCACCCCAACAAAGGCGTGCCCATGCGTACTTCAAACTTGATTATTGCTGGCCGGTAAAGAACATCCCATTGTTCTCGAGTTCATCCAGCAGGTCTCCGGTCACACTGACGTTGTAGGGAGTGATGATGAACGTGCTGTTGGCGACTCTCTTCAGCATGCCGGCGTTCGCATATGCGACACCCGACAGGAAGTCGATGAGTCTGCGGGCCACGTCACGGTTGGCAGCTTCCAGATTCAGAACGACCGTTCTCTTCTCATTGAGATGGTCGGCGATGGCACTGGCGTCATCGAACTTCTCCGGTTTCGCGAGAACGACCTGAAGAGTCGTCTTGGAAGGCATGTTGACCAGATTGGCACCCTTCTGCGCTTTCGGAGCAGGGGCTGCGGGCTGCTGTCTGACAGGAGCGTAGTCCTCCTCTTCCTCTTCTTCGTACTCTTCGTCGAGGTCGATATCGTATTCGAAGTCGTCATCCTCCGGTTCAAAACCGGTGATCCGTTTGATGTTGTCGATAAAATTAGCCATTTCGTTTCTTCCTCCGGATTCAGTAAACTCGGGCTCCGAACAAGCTGGAACCCACACGTACCAGGGTCGATCCTTCCAGGATTGCCTGTACATAATCTGCAGACATGCCCATTGACAGGATATTGATATTAATATTATCTATATTTTGGGCCTTCGTGTCAACATACAGTTGGTTCATTTTGGAAAAATAACCCCGAAGGACAACTTCGTCTTCACAGATAGGAGGAATGGCCATAAATCCTTCTACTGAAAGGCCCGGCAGTTCCGCAACCTCCGGCAGAAGGTCTGCGACCGCTTCATAGGGAAGGCCGCTTTTCGACTCCTCTTCCCCTACGTTGACTTCCAGAAGGATTTTCGTCACAAGGTCGTTTTTCACCGACTGCTTGGAGATCTCCTTCGCCACTTTCAAGCTGTCCACCGACTGGATCGTGGAGACCTCCCCCACGATCTGCCGGACCTTGTTGGTCTGCAGGTGACCGATGAGATGACAGTCGACGCCTTGCAGGTCCAGTTCGGGCTTCTTCCCGAGAAACTCCTGGACCCGGTTCTCCCCAATGAGGTCGATGCCGCAGTGGATGGCATGGTTGATGAAGTAAGGCTCCACGGTTTTCGTGACCGCCATCAGCTTGACGTCTTCCGGGGAACGGCCGCTCTGAATGGCAGCCTCCGCCATGCGGTCTCTGATCTCTTTGAGATTGTCTTCAATGTCCCGGCAACGGGCTTCCCGGTATTCAGTTAACGATTTTTCCATCATATAGGTCCTTTCCGCCCAGGATGACTGCGTCATAAAGGCTGACGAAGTCCCCTTTCTCGCCCTCTTTGGCGGTCTCTCCGGAAATGAGATAATCGTCATCGGTGTAGAGGGTCCTCAGCTGTTTGAATTTTGCTATATTGCCTTCCAGCACATACACGCCTTTCACGCCGTCTTCGTTGGTACGAACCGCAGCGGTGGGGACCTTGAGTCCTGTGTAGGTGTGGAGCACGATGTCGCCGGCCTCTTTTCTCAGGGAGGCGATGTACGCATTCATGCGGTTGCATTTAAAGGCTATGGCCACCTGGTTTTTCTTGTCGGCCTTGCTCTTGGAGGAGACCGTAGCCGTCACCGAGCTCACCGCAGAATAGGGCAGTTCAATGGTGACCGTCTCGCCCTTTTTCAAGGTTTTTGCCTTGTCGGCATCTACTGCGCAGACCAGGAACCAGTCAAAGTCAGAGGAGACTTTCCCGATCACTTTGGAGGAAACATCATCGGGGTCTGCCTTCAGCAGTTTTTTGATGTCAGAGGGAGTCAGGTCCGCCACTTTGTCATAGGCCGCCGTCAGCTCATAGCCGTCCACGTGGTCGATGAAAAAGCCGGAATGTTCCGATTCCAGGGTCTCATACCCCTTCACCGTCTTGGTCAGAGAGGACTGCCGCGACTCGAGTTCGGTGACTTTGTTCTCGAGGGAGACGGTCTCCCCGGTGGCGATCTGCCGTGCCAAGATCTGGTCCCGTATGTCGTAGACCTGGGACTGCATGGTCGTAAGGTCCCCGGAATCGACCGTTTCGGTCAGGTCGATAACGTCCCCGGAGATCCGCTTACCGAGGGCATTGAGGTTCACCGCCGAAATGTTTTTCTGCTGTTTGAGCCGGGTATACCGGGCCAGGTCCTCCTGTACCGTTGCAAGGTCTGCATAGCGAGAGGCCGCATTTTCATCGTCAAAGACAGCGACGACCCCTTCCCCGGCAGCCACTCGGGAACCGGAGGAGACCATGGGGATGATGATGCCGTCGGAAGAGGTTTCGAGGAAACTCTCGTTTCGGACGACAAAGAAGTCCGCGGAGACTGTGTCGTTCACGCTGGTCTGCCGGGCCACTTCGGTCCGGGCGGCTTCATGGGTCGCGAGGTAGACCTGATAAACGATATACACGAGGGCCAGCACGGAAAGACCCAGCAGCAAAAGCCGCCAGAGCTGTCTTTTGGTGTTTTCGTTCAAAAGACTTCCTCCTTCTTTAGGATGTCCAGAGCCTTGGCCGTAAGGTCCGAAAGCTCGGGAGTCTCATCGATGTAAAGCCAGTGGACCGAAGGGTTCCGGCGGAACCAGGTCAGCTGGCGCTTGGCGTAGTGTCGGGTATCGGCTTTCAGCCGTTCTTTACAGGTCTCGAGGTCCGCTTCCCCCAAAAGGTAGGGCAGCATTTCCTTGATGCCTATTGCCTGGGCCGCCGTGGAACCGGGGCGTTGCTTTAAGAAAGCCTTTGCCTCTTCCAGAAGCCCGCTTTCCACCATGCGTTCGACCCGCCGGTCAATGCGCCGGTAGAGGTAGTCCCGCTCCTTTGCATCGAGTCCGATGTAGCAGCAGTCATAGGGGCTGGGCTTTTCCCGGGACCGGGCGATTTGATAACTCATAGTGTACCCCGTCAGTTCATAAACTTCAAGGGCGCGCAGGACCCGTCCCGTATTGTTGGGGTGAAGCCCTTTTGCATACTCCGGGTCAAGGGCAAGGAGCCGCTCGTACATCGCGGAGGGACCCTCTTCGTCCAGCTCTTTTCGCAGCCGGGCACGGACTGCCCGGTTGTCCCCGGTATCGAGAAACTGAAGGTTGTCGATGAAGGCGTCCAGATACTGGCCGGTGCCTCCCACGAGGATACATTTCTTCCCTCTTCCGACTATGTCTGCGACAATGGCGGCGGCATCTTCCTGGAACCGGGCCACGCTGTAGGTCTCGGAAGGGTCGATACAGTCGACGAGGTGGTGCGGGACCCCCTGCATCTCCTCAGGCGTGGGCTTGGCAGTGGCCACGTCCATGCCCTTGTAGAGCTGCATCGAGTCGAAGGAGAGGACTTCTCCGTCCAGTGCCTTTGCCAGTTCCACCGCCAGGGCCGTTTTTCCGGAGGCCGTAGGCCCCACGACCGCCACCAGCGGAGTGCGCTCAGTGTTTGACACGGTCCGTTCCCTTCTTTGTGACTTTCTTCTGATTGCCCTTTTCATCGACGATGACCGTGTTCTCCAGCTGGAGAGACAGGTTCCGTTTGATGGACTGGACATATTCGGAGCGCAGCGCCTGCTGCTCCTTTTTTTCGGCATCGGTCAACCCTTCCTCCGTCTGGGACTTGCGGTAGAGTTCATTGATGCGGTCGATCTTGTCTTGTGTCATATGTTATAAAACCTTTCCGGCAATGTAGTCGAGCAATCGAAAACGGTCGTTGGGCAGTTCCTCTGCCATGACCTTTTCAAGGATCTCCTTCAGGAGTTTTCCCACCTCCGGTCCGGGATGCATACCCAGGGCGATGAGGTCTTCTCCGTCCACTTCCAGGTCCGCGACCTTGAAGGCCGGGTTTTCCCGGAGCAGGAGTTCCAGCGTTTCTTCTATTGTACGCAGTTTGTCAAGCTGTGGCCCCGCCTTCTCCGGGTTTTGCGCCGACAGGTCAGCCCGATTCACTTCGAGGAGGTTCCAAAGGGTCGTCTTTCCAAACTTGTTCAGACGCCGGCGGAGCATTTTCCGGTCCGGCTCCAGGGGAGAATCGTGGAATTCCACCAGGGTCGTGACTTCCTTCTTCATGGCATTGGAGAGCCGCAGCCGAAGGGCAATGCTGTCTGCCATGCGGGCGCTGACCGCCGGGTGTCCGTAGAAGTGGCCGATGCCCTTCTCATCGAGGAAAAAGGTCTCCGGTTTCCCGATGTCATGCAGGAGCATGGCCAGTCGCAGTTCCGGCTCCGGTCGCACCGCTTCCACCGACTTTGCAATGTGCGTGTACACGTCGTAAATGTGCCAGGGGTTGTGCTGCTCGAAGTCGAAGCAGGGCTCCATTTCCGGCAGAATGACCGCGAACACATCCCGGTAGTCCTGCAGGACTCGGTAGACATTTTTTCCGCAGAGCAGTTTGAGGAGCTCTACGGCGATGCGCTCATAGGCAACAAAGTTGATTCGGTGTTTCAAAGCGTGGATCGCGTTGGCGGTCTTCCCTTCGATCTCGAAGCCGAGGACACTGGAAAAGCGCAGTGCCCGAAGGACACGAAGGGCGTCTTCCGTGAATCGCGTTTCCGGGTCCCCCACACAGCGGATGAGATGGTCCTCAATGTCCTCTGCCCCACCGTATAAGTCCTTCCAGCCCCGGGTCGGGCTGTAGGCAATGGCATTCATCGTAAAGTCCCGGCGGGCCAGGTCTTCCGAGAGGCTTCTCGTGAAGGTGACCGCGTCGGGGTGGCGGGAGTCTTCATACTTGCCGTCCACCCGGTAGGTGGTGATCTCCAGGTTGGTTTTGTCGATACGGACCGTCACCGTGCCGTGCTGCAGGCCCGTTTCTATGGTCCGGTAGTCCCGGAATACCTCCAGAGTCTGCTCCGGCAGGGCCGATGTCGTGATGTCCCATTCGTCCGGTACGGTCCCGAGAAGAGAGTCCCGGGTACAACCTCCCACCACATAGGCTTCATATCCCCCGGCTTCCAGAAGGGAGAGCGCAGTCTCTACGGGCCCCGGAAGGGAAAGGTTCTTCGGTTCTGCCAACGGGCCCGCCTCCTCTCAGTTCACTAGTTTTTGGTACTCCTCATAGGTGACCATCATATTGATGATGCGCAGCAGCTGTTTTCCGGTCATGCGCTCCGGAAGCCCCAGTGCTTTTTGCAGCTGCAGCCGTTTTTCTTTCGCCCCGGGTCCGCCGTTCAGGCCGTCCCGGTAAAAATCGAGCCGGGTGATCTCCCGGCCGGGAACTTTGGGTCCGGGTTCCGCCCCATCCCCCACCCCGGCCTTCTTCAAAGCCGTGATCAGGATGTCGTCGGGAACCCCTTCAACTCCGAGTTTCCCCTCTTTGGAAGGGGTCCTCTTCCGCTTTTCTTTCCCGTAAATGTCCGGGATATAGACGTCCGTGATCTGATCCTCCGGGACCAGACCACGAATGTAGTTTCGAATGAGCATGCCGGCGGAGTCTCCGTCGGTCAGTAGAATCAGGCCTCTCTTTTCCGCCAGGGTGCGGAGAAGGGCCTGTTTTTCTTTATCGTTGAACACCCCGAACCCCTCGGTACGAAGGATGGCGGCATCGACGATATTAGAGAGGCGGATCGCGTCGTACTTGCCCTCTACCACGATGACTTGACTGGTCTTCAGCATAGTCAGGCCTTTTGACGACGGGCCAGAGCCAGTTCGATCATAAGTTTTTCAAAGACGGTCTTATGGTCTTCCGAAGAACTCTTGAGTTTGGCATCGGCCTCCGCCAGCAGTTCCAGGGATTGTCGCAGGGCGGGCATGGAAAAGCGGCCGGCCCGGCGAAAGGCGTTTTTCAGTTTGAAGTCGCTTTTATAGGCCTGGGGGAACAGCTTTTTGAGGTCTCCCTGCCGTCCGCCTTCTGCCGCAATGACTTTCGCCCGGTACATGTCGGAATAAGTGGAGACCAGAGCCCCCAAAATCATCATCGGCTCCGTCTTCAGGTCAAAGAGGATGGACAGGGCCTGAAAGACCCGGTCGAAGTTGTTGTCGAGGAGGGCATCGATCATCTGGAAAGCGGTGGCCTCCAGGGACTTAATGCAGACGGCATCGACATCTCTCTCTTCGATCTCCCGTTCCGTGAAATTGCAGAGTTTTTCGATTTCCGTCACGAGGTTCCCCATGTCATCCCCCACACTGTCCAGCAGGTACTCTGCCGTCATGGGAGAAATGGTCCGCTCTGCTTTTTTGCACTCCGAGACGATGAACCGGACCAGGTCCTGGCGGCTCCGGGCGTCCAGTTCGGCGACGGCGCCTACCCGGTCGATGAGGGCCTGCAGGTCCTTCATCTTTTTGTTCTTCAGAGGGAACCCGACGGTGTCCTGCCAGAAGATGAGGGTGCAGGTGTCCGGGGCATCGGAAAGCAGTTCCGTCAACGCCTCCCGGTCCGGGTCGTTCATCTTCTCGAAGTCCAGGTCATGGACCAGGACACAGGTGCGTTCACACATGGCGGGCAGGGCTTCGACACACTCCACCAGTTCATTCATGGTGACGGTCTCCCCGTCCAGCTTATGAAAGTTGAAGACCTCCAGGCCGGCAGGTACGACGCTGTCAGCCAGGAGGTTCGTGTAATTCAGTTTGAGGTAAGGTTCACTGCCTTTGATGAGGTATACCGGCAGGAACTCCCGGGCCTTGATGTTCTGCCAAAGGGTCTTTTCCGTCAGTTTCAAAAGGGCACTCCTTCTTTGCGGGGCCGCTCACCAGCGGTAGAGCTGCGCCCGTCCATTGTGGACCCGGGCTTCGATTTCGCCCGTTTCACCAGATACAATTATATACGAAGAAAGCGCCGACTTCAAACCGTCCGGGGCTTTTCCCCGGCAAAAGCATACGGGTGCCTGAAGGGCTTCCGGCGGAAGGACAGTCCGGTCTGCCGAAGGCCGGAACAGAAGGAGAAACGGGACCTTTTCGACTACCAGCAGTGCGGCGGGAATGTCCTGTCCCTCCCGGTAGAGAGTGAGGCTCACAGAGGGCAGGAGTCGAAGAGTCCCGGCGTTCTGCTTTTCAAGGTCAGAAGGTTCCAGCAGCGTCCTGGGAGAAAAAGAGGTCCGGAAAACCTCCAGTGCGCCGCTTTCGGTCTTGCTTTCCCGGGGAACGACCAGGGCAGTGACTTCGGAAATGCCTTCCCTTTGCAAAAGGCGATGGACTCCTTCTTCGGAAGAATACTCATCGCTCCCGGTCCCGATCACGAAGGCCGCGTGACGGTAGGTCAGAACGATGCAGGTCCCGGAGACATTCAAAAAGGTCACTTTGGGTACATCGCGGGAGAGGGCGGTGTCAGTGAAGACCGAGGTGAGCAGCACAATAGCGGCCAGCAATGCTGTCACCCGCACCATCCCCTTGTCCCGGGAAGACCCGTAAAGTACAAAGCCTGCCGTCCCCACCAGTAAAGCCGCAACAAGTCCGAGGCCAAACCCCTTCCCCGTCAGGGAGACATAGGCAAAGGACCATTGGGAAAACTGTTGGCAGAGGAAGAGGATCCCTTTCGCCAAAAGTCCTCCACCGAGGAAACACCAGGGAGTCAGGAGTTTGAGCAGAGCCACCGGGGAGAACAGGGCTCCGATCCCGGTCAGGAAAATAGCAGCGGAAGCGGCAGAGGAGACCAAAAGGTTACTGAGAACGGTCACCAGGGACACTTCTCCAAAGGACAGGGTCACGACCGGCAGAGTCGCCACAAAAGTGGCGAGGGAAAGGAGCAGCAAAGACAGCGCCCCTTCGACCCGTTTACGCCGTTTGTAGTTCGGCACCTTCTCTTTGAGCCATCCTCGGACGTCCCGAAGGACCGGTGGGTAGAGTCCTAAGATCCCAAGGGTCGCAAAGTAAGAGAGCAGAACGCCCGTGTCCCCCGCATAGAAGGGGTTCGGCAGGAGTACACAAAAGGCGGCGACCCCAAGGGAATTCAGGGGCTCCGGCGACCGGACCAGCATGCGCCCAAGGAAAAAGACCCCCAGCATGATGCCGGCCCGAATGGCACTTTTGGAAAAGCCGGTCAGTGCCACAAAGAGGAACAAAAACGCTAGAGCGCTGCCGCCGGAAAGTTTCCGACTCCCGCCGAGGCGCAGGACCCCTTTGTACCAGAGCATGGACCAGAGAGACACATGGAAGCCGGAGACCGCAAAGAGGTGGAGGACCCCGGCCCGTTTCAGGGCAGTGCTCGTCTCGGGAGACAGGTCCGTTTTGTCCCCTAAGAGCATCCCTTTTAGGAGAGAGGCTTCCTCCGCACCGAGCCAGGTCTCGATCTCTCCCGTCAGCTTCTCCCGGAAGCTCACAAGCCCTATGCGAAGGTTCCACCATGCGAGGCGGAGCGGACCCGGGTCGAGGGTCCCCTTTTCCGCCGCTTCCCGGAAGGGTTCGGCGGTGACCCGGTCTTTTGTCGTGGCGCCGAGGTACAGCCCCCGGGACTTATAGTAACGGGCCACCTCCGGTGCCGGTTCTCCCAGCAGTTTCAAGTCCAGTTTAGCAGAGAATACATCGCCCACCCGGGGTGTATAAGAAGAGGAAGAAAAGCGCAGTTTTCGCGTGGGGCCTCTCCCCTCCGGTTTCAGGACACAGCGGTGAGCACCGGACGAGCTGTCATTCAGGACCTCCGTGACCAAAAACCGACCCTCTACCGTCCCGCCGGCATATTCCAGGGCAGGTTCATAAAAGACCTTCGTCTGCACCAGGAAAGCGATGCACGCGACCATTACCACTCCCGCTGCCACTAGAAAGAACTTCCGTTTCTCCCGCCCCTGTGCGGCATGTCTTTGGCGGTACAGAAGCCAGCAGAGCACGCCGGCCGCAGTCACCAGCAGACCGACGGCCATACCGACCCCGGTGAAAGCGATGAGCATCAGCGTCCAAAGGTAGGCGCTGCCGTAATAGAACATGGGTTTTTCCATAAAATCACCTCGCCTCCGAGCATAACAAAAAAGTGCCCGTCGAAACGGACACTTTTGGATGAGTGGTCGATTTTTGCGACCGAACGGTCGTTATGTTGTTATTTTAGCCGGGAGGCCAGGTCATATCGCGGCCGCCAAGGATGTGGAAATGAAGGTGCGGGACGGTCTGCTGACCCTGTTCCCCAATGTTGGAGACGACCCGGTACCCCTTGTCGAGGCCCTCTTCTTTGGCGATTTTGGCGATGACCGAGAAAATGTGGCCGACGACAGCTTCATTGTCTTCGTTGACTTCCTCGACCGAAGCGATATGCTCCTTCGGGATGACGAGGATGTGGGTCGGCGCCTGGGGGTTGATGTCCCGGAAGGCAAAGCACACATCGTCCTCGTACACTTTGGTGCTGGGGATGTCCCCGGCAATGATCTTACAGAAAAGGCAATCTTCCATGACAGGGCTCCTTTCTTACTTCAGCATACCGGTGATGATGCCTTCGGCGGCCGCCAGAGCGTCCTCTACCTTCGAGGCATCTTTGCCGCCGGCCATGGCGCTGTCGGGTTTGCCGCCACCGGAACCACCGGCAACTTTGGCCACTTCCCGAACGATATTCCCGGCGTGGGCACCGGCTTTTACAGCGTCCGGTCCGCAGGCACAGGCGAAGTTGACTTTCTCACCGTTGACCGCAGCGAAAACGACCACCAGGTCGGCACCGCTTTCTTTGGCCGAGTCTGCCATGTTCCGCAGCTCGCCTCCCTGGACCCCTTCCACTTTGGAACAGATCAGTTTGACGGCGCCGAGGTCTTTGGCATCGCCCATCATGTCTTTCGCATTGAGGGCCGCCAGCTCTTTGTTGAGTTCTTCGACCTTTTTCTCGGAGGCCTTCAGGTCTGCCGTGAGCTGGGCCGCTTTGCGGTCGATTTCGTTCAGGTTGGACTTCATAGCAGAAGCGGCCTTCGCAATGAGGGCATCTTTCTGCTCGATGTACTTCAGAAGGTTCGTCCCGGTCACAGCCTCGATGCGGCGGACACCGGCAGCGACGGAGGACTCAGAGACGATCTTGAAAAGACCCAGAGAAGCGGTAGAAGGCACATGGGTGCCGCCGCAGAATTCCTTGGAGAACTCCTCTACGCAGACGACCCGGACGACCTCTCCGTACTTCTCGCCAAAGAGCATCATGGCGCCGAGAGTCTTGGCTTCGTCGATGCTCATGAC
Source organism: Clostridia bacterium (assembly GCA_017476565.1). Classification (GTDB taxonomy): domain Bacteria; phylum Bacillota; class Clostridia; order Oscillospirales; family Acutalibacteraceae; genus RUG420. The sequence goes on from JAFUZN010000176.1 coordinate 15,663, forward strand.
TTTGGTCTCAACGGGAATATCCTGAAGGATGACTTCATTGACCCGGGCCTCCACCGCTTTCAGTTCTTCCGCGGTCATGGCGGCGGGGTGGTTGAAGTCGAAGCGGCAGACGGTGTCGCTGACCAGCTGGCCGGCCTGTTCGACGTGGCTGCCGAGGATTTCTCTCAGGGAAGCCTGGAGGAGGTGAGCAGCTGTGTGGTTGCGCATGATGGAACGGCGACGGTCCGCATCGATCTTGACGTCGACGGCTTCGCCGGCCTTCGCAATGCCCTCCACGACAGAACCGCTGTGGAGGTAAACGCCGTTTTCGGACTTCACGGTGTCCTCCACCCGGAAGGTGAAGCCACCGCACTCGATGAGACCGGCGTCGCCGATCTGACCGCCGCTGCGGGCGTAGAAGGTGGTTTTATCGAGGACCAGAATGGCGTCTTCGCCGGTCTCGGCGGAGTCGGCCAGTTCCCCGTCCTTCACCACCGCCAGTACGTTAGCGGTGGTGTTGAAGTCGGTATAACCCAGGAACTCGGTAGCCGGGATGTCCTTGGTAGCATCCCCTTTGCCCTTCCAGGCCTCTGCCACGTCTTTCGCCGCGGCGTCCGCTTTGGCCCGGGCTCTGGCCTCTGCCACATACTCCCGGAACTTGTCTTCATCGACGGTCATGCCCCGCTCCTCGAGGATCTCTCTCGTGAGCTCGATGGGGAAGCCGAAGGTGTCGGACAGCTTGAAGGCGTCTTCTGCCGGCAGTTCCTTGCCCTTGGCGTTCGCGATCATCTTTTCCAGCTGTTCGGAGCCGGTGTCGAGGGTCTTGTTGAAGGTGGCCTCTTCCCCGGAGATGATGCTCATAATGTAGTCATGCTTCTCGACGAGGTTCGGGTATGCCGCAGCATTCTCGTGGATGACCATTTCCGCCACATCGGTCAGGAAGGGGCGGTCAATGCCAATGGCTCTCCCCTGTCGCATGGCCCTTCTCATGAGACGGCGGAGGACATAGCCCGCTCCGCTGTTGGAGGGTTTGATGCCGTCGCCGATCATAAAGGTCATGCTGCGGGCGTGGTCGGTGATGACGCGAAGAGAAATATCGTTCTTCTCGTCTTCATGGTATTTCACTCCGGAAATGTCGGAGATGGTCTTCATGATGTTCTGGACCGTGTCCACTTCGAAGAGGTTGTCGACCCCCTGCATGACGCAGGCGAGACGCTCAAGACCCATGCCCGTGTCGATGTTCTTGTGCTCGAGGGGCGTATAGTTGTCGTTGCCGTCATTGTCGAACTGGGAGAAGACCAGGTTCCAGACTTCCATGTAACGGTCGCAGTCGCAGCCGACCCCGCAGGTGGGCTTGCCGCAGCCGTACTTCTCGCCCCGGTCATAGTAGATCTCGGAGCAGGGGCCGCAGGGGCCGGAGCCGTGTTCCCAGAAGTTGTCTTCTTTCCCAAGGCGGACCATGTGGTCTTCCGGCACCCCGACCTTTTTCGTCCAGATGTCGTAGGCCTCATCGTCATCTAAGTAGACGCTGCAGTACAGCTTGTCCGCCGGGATCTTCAGCACTTCGGTGAAATATTCCCAGGCCCACGGAATGGCATCTTCCTTGAAATAATCGCCAAAGGAGAAGTTGCCCAGCATCTCGAAGTAGGTGCCGTGGCGGGCCGTGTGGCCGACGTTGTCGATGTCCGGGGTCCGGATGCACTTCTGGCAGGTAGTGACCCGGTAGCGGGGCGGCGTGACCTCTCTCGTGAAGAACTTCTTCATAGGCGCCATACCGGAGTTGATGAGCAGAAGGCTCTTGTCTCCGTCCGGCACGAGGGAATAGCTCGGCAGCCGCAGGTGCTCTTTGCTTTCAAAGAACTGAAGGAAACTCTCTCTCAGTTCGTTCAGACCAGTCCATTCCATAATGGGGTGTCTCCTTATAAATAAAAATACTAATACGGCTAAATATTATACGTTTCTTCCCAGCCAGTGTCAACGAACACCCCCGCCTTTCCGCGATTTACTTTTATAGAAAAAACAGCTATACTTTCTAAGGTTCATATAATAGGAAAATTGCCGTGGGAAAAGTTTGCTGAAGCAACGCGTACGGTCAGAAACATAGTCGCCTCGCTTGCTTGGAGCGCTTCGCGATGCTCGTTGTTTCTTTCTGCTCGACAGCCTTGCTTAATCTGCCACAGGCAGCGCAAGTCTACGAGCCCTTCGCCGCAAGGCAAAGCTTTTCCAGGCAATTTCCCAAACCTTATAAAAGGAGGAGACATAGTGCGAACGGTCATCATTGGCGCCGGTGCTTCGGGCCTTGCAGCTGCCATCACCCTCAAGCGGGAGTGCCCCCCTATGGATGTAGTGCTGCTCGAGAAGCTCGACGCTCTCGGGAAAAAGCTCCTGGCTACCGGCAACGGCCGCTGCAACCTGACGAATACGTCCATCGATGTCAGCGCCTACCACGGAGACTCCTCCACTGTCTACCATGTCCTGAATGCCTTTGGCGCCGAAGAGTGCCTCGACTTCTTCCATTCCCTGGGGCTTCTGACCCTGGAAGAGGAGGGCCGGGTCTACCCCCTCTCCATGAACGCTGCCACCGTGCGAAACCTGCTGCTCGAAGAGGTCTCCCGCCTCGGGGTCGAAGTCCGGACGGACTTCCCCGTCGGTGCACTCGAGCCCGGGTTCACTATCACGAACAAAGCCGGCACCGAGACCCTGACCGCCGACTTCGTCCTCCTGGCCCTCGGCGGCAAAGCGGATGCGGTCCACGGCACCGACGGGGACGGTTATCCGCTCCTCAAAAAACTCGGTATCCGTTATGCCCCCATTTCCCCGGCCCTGACTGCCCTGCTCACCGACCCGAAAGTCAAGCCCCTCAAGGGCTTGCGGTTCCGGGGCAGCGCCGGGCTCTTCCGGGAAGATGGCACCCTTCTCGGCCGGGAGGAAGGCGAGTTTCAGTTCACCGCCAACGGCCTCTCCGGCATCCCGGCCTTCCAGCTTTCCGGCGATGCCGCGGTCTTCACGAAACAGGAGGCTTTGACAGCGCTCCTCGACTTCTGTCCGAACCTGCCGGACATTGCCCTCTTCCAGTACTTGCAGGACCGTATGTATGCCGGGAACCCGGAAGAGCCGGTCCTCCACCTCCTCACGGGGGTCCTTCAGGAGAAACTGGCCCGCTTTCTGTTGGAAGACAAGGGGCTTTCCCCGGAGACACCGGTCCATCGCCTTGGGACTCAGGACCTGGCAGACCTCGCCGGTTTTCTGAAAAACTGGCCCCTTCCCGTCACCGGAACGAAGTCTTTCAAAGACGCTCAGGTCACCCGGGGCGGTGTTCCCGCAGAAGAGCTCGTGGAAGGGAGCCTTGAGAGCAAACGGTGCCCGGGGCTCTGGTTCTCGGGAGAACTGCTCAACGTCGACGGCGCCTGCGGCGGGTTCAACCTGCACTTCGCCTGGGGTTCCGGCATCTTAGCTGCAAAGGAGATCATAAAGCGTGCTGCGCATCAATGAGATCAAACTGCCTCTGGACTATACAGAGGAGGATATCAAACAGAAGGCCGCCCGGTTCATGAAGGTCCAGCCCTCTGACATCAAAAGCCTTTCCGTTTTCCGCCGTTCGGTGGACTCCCGGAAAAAGCAGGATGTCCATTTCGTGTTCACCGTAGACGTGGAAGTGGACGCCGAAGAAAAGAAAATATTGAAACGATGCGACTCAAAGAAGGTCCAGGAGTCCGTCTTCTATCACTATGCACCGGTGGAAACCAAACGGACTTCCGACTTCCGACCGGTCATCGTGGGCTTCGGCCCCGCCGGCATGTTTTCGGCCCTCACCCTGGCAGAGGCGGGACTTCGCCCCATCGTTCTCGAACGGGGACATGACGCCGAGACCCGGACCAGAGACGTTCAGAACTTCTGGCAAAATCGGGCCCTCGACACCCGCTCCAACATCCAGTTCGGAGAGGGCGGCGCCGGGACCTTCTCGGACGGCAAACTCACCACCGGCATCAAGGACCCCCGGCAGAACAAAGTCATGAAAGACTTTGTGAAGTTCGGGGCACCGGAAGCGATCCTTTACACGAACTACCCCCACATCGGCACCGACAACCTGGTCCATGTGGTGAAAAACATCCGGGAAGAGATCATCCGTCTCGGGGGCGAAGTCCATTTTGGCGCGACCCTTACGGACCTTATCATTGCCAACCAGTATATCCACGGCGTCACCTATGTGACCGAAGACGGCGCCTCCCACGACCTGGAGACCGACTGTGTCGTCCTGGCCCTCGGGCACTCCGCCAGAGATACCGTGGAAATGCTTTACCGAAAAGGCATCACCATGATGCAAAAGCCCTTCTCGGTGGGCGCCCG
>JAFUZN010000177.1 GCA_017476565.1 Clostridia bacterium
AATCCATTGACAAAGATTTAAATATTTATACGTTACCTTTGTAACATTTTGACAAATGATTAACAGGCTTTTTCTTTTGTCAAAAAATGTTTATCTCATCTTCCTTTCTCTTTATTGAAACTCTCCAGTTTTTCATGCTATACTGCAAACCATGAGAAATCTTAAATATGCGATTTTGGGACTTGTCAATCGCGAGCCCAAGACAGGATATGACATCAAAAAAGCCTTCGATGACAGAGCTCTGACCAATTTCTGGCATGCAGAACACAGCCAGATTTATCCGGAGTTGGCCAAACTTGTCAAAGAAGGTATGCTTAACTGTTCCACGGTCATCCAGGGACAGAAAATGGAAAAGAAACTCTATTCCATCACCCCTGCCGGAAAGAAGGAATTCGAGACCTGGCTGGAGGACGACGTTCCCATCGAACGAACCTACAAAGATATCTTCCGTCTGCGGACCTTTTTCAGTGATGAACTGGACCGAGAGAAATACCTGAAACTCCTGTACAGTCAGCGGGAACAGCACATTGTCCGACGGGACTATTTGTCCGGCATTTTGGATACGGTTTTCCCGAATATTCCCGCTATTGGAACTGCCGATCTCGGAGACTACATGGTCCTGGATGGGGCCGTATCCCGGGAAACCGACTACGTAAAGTGGCTGGAACGATGTATCGAAATCTTTGAGAAACAATAATAAATCCCGACGCTTTCGCGTCGGGATCATTTTTTATCTTGTTTTTACAGTACCGCCAAAACCTGGTCAGCCATTTGTTTGTGGCCCTTCAGGGTGGGGTGGGCATCCATGAGGATGTCAGGGTTGGCATCGATCTGACCAATGCCGACATAAGTCTCAATGTTTCGCATGTCGACATAAGTGTACTTGTTCCGGTAAGGACTCGAGTACTCCATATAGTTGTTGAAGATGTCCATGACCGGGTTCAGGACCTGCCCAAACTGGATATTCGTAAGCAGAGTGTCAATGGAAGCCACTTCCACAGGGTTATAGACACCCATGACCACCAGTTTTGCGTGGGAATTCAGTTTTAAAATCTCGCTGATGATGGTATCGAAGTTGCTCCGGAAGCCGGTAAAAGCATCTACTTCCAGCTTTGCAAGCCGGGCTGCATAAATGCTGTTGGTGGTCAGTTCAATAGCGTGAGCCAGGGTGTAGCCGAGGTTCGTCAGCGGGTCGAGCCCCATTTGGGCCTGAGCCTGCAGAATGGAAATATCGTCATCGACCAGTTCCAAAAGGACCGCGAAGGCCTGGGTGGCATCGTTGGACCCGATGTTGAGGGTGATGAGGTCCGCTTTGGAAATATTCTCGCGGAAGTCCTTTTTGAGCTTCGCAAGAGCCTCCCGGTCCACCACCAGGGTGTCCCCCACAGAGGGCAGACGCCGTCCGTTGATGAAGTCCCCCTTATAGTTGTCATCGAGAATGAGCCGCAGGTCGGAAGTCCGGTAGCCGCCGTGGGCCATCTGATAAGTCTTCTTCGCTCCTACCGCATTGGCGATGTGCCAGGGGTAGCTGTTCTTCGTGACCTTCCAGGCAGCGTTTTTCCGGCCGCCAAACTTATACCCGGGAAGCATGTAGCCCGCCGCGATGGAGTCTCCCAGGACCGCATAGGTATCGTACTTCCGGGAAACCGCAAAGGTAGGTACACAGCATAGGGCCATCATGAGCGCCGTCAGCAGCAGCGCTGCCAGTCGTTTCATTCGTTTCATAATTCTCCTCCCAAGAAATACAAAAGTTCGTCAGACGTTGAACCGGAACAGGACTACATCGCCGTCCTGCATGATGTATTCTTTCCCCTCCGAACGGATGAGGCCTTTCTCTCTGGCTGCCGCCGTGGAGCCGCAGTCCAGTAATTGCCGATAGTTGATGACTTCCGCCCGGATGAACCCCCGCTCGATGTCGGAGTGGATCTTGCCGGCGGCCTTCGGGGCTTTGGTCCCCTTCTTGATGGTCCAGGCGCGGACTTCCGGTTCCCCGGCAGTCAGGAAGGACATGAGGCCGAGAAGATCATAAGAACGCTGGATGAGCAGGTCCAGACCGCCCTGTTCGATGCCGAGGTCGGAAAGGAATTCGGTCTTCTCTTCCTTGGAAAGGGAGGCGATTTCCGCTTCCATTTCGGCACAGATGGGCAGCACCTGGCTCCCCTCTTCTGCGGCGATCTCCTTGACTGCGTTGTAACGGACGTTGGAGTCGATGCCATCGACAAAGTCCTCTTCGCTCATATTACAGGCGTAGATGACGGGTTTGGCCGTGAGCAGGGTCAGCTCGTCGACCAGAGGCTGTTCGTCCTCCGTGACTTCCACCGTACGGGCGCAGAGGCCGTTGTCGAGGGCTTCTTTGATGCGCTCATAAAGCGCCAGGTTCTTCCCGAGAGACTTGTCGGACTTCATCGCCTTCTTCGTCTTCTCGATGCGCCGGTCTAAGATTTCGGCGTCGGAGAGGATGAGTTCCAGGTTGATGGTCTCAATGTCCCGGGCAGGGTCAATGGAACCTTCCACGTGAACGATGTCGTCGTTCTCAAAGCAGCGGACCACATGGATGATGGCGTCCACTTCCCGCACGTGGGAGAGGAACTTATTGCCAAGACCCTCGCCTTTGGAAGCCCCTTTCACGAGACCGGCGATATCGACAAACTCGATGGAAGCCGGCACCACGGACTTCGGGTGGTAAAGTTCTGCCAGAAGGTCCAGCCGTTCATCGGGAACCGCGACGACGCCGACGTTTGGCTCGATGGTACAGAACGGGTAATTCGCGGACTGGGCGCCCGCATCAGTAATGGCATTGAACAGGGTACTCTTGCCGACGTTCGGCAGACCGACAATACCAAGTTTCATAAATGATCAGATCCTTTTTCGAATATACTCTCGGATGACTGCGTGGTGACCGTCTTCGTCGATGTCCTGCAGGTCCCGGACCTCCCAGTCAAGGGAGTCGATTTCCGGGAAGAAGGTGTCTGCGCTCAGGAAGTTTTCATCGACTTCCGTCAGGAGCATACGGT
>JAFUZN010000178.1 GCA_017476565.1 Clostridia bacterium
CCGGTGGATTTTTAGAGCTGAGAGCCGTTTCACACACGTCAAAATGATAATAATCAAAATTGCGCCGGTGGAACGGACCGAATAAACAGCCTATTTCTGCCTTTTCCCGCACGCTTTATTTCTATTATTTGCACTTGCGACGGTGGTTTTCACAAATTTTCTTTTTTCGCTCTCCCAGTGTGTGTCGACAGGCCAAAGGGCACTCCAGCCCTTTGGCCGATGTCTGCCCCATGCCGCTGGGCGGAGGTCATGTCAAGGGTCTTACTGCGCAGGACGCGGCGCATGGGTGCGCCCTTGACTTGGCCGAGAACAGTGGCACCTGTCACGCGGACAGCTCTCGCCGCTTTCAGGCTGGAACGCGGATGTTCTCTTGCAAAAAAGATTGAAAACAGCCTTGACTTCAAGGGGGCGGGCTTATATAATAATGAGGCTGTAAAGAGAAAAGACTTTACAGGCGGCGCATGAGTGCCGCATTATTCTTGACGGAGGTCGAAGGCAGTGGCGAAGAACTTTGAGCAGATCACTCTTCTTCTGGACTTCTACGGAAGTATGCTGACCGAACGGCAGCGTTCCTTCCTGGAATACTACTATGAAGATGACCTGTCACTGGCGGAGATCGCCGAAAACGAAGGGATCACCCGACAGGGTGTCCGTGACGCGATCAAGCGGGCGGAAGGGCAGCTGTTCCAAATGGAGGAGCGTCTGGGGCTCGCCAAACGATTCGCTGAGATGCAGCAGGGTCTCAAAGAGATCGACGAAGCTGCGGAGGTCATTTATGAGACCAACATGAAGACCGGGCTCTCCCGGGACATCAATGAGGCCGTCGTAAAGATCCGCTTCCTCGCCGGAGCGCTCAGCGAATAAAGGAGACAGCACATGGCATTTGAAGGACTGTCAGACAGACTTGAAGGTGCTTTCAAGCGTCTGAAAAGCAAAGGTTCCCTGAACGAATCAGATGTACGTGAAGCCATGCGCGAAGTTAGACTTGCTCTGCTGGAAGCGGACGTAAGCTACAAGGTCGCAAAGGACTTCACGGCGAAGGTCACGGAACGGGCCATCGGCGCTCAGGTCATGTCCAGCCTGACACCGGCTCAGATGGTCATCAAGATCGTCAACGAAGAACTTACGGAACTGATGGGTGGGACACAGACCCGCCTGGCAGAAGCCCAGCATCCGCCGACCATCATCATGATGGTTGGTCTTCAGGGTTCCGGTAAAACCACTCACTGTGCAAAGATCGCCATGAAACTGAAGGGCGAAGGCCACCGGCCCCTGCTGGTCGCCTGCGACGTCTACCGACCCGCCGCCATCAAACAGTTACAGGTCGTCGGCGAAAAAGCCGGAGTCCCCGTCTATGAGGCGGGACAGGGCGACCCCGTGGAGATCGCACAGAACGGCATCCGCCTGGCCAAAGACCAGGGGTATGACTACGTCTTTATCGATACCGCCGGTCGACTGCACGTCGACGAGGCCCTCATGCAGGAACTGCAGAACATCAAGTCTGCCGTCCACCCCCATGAGATCCTCCTGGTGGTCGACTCCATGACCGGTCAGGACGCCGTGAACGTGGCCTCTTCGTTCAACGAACAGGTCGGCATCGACGGCATCGTCCTCACCAAGTTGGACGGTGACACCCGCGGAGGTGCAGCACTCTCCGCCAGGGCCATTACCGGCAAGCCCATCAAATTTTCCGGTACCGGTGAGAAGCTCGAGGACCTTGAGTACTTCCACCCGGACAGAATGGCTTCCCGCATTTTGGGTATGGGCGATATGCTCTCTCTCATTGAGCGGGCGGAACAGCAGTATTCCGATGAAGAAGCCGAACGCATGGAGAAGAAGTTCCGCAAGAACAAATTCGACATGAACGACCTTCTCGACAACCTGCAGAAGGTCCGCAAACTGGGACCCATGAAAGACATTCTGGGCATGCTCCCCGGCGTGGGCAGCCAGCTCAAAGATGTCGAGATCGATGAACACCAGTTCGACCGCATCCAGGCTCTCATCCTCAGTATGACGCCTCAGGAGCGGGAGAAACCGGAAATTCTCGATGCTTCCCGGAAACGCCGCATCGCGGCCGGCTCCGGACAGAAGGTCGAAGACGTCAATCGCCTTCTGGCCCAGTACAAACAGATGCAGAAGATGTTCAAACAGATGAACAGCAAAAAAGCCAGAAAACAGTTGCAGAAACTGACCGCAGGCGGGATGGACGGTCTCAAGGATCTGGACATCACCAAACTCGGCATGTAACTGAAGAGAATAATTGGAGGAACATTACTATGGCAGTTAAAATCAGACTCAGAAGAATGGGTGCAAAAAGACAGCCCTCTTACCGCGTTGTGGTCGCCGATTCCCGGTATCCCCGTGACGGCCGTTTCATCGAAGAGATCGGTTTCTACGATCCCACCAAGAGCCCTTCGGTCATCCGCATCGACAATGAAAAGGCTCAGCAGTGGCTGAAGAACGGCGCACAGCCCACCGATACCGTTCGGGCTCTCCTCAAGAAGTCCGGCGCGATCCAGTAAGCGGAGGCGCAACATGCAGGAATTACTGACGAGCATTGCTCAGGGTCTCGTCGAAGACCCCGCCAGTGTGACTGTCACCGTGGACGAGCCCAATGAGAACGGTGTTACCGTATACCATCTCCATGTGGCCGCCGACGACATGGGCAGAGTCATTGGCAAACAGGGTCGTATCGCCAAAGCGATCCGCACGGTCATGAGAGCGGCTGCAAACCGCGCTGAGACCCGCATCGCTGTGGAAATCGACTGATCAAAAGGAAAACAGGGGTATCTGCCACCCGGCAGGTACCTTTTGTTTTTGGAAAAGGAGGGACTTCCTTTGAAACTCGAATACCTGGAACTGGGGAAGGTCCAGAACACCCACGGGGTCCGGGGCGAACTGCGCGTAGAACCCTGGGCGGACTCCCCGGATGTGTTCGATGACATCGACACGGTCTACCTGAAAAAGGATGGACAGGAGCCTTACCGTATTGTCAGCTGGCGGCCCCACAAGCACCTCGTGCTCCTGACCCTGCAGGGAGTGGGCGATGTGGACACCGCGGCCCGGCTCAAGAATCGCATCCTCTACGTGAAGCGGGATGACCTCGTGGACACGCTGCCGGAGGGCAAACATTTCATCGCGGAGATGATCGGGTGTGAAGTCCGGGATGCCGACGATGAGTCAAGAGTTTACGGGACCATTAAGGACATTTATAACCGGGGCGCCAACAACGTCTGGGAGATTCGAAACGGGGACAAGGAGTACCTCATGCCGGACATCCCCGGCATAGTCGTCTCTGTGGACATAGAGGAAGAGGTGGCTCTGGTGCGACCCATTCCCGGCATTTTTGATGACGCGGAGGAAGTGCGATGAGGATCGACATTATGACGCTCTTCCCGGACATGTGCGAAGCCTTCCTGTCGGGAAGCATCATCGGCAGGGCCCGGGCAGCGGGACACGTCGATATCCGCTGCATCAACATTCGGGATTTCGCCGGCAACAAGCATAACCGGGTGGACGACTACCCCTACGGCGGTGGGACCGGGATGGTCATGCAGCCGAACCCCATCTATGACTGCTACCGGGCCGTCACCGAGGAGGGGGCGCGGAACTGCCACCTGATCTACCTGACCCCGCAGGGCAAGACCCTCACTCAGGAACGGGTCCGGGAACTGTCTGAAATGGACGACCTGGTCCTCCTTTGCGGCCACTATGAAGGGGTCGATGAGCGGGTCATCGAGGAGATCGTCGATGAAGAGATCTCCATTGGAGACTATGTCCTCACCGGAGGGGAACTGCCGGCCCTCATTCTGGCAGACAGCATTTCCCGGATGTTGCCGGGAGTTCTTGCCAATGAAGACGCCTTCACAGAGGAGAGCCATTACGGGCACCTGCTCGAATACCCTCAATACACCCGCCCGCCGGAGTGGCGGGGCAGGGAGGTCCCTCCGGTGCTCCTCTCCGGAGACCATGGCAAAGTGGACCGCTGGCGGCTCGAGCAGTCCCTGGAGCGGACTCTCCGTCGTAGGCCGGATATGCTGGAGGCGGCAGAGGCTTCCGGTGAATTGACGAAAGAAGAGCAGGGCATCCTCGAGGACTTAAAAGGATAAATCGCGGACTTTTGGGCAGAATGACCGAAATGTGGTGTCCTTCTTGGGAAGGTTGCACAAAATATCGGCCGTTTCTGCTCAGAAGGACCGCCGAAGACCTCGTCTGATAGTACAAAAAGAGGCCGAAAAAACTGTGAAATCTTCACAAACTAAAATTGGAAAAATGGGTACAGATTGTCTGCTCAAACGAAATATGACCCCAGTCCAACTTTTGGCCATTTTTCTCATTGACGAGGGGGTACTCCTTGCATATAATATTCAGGAAATTTGAAAACAACACTCTTGATAAAGACAATTTTGTGAGGGATCAGCTATGTATGTCAAAAGCGTAAAAGTTCAGAATCAGGTCGGCCTTCATGCCCGTCCCGCCACCTTCTTCATCCAGAAAGCGAACGAATTCAAGTCCTCCATCTGGGTCGAGAAAGACGAAAGACGCGTCAATGCCAAGTCCCTGCTGGGTGTCCTTTCTCTGGGCATCATGGGCGGCACCGACATCAAGATCATGGCCGGCGGCTCCGACGAAGAAGAAGCAGTCGATGCTCTGGTCGCTCTGGTCGAGTCCGGCTTCGCTGAATAAGCTAGTCCTTATACGCATCTTTATGAGCACACTGCCTTACGCGGTGTGCTTCTTCTGTTATAATGAAGCAAAAGGGAGGTGAAGTACATGGAAAACCCCAACCTGAAATCCCTTCGGGAAAAGTCGATGCGCCTGCCCCTGGACCCCGGCGTCTATATCATGAAAAACGGGAAGGGCGAGGTCATCTACATCGGCAAAGCCAAGGTCCTCAAAAACCGGGTCAGCCAGTACTTCGGCTCTCAAAATAACCATTCTACCAAGGTGCGCCGCATGGTGGAGAACGTTCGGGACTTCGACTACATCCTCTGTGGCAGTGAGTTCGAAGCCCTCATTCTCGAATGCAGCCTCATCAAACAGAACATGCCGAAGTACAACATCCTTTTGAAGGATGACAAGGGCTACCGGTATGTGAAGATCACCAACGAAGAGTGGCGGCGCATCAAGTATGTCAAACAGAAGCAGGAGAAGGACGCGAAGTACATTGGACCATACCTCTCCGGCTTCGTTGTCAGTGAGTCGGTCGATGCCGCCCTCAAGATCTTCAAGCTTCCCGACTGCAACCGGAGTTTCCCGGGCACCGGTGTGAATCAGCGGCCCTGTCTTCGGTATTACATTGGCCAGTGCAGCGCTCCCTGCTGCGGGAAAATCAGCCTGTCCGACTACAACGCCGCTGTGGATGACGCCATCGAATTCCTGAAGGGGGAAGTGAAACGAGGCGGCACGAAGGAGTATGTGGAGGCGCTGGAAGCCCGCATGAATGCCTATGCCGAGAACCTGGAGTTCGAACGCGCCGCGGAAATGCGGGACCGGCTGAATGCCATCAAACGCATCACGGAAAAGCAGAAAGTCATCTTCTCCGGCTCGGACACGGAGGACGTGTTCGCTCTGGCTCGGGAAGACGACCGCATCTGTTTCAATGTCCTGCGCATCAACGAGGGACGACTCTCCTCCAGTGAGACCTATTTCACAGAACTGGACGACTCCCTGGAAAACACCCGGGCAGAAATGCTCAAGCGTTATTACAGTGTCCACGGCGATGTACCGGGGAAAGTCATCCTCGACGGCGTTGCCGCCGATGAGGAACTGATCGAACAATGGCTCACGGAACTGGCGGGCAAAAAAGTGAGACTCCTCGTGCCCCAGAAAGGCCGGCAGCTGGAACTCTCTCAGATGTCGAAAAACAATGCCTACGAGAAGCTCGCCCAGACCCACAAACGTTCCAAGGCCGATACCGCAGTCATCGAACTCGGGGAAATGCTCGGCCTTCCCAGCCCGCCGGAATTCATTGAGTCCTACGACATTTCCCACACGGCAGGGGCCGACGCCGTCGGCGGTATGGTCGTGTTCAAAAACGGGGTGCCCTACAAGGACTCCTATCGAAAGTTCAAAATCAAGGAGGCCCAGGGTGGGGATGACTACGGCAGCATGGAAGAAGTGCTGACCCGCCGGTTCGCCCGGTACTTTCAGGAGCGGGACGAAGGGAAGGAGACGGGCTTTGCCCGGCTGCCGGACCTGATCCTCATGGACGGTGGCCTTGGCCAGGTCCATTCCGCTCAGAAAGTCCTTCAGAAATTCGACCTGAACATCCCTGTTTTCGGTATGGTGAAGGATTCCAAGCACCGTACGAGAGCCATTGCTTCGGACGGCGGAGAGATCTCGATCTCCGGGACTCGGAAAGTATTCGCCCTCGTCACCGGGATCCAGGATGAAGTTCACCGGTATGCCATTGGGTACCACCACCAGAAGCATAGCAAGGGTGCGAAGAAGAGTGTCCTTACCGACATCCCGGGAATCGGCCCCAAAAAGAGCGAGATCCTCTGGAAGGAATTCAAGACTTTGGATGCCATCAAACGGGCCGACATTGCCGACCTGGCAGCGGTCCCCGGCATTTCCAATACCGATGCGGTCAATATCAAAAAAGTCCTCCATTATCAGTAAATATCTCTAGTAGATAATTAGTTGACAAATAGGGAACCTATATGAGACAATAAACTGCATTATTAGGAGGTATTGCTCCATGCGAGTCATAACCGGAACGGCCCGGGGCATGCAACTCACCACTCTGGAAGGGATGGATGTCCGCCCGACAACGGACAAAGTGAAAGAGTCTCTCTTCAACATCGTCCAGTGGGACATTGAAGGCCGCAGAGTGCTCGACCTCTTCGCGGGGTCCGGGCAGCTGGGCATCGAAGCCTTGAGCAGGGGTGCGGAGCACGCCACTTTTGTGGACCGTAACCCGAAGGCTGCCAGTGTCGTTCAGAACAACCTCGCCCGCACGAAGCTGGCCGGTAAGGCCACCGTTCGACGGGAAGAGGCCGGAACATTCCTCCTGAAAACTCGGGAGACATTCGACGTTGCATTCCTGGACCCGCCCTACGGCAAAGGGCTCATCGATGCAGTCCTTCCGGACCTGGTCCCACACATGTCGGACTACGGCATCATCGTCTGTGAGACCTCCCGGGAAGAGTCCCTGCCGGAGACGGTCGGTGACTTCTTCGCGGCGAAACAATACAACTACGGCAAGATCCAACTCACGTTGTATCGGAAGAAGGAGGACGACTCATGAGAAAAGCCCTTTGTCCCGGTAGTTTCGACCCGGTGACCAACGGACATCTCGATGTCATTGAACGGGCATCCAAACTGTTTGATGAAGTGTATGTGGTCGTCATGACCAACTACCAGAAGATCGGCTCGATGACCTTTTCGGAGGAAGAGCGGGTCGACCTCATCCAAAAAAGCGTCTCCCATCTCGATAACGTGATCGTGGACACCTACAGCGGACTCCTGGCAGAGTACGCCACCGAACACGACATCCACATCATCGTCAAAGGCCTGCGCGCCGTTTCCGATTTTGAAAACGAGTTCCAGCAGTCCATCGCAAACAAACACATCAACAAAAGTCTCGAAACAGTTTTTCTGCCCTGCTCGCAGGACCACATGTTCTTAAGTTCCAGCCTGGTCAAACAGATCGGCCAGCTGGGCGGCGACATCAAGGACTTTGTCCCGGAAGCTGTGAGAGACGACATCACAAAAAGATTAAGGAAGGAATAACCAGCTATGGCACAGATTGAAGATTATCTTGACGAAATTGAAGAACTCCTGGAAAGTGGGAGAGGAAGTGCTTTCTCCGGAAAGACAAGTGTAGATGCGGAAGCCATCAAGACCGTCATCGAAGACATGAGGCTGGATATTCCGGAAGAGATCAAACAGGCAAAGATCCTTGCATCTGAGCGCCGCGAGATCATCAACCGCGCCAATCAGGAAGCAGACCGCATCGTGGAAGATGCCAAAGGCAGAAGCCGTGAGTACCTGACTGCCGCTGAAATGCGGGTCAAGGAACTCACCGAGAAAGCCAGCAAGAGCTCTGAGAAGGAACTGAAGGACGCCCACGCCGGTGCCCAGCAGATCCTCGAAGAGGCGAGAGCTCAGGCCGATGGCCTCATCGCCCGTGAGAACATCGTCCAGGAAGCGAAGTCCACCGCAGAGACCCTGAATGCGGAGGCCGAGAAATACCTGACCGAGGCGAAGACCGCTGCCGCCAAACTTACTTCGGAGACCGAAGAGTCCACCACGACCCTGGTTGCTGAGACTCAGGCTAAGGTCGACGCTATGCTGGCAGAAGCGAAGTCTCAGGCAGATGCCATGGTCGCCGAAGCTCAGCAGAAGGCAGCCGACATCGCTGCGGAAGCTCAGCGCAATGCCGAGCGCACCATCCAGGATGCCGACTACACGGCACAGACCAAAATGGAAGCTGCCAACAAGTGGGCGGTAGACCTGAAGGCCAGCGTCGGCTCCTACATCACAAACCTTGTCAACGAGACTGAGTACCGGGTCGCTAAGAGCCTCAATGAAGTCCATCAGCTCCAGGCGAACATCAACCAGTCCAGCCTCGAGGGCAACAACCAGCGCAACGTCCGCAACAGCCAGAACGCTGTTACTGCGGCCAAGAACAAGCGCGGCTAAACAAAAACGAAGTCAGAAAGGGGCATTGCACAGCAATGTCCCTTTTTCTTGCAGAAAATGAGGAGGTGAGACCATGCGGCTCGACAAATTCCTGGGTTCTCAGACAGACCTTTCCCGGAAAGAGGCCCGTGCCGTCATCAAAGACGGCCTTGTACGGGTCGACGGGGTAGTGGTGACCGACCCGGGAGCCGGGGTAGACCCCTTACAGCGCGTGTCGGTGGCCGGAACAGAACTCGCCTTCAAAGAACACCTCTACCTTATGCTGAACAAGCCGGAGGGCTATATTAGTGCAACGGAAGACCGAAGCCGGCCGACGGTCCTGGACCTGGTGCCACCGGAACTCTTTCGAGATGGACTGTTCCCGGCGGGGCGCCTGGATGCGGACACCACCGGCTTTGTGCTCCTGACCGATGACGGCGGCTTTGCCCATGACATTTTGTCTCCAAAGCACCACGTGCAGAAGACCTATGTGGCCACCCTGGCAGACCCGGTGACAGAGGAACTCCTTGCCGCTGTGGCTGAGGGGATCGAACTGAAAGACGGGAACCGCTGCCTTCCGGCAGAAGTCCGTGCCCTTTCAGAACATACCGTGGAACTCAAACTGGTGGAGGGGAAGTACCACCAGGTGAAGCGGATGTTCGCAGCCGCCGGAAACCGGGTGGTCGCTCTGACCCGGACCGCCATGGGCGATGTACTCCTGGACCCGGACCTTGGCCCCGGAGCCTGTCGGGAATTGACGGAAGAAGAAGTCTCCCGACTGAAAGAGGCCGGAAAACTGGCAAAGTGACATATTAGACGTTTTTTGGTGCCGTTGTGGTTTTTCACAAACGGCATTTCATTTTTTTGATGATTTTTTATAAAAACGACAGCAAAATTGTTGTAATTTGTAAAACGATTGTGTATTATAGATAAGGTAAGCCCTGAGAAATTGTACAAATAGTCTAAAAATATACTTTCGAGGTTTTTCCTATGTCCAATCGACTTTTCCAAGGCGTCATCCATCAGATGAGGGACGCCATTGACCGTACCGTCGGTGTTATCGACGAGTCCGGGACGGTTATTTCCTGTAGCGAACTCGAGCGGATCGGGGAGCAGAACAAAACCCTGATATCCGATATTTTCAATTCCAATGACCCCATTGTTCTGGACGGGACCACTTACCTGTCCTTTGACTCAAGACTGCGTCATGAGTACGCCATTTTCGTGGACGGAGAAGATGAACTGGCGGAGAAGTACGCCCGCATCCTTTCCGTTTCCTTTGGCAGTATCAAGCAGTTCTACGATGAGAAATATGACCGCAGCAATTTCGTGAAAAACGTCATTCTGGACAACATTCTGCCCGGTGACATCTATATTAAGGCGAGAGAGCTCCGGTTCAACTCGGACGCCACCCGCGTGGTGCTCCTCATTCGCATCACCGGCTCGGAAGATGCCACCGTGTTCGATGTTATCCAAAACCTGTTCCCGGACCGGAACAAAGACTTCGTCATCAATATTTCGGAAACGGACATTGCCCTGGTCAAAGAGGTCAACCCCGATGTCGACCCGAAGGACCTGGAAAACCTGGCCCACTCCATTGCAGATGCTCTCAGCGCCGAGTTCTACAGCAGCGCTCAGGTGGGCATCGGTACCACCGTGGTAGGGCTCAAGGATCTGTCCCGCTCCCTGAAAGAAGCCCAGGTGGCTCTGGAAGTCGGAAAGGTCTTTGACACAGAGAAGGACATCATAAGCTATGACAACCTGGGCATTGCCCGGCTCATCTACCAGCTGCCCACCACTCTCTGTGAAATGTTCCTGTCTGAGATTTTCAAGAGGGGCTCCATCGACAGCCTCGACCAGGAGACCCTGTTTACCATTCAGCGGTTCTTTGAAAACAACCTGAATGTTTCGGAGACCTCCCGGAAACTCTTCGTCCACCGGAACACCCTCGTCTATCGCCTTGAAAAGATCAAAAAGATCACCGGGCTGGACCTGCGGGAGTTCGATGACGCCATCGTGTTCAAAGTTGCACTTATGGTCAAGAAATACCTCGATTCCAACCCGACTAAAATCTAAACCTTTTGTGAACACTTGTTACAAAAGGGTTACAACAAAGCGTCGAAATGTTATAATGCTACCTGCTCTGTGGGAACCCTTCAGAGCAGGGGCTTTCTTTTAAGCTAGCCTTTAAGTTATAGAGGTAGAATATATTATCAATATAATGTAATACTTTTAAGGAGTATGCCAACGTGATCGAATTCAGAGATGTATCTAAGGTCTACGACAACGGGACCGTGGCATTGAAGGACGTCAACCTCCGCATCGACCGGGGCGAGTTCGTCTTCATCGTCGGGGCTTCCGGTGCCGGAAAGAGTACCTTCCTGAAAACCATCATGCGGGAAGAGGTCCCCACCAGCGGCAGCATCATGATCAACAATTACGACTTGACCAAGATGAGCAAGAGGGAGATCCCGTACTACCGCCGGACCCTGGGTATCGTGTTCCAGGACTTCCGCCTCATCCCGAAAATGAGCGTTTACGACAACGTTGCCTTCGCAATGCGCGTCATTGGCGCCAGTGAGCGGGAAATCAAAAAGCGCGTGCCCTACGTCCTGACCCTGGTGGGCCTTCAGGACAAGGCCGACAACCTTCCCAATGAGATCTCCGGCGGAGAACAGCAGCGAGTCGCCCTGGCCCGGGCCCTGGTCAATAACGCGAACACCATCATCGCCGATGAGCCCACGGGTAACGTGGACCCCGAAATGTCCTACGAGATCGTAGAACTTTTGGACCGGATCAACGAAAACGGCACCACCGTCATCATGGTCACCCATGAGCACGACCTGGTCAAGCAGTTCGACCACCGCATCGTCGTCATCGACAATGGCGAAGTGGTTTCCGACATGGCCAACGGCGGTGTCCTTCATTATGACAGCAAGACCGGGTACCAGCCCGTTCCCAACGTGACGGAAATGAAGACCATCACCCTTCACAACGTCTCCTTCGAAAACTCTCCCGTCTCGGAGGTCATCGAGAACAACGATTCCCTTCGGAACCCCGCTCCCGAGATCCCCGATATGCCGGAGGTCCCCTCCTTTGCAGAAGCGACCATGAGAGAGATCGAACTGGACCTGGAAAACAGGGAAGGGGGTGAGGACCTTGGCTAAGACCGAAAAGAAAGCCAAAGCAGAAAAGGCGCCAAAGTCCCGCCGTCGTTCCAATTTCAACGTCGGGTACCTCACCAAAGAAGGGGTCCGGAACGTCTGGTCCAACCGGCTCATGTCCTTTGCCTCTGTGGCGGTCCTGACTTCCTGCCTGCTCCTCATCGGTGTGGCAGTCATGCTGTTTGCCAACATCAATATGGCCCTGAAAGATGTTCAGGAACAGAACATCATCATGGTGTACCTCGATGACAACATTTCCGAAGAGGACATCAATACCGTCGGGCAGGATATCCGCATGATCGCGGACATCGACTCCGCGGAGTTCGTCTCCAAAGAAGAAGCTTACCAGTCTCAGCTGGAAAGCCTCGGGGAGGACGCGAAACTCATGGACGGCCTCGATGAGAACCCCCTGCCGGACTCCTATGAGGTCTACCTCAAAAACCTCGACCACTACGATACGGTCCTCGACAGTCTCAAGTCCATCGACCACGTTGCCAGTGTCCGAGGGAACTCTGACCTTGCCGAACAGGTCCGTCAGATCTCAAGGGCGGTCACAATCGTCAGCGTCGGCATCATCATCATGCTGTTGGCGGTGTCCCTCTTCATTATCGCGAACACGGTCCGCGTCACCATGTATAACCGCCGACTGGAAATCTCCATCATGAAGGCCGTCGGTGCCACCAACTGGTTCATCCGCTGGCCCTTCATCATTGAGGGCATCATCATCGGTATCGTCTCCGGCCTCGTCTCCGAAGGCCTGGTCTACGGACTCTACACCCTGGCGATCCGCAACATCGGCAGCGTCTTTACTCTGCTGGGCGGCAGTGCCATTCCCTTCTCCGCTTATGCGGTCCGGATGCTTCTGGCATTCATCCTCGTGGGTGTCCTTGCCGGTGCCGTCGGATCCATCGTTTCTATGGCCCGTTATCTCAAAGAACAGGGAAGTGTGATTTCTGATGAAAACTAACACTCAGAAGCTTTTGAGCTTTGTGCTGTCCCTGGCCATGGTGGCTCTGCTGGCCATCCCTGCCCCGGCTTTCCTGAAGGCCTCTGCAGTGGACAAGAATGCGGTCAGCCAGAAGATCGCCGACCTCGATGAGAAGATCGAAGCCAGCCAGGAAAAGATCAAAGAGAATGAGGCGAAGAAAAAGGAAGCGAAGCAGTCTGCCGATACCATTCAGGAAAGTGTCGACCTGCTCCAGAACCAGATCAACGCCTACAACTCGAAGATCGACGTGCTGAACACTCAGATCTCGAACCTCAATAAAAATATTACGAGCACGCAGAAAAAGATCGCACAGACCCAGCAGGACATGGCGGTTCAGAAAGAAGAGATCGCCGCGACCCAGAGTCTGTATGCCGACCGCCTCCGTGCCATGTACATCACCGGGAACATCTCGAACCTGGAAGTTTTACTGGAGGCGGACAGCTTCCGGGACTTCCTCAACCGGCTCGAGCTGCTGACCCGGATCAGCAAACACGACAACGACATCATCAAGACCCTTCAGGATGAGATTTCTGTCTACGAAAAAGAGGAAGCCAGCCTCAAAGCCAATGAAAAGAAGCTGGAAGCCAGTCGCAGCGAGATCGAGAACTCCAAGACCATGCAGCAGGAGGCTAAGGCCCAGGTCGTCACCGCGAAGTCGGACCTCGACCAGAAGGTCAACTCCCTCAACACCTACATCAATGGTCTCGATGAGAACAGCCAGGAGCTGAATAATTACATCGCCAAGGCGAGAGCCCAACAGCAGGCCTACATGAACCAGGTCAATGCGAACCTTGCAGTCACAGCGTCTACCGGTAACGGTGCTTATTCCGGCACCTTCATTTGGCCGGTGGCAGGGTCGGGCACCTACGTGTCCTCCGGCTACGGTTCCCGCTGGGGCACCTTCCACTACGGCGTCGACATCACCGGTGGCGGCGGGAATGCTCCCATCGTCGCAGCGGCGTCCGGCCGGGTCACCATCGCGAGCAATACGTGTTCTCACAATTACGGTAAGAATTATAACTGCGGATGCAACGGCGGCTACGGTAACTATGTGGTCATCGACCACGGCAACGGCCTTTTGTCCTACTATGGACACATGTCGCGAGCCATTGTCTCCGCCGGCTCCTATGTGCAGCAGGGACAGCAGATCGGCTACATGGGCAGTACCGGTTACTCCACCGGCAACCACCTGCATTTCGAAGTCCGTGTCAACGACGGTTCTTCCCGTTCTGTTGCGGCCCGCAACCCGATGAACTACTTCTAAAGAGAATAAGAATCGCCCCGGAAAATCCGGGGCGATTTTTTGTGTGTTGATTTAGCCAAGGAAAGGGAATTCCAGGATGTGGGACGGGATGACGAAGCTTACGAAGTTGGCTGCTTCCTCAATGCCTTCAAAGTACATCCAGCGCTGAAGTTCCACGACTTTTTCGACCGGGTCGATCCCGAAGAGTTCCTGCTCGGACTCGGTGGGAGTTCGAACGAAGGTGCTGGAATCGAACCGGCAGATGGGGTCTTCCACATTGGTCAACAGGTTGTGGGCAAGGGAGCCTTCGAAATTGGAGGCATCCAGCTTATCGAAGATTTCCGGCAGGTAGTAGTTGTCTTCGTAACCAAGGACCGTGTTGTCGGATTTACGGATGCGGACCAGGTGCTTGACCTGCTTTCCGTTCTCCCAGCGGTCCAGGAAGTCCTCTGCGGTGACGGTGTAGTCGCCGTTTTCAATGACTTCGTTGTTGTTCTTCATGCCTACATGTTTGAGGGTGAAGTTGAGAGAGAGGAAGGGCTCGAGGCCATAGTGTTTGCTCCGTTCGCTGACGAAGGTGCCAACGCCCTGTCTCTTGTAGATCGTGCCTTCATTTTCTAATTGCGCCAATGCTGCACGTACGGTGGCACGCCCGACGTCCAGGGTCTCCATGAGCTCATACTCGGTGGGGAGCTGAGAGTGTGCCGGGTACTTCCCGGAGATGATGAGCTTCATGATGTACTCTTTGACATAGCTGTAAAGAGTCGGCGAGTTCTCGCGTTTCGCCATGAAAGGTGTCCTCCTTAGGTTTGGAATTATTGAGAATTACCACATTGCTCTAACCAAGGAAATTATAGGGTTTGAGGGTCGGAAAGTCAATACATCCGAACAAATATATTCGCACAAAACGAACGTCTTTAAATGGGCCCGTTTTCATCATTTTCCACAAATTGTCGCACCCAAGAGGAGAAGAAGTGGCGGTTTGTTGCAGACGCGTTGAAGAAATGAACGACCTTGATATATCTTTAACGATTTATGTTGACATGGAGTAACCTATACGCGTATAATAACTACAACGTTGCATAAGTTGGCGTTAAAGAATCACACATCATTTCAAGGAGGAATAGAAATGCCAGACATTAAGAAGACTGCCATTACCGGAGTGACTAAGGTCGCCAAAGTTGCTGTCTCGGTCGCTACTATTGTTGCCCTTCCGGTCATGATCCCGGCACAGGATCTTTACCAGGGAGCCGGCTCTGCGGGAAAAGTTCCCGATATTTTGAAACGTAACCGTGGAACCAAACCCATTGTTGTCACCGACCAGGGTCTCTTTAATATCGGCCTGCACAAAAAGGTGACCGATGCACTGGATGCTGCCGGCATGTCCTATGCGATCTATCATGGGGTCGAACCGAACCCGTCTATCGAGAATATCGAGGAAGCCTATGCTCTGTACAAAGCAGAGAACTGTGACTGTATTGTGGCCCTCGGTGGAGGTTCTTCCATGGACGCTGCCAAGGTGCTGGCCGGCCGTGTCGTCAACCCCAATAAGACTACCAAAGACATGGGGAAACTCCTTGGCTATATGCAGGTCACTCTGCCACACTTCAAACGGATCCCTTACACCATTGCCATCCCGACCACAGCCGGTACCGGCGCGGAGTCTACCATGGCGGCGGTCGTTTCGGACCACTCCATCGACAAAAAGTACACCATCACTGACCCGATGATGCGGCCTCAGGCTGCCATTCTTGACCCGGAACTGGCCACCGGCCTTCCGAAATTCCAGACGGCTATCACTGCCATCGATGCAGTCTCCCACTGCACCGAAGGGTACATTGGCGGTGCCAGCAATTTCCGTGCAGTAGAATATCAGGAAAGAGCCGTCCGCGATATTTTTGCTAATATTGACACTGCGATCAATGACCCCACGAACCTTGAAGCCAGAGCGGCCCTTTCCCAGGCAGCGTATTTCGGCGGCCAGTCCCTGAATATGTCTGCCACCGGTTATGTCCACCCCTTCTGCCATAAGATCGGTGCGAAGTATAACCTGCCCCACGGGCGTTGTATTGGTGCCGTTATGCCCATCATTCTGGACGCCTACATGGAGCGGAAACCCGACAAGGTAGGGAAAAGACTGGCAAAACTCGGCAGAGCTGCTAACATTTCTGACCCGAACGCTTCCGACATCGATGCTGCGAACCAGTATATCCAGGCGATTCGGGACTTCGATGCAAAGTACGGCATCGACCCTTATATCCCCGAAATCAAAGAGGAAGATTTTGAAGAGATCTACTCTTCCATCGTCGTCGAGAACTTCCCGTACCCGACCCCGGTCATTTTCACCAAAGAAGAAGTGTTCGAACTGCTTCGTGTCATCCGTGGTGACTACGCCGGTAAATAAGAACGTTGCATAAATGCTGCAAGGGCCCTGTTATTATGGGGCTCTTGTATTTTTTTTAACAATTCCCCTTTTCGTGATAAAAAAATTCTTGTATAATAGCAAAGTCGTCTTTCGACTATCACCACATTTTACAAGGAGGAAACACAAAATGAGACTGGAAGATGCTATTCTCAAAATTGCCGACTCTGGCGAAGTCGGCCGCTATGTCAAGAAAGGGGTCGGCGTTCTTGCCGGCGGCCTGATGGACATTGCATTCCCGTTCCTGATCCCGACCCAGGACGTCGTGGAGGGCCCCGGCAGCTCTGCCGATGTCGTCAAGTCCCTGAAACGCGCCGGGGGCAAGAAAGCCCTGATCATCACCGATAAAACCTTACATGAACTGGGTATTCTCGACACCATGCTCAAGGGGATGGACGCGGAGAATTTCCCCTATGCGATTTACGATGGAGTAGAACCGAACCCGTCCATCGAAAATGTAGAAGCGGCTTTCGATATGTACAAAAAGGAAGCTTGCGATTGTCTCGTCGGCTTTGGCGGCGGCTCCTCCATGGACGCCTGTAAAGCGGTGTCCTGCCGCGTTGCGAAGCCCGAGCAGACCATCAAACAGATGGGCCGCCTGATGGGCTATTTCCCCATCAGCTTTTCCGGCGCAAACTCGAAAGTGCCCTACATTGTTGCCGTTCCGACCACGGCCGGTACCGGAGCAGAATCTACCGTGGCAGCCGTTATTTCGGACCACGTGGAAGACAGAAAGTATACGGTCACGGACATCTCCATGAGACCCCGCACCGTGTTCCTGGATGCCTCCCTTGCCACCGGCCTGCCGCCCCGTGTCACTGCGGTTACCGCTATTGATGCAGTCTCTCACTGCACGGAAGGCTTTATCTCTTACGGCCGCAACCCGAGAGGCGATGAATGGGCGATCAAAGGTGTTCGCCTGGTCAAAGACAACATTGAAGCAGTCATGGCAGACGGCAAGGACCTGACGGCTCGCCAGAACCTCTGCACAGCTGCCTACTGTGGCGGTCAGTCCCTGAACATGGAGACCACCGGTTACATCCATCCCTTCTGCCATAAGATCGGTGCGAAGTACAACCTGGTCCACGGCCGCTGCATCGGTGCCGTCATGCCCATCATCCTCGAGGACTACGGCGAAGTGGTCGCTCCGAGACTGGCGAAACTGGCGGTTGCCACCGGCATTGCCGACCCGAACGCCTCAGAGAGCGAACAGGCCAAGCAGTACATCCAGTGGATCCGGGACTTCGATGCGAAGTACGGCATCGACCCGTATATCCCCGAGATTAGGGATGAGGACCTCGATGAGATCGCCGATTCCATCATGGTCGAGATCTTTGTCTACCCGAACAAAAAGGTTTACACCCGGGATGAGATCAAACACCTTCTGAAGGTCATCCGTGGTGACTACGCCAACGCGTAACATAGTTTCGATAACTAATAAGGCCCGCCGAAAGGCGGGCCTTTGTCTTGTTAAATTGCGTGTTCGTCGGTGAGGATGGCCTCAGCGACTTTGATTCCGTCGACGCCGGCTGAGACGATGCCGCCGGCATAACCGGCCCCTTCTCCGCAGGGGTAGACGCCGCCCAGCGGGTCTTTCCCGATGCTGCACTCATAAAAGTCGTCCCGTAAAATGCGAACGGGGGAGGAACTGCGGGTCTCCGGTGCGGTGAGGACCGCCTCTTCCATGGCAAAGCCTTTCAGCTTCTGATCCATGAGAAGGAGGGCGTCCGCCATGATGTCAGTTACACTCTTCGGAAGGACTTTCCGAATGTCCGAAGGGGTGACTCCTGTGGGACAGCTGGGGTTCACCGCTCCCATTTTCGTCGACTTTCGGTCTTTCAGGAAGTCTCCCACCAGCTGGGCCGGGGCGGTGTAGTCTCCGCCGCCGAGGGCGAAGGCTTTCTGTTCCATGTCACGCTGCAGGTCAAAGCCCGCGAGGGGATGCTCGCTCGGGAAGTGCTCCGGTTCAATGCCCACCAGGAGAGCGGAGTTCGAGTTCTCTCCGTCCCGGGCGTATTCGCTCATACCGTTGACGACGATGCCCCCTTCTTCAGAAGCGGCGTTGACGACGGTGCCGCCGGGGCACATGCAGAAGGTGTACATGCCTCTGCCGTGGGGCGGGTGACAGGCCATTTTGTAGTTGGCGGCCCCCAGGTTCGGGTGCCCTGCCGCAGCGCCGTACTGGGCCCGGTCGATGAACTCCCTCGGGTGTTCGATGCGGGCGCCCACCGAGAAGGGC
>JAFUZN010000179.1 GCA_017476565.1 Clostridia bacterium
CTGCGGTGTCCTCAGTGTCGTGCTTTCCTGTGTGCTCACTCTGTTCCTCTACAAGGACGAGAAGGCTGGTGAAGCTGCTGCGGACGGTGAACCCGTTCTGGCCACCGCCGGAGCCGGTGTTGCTGCTGCTACCGCTGCTGCAAACTTTGACGCTCATGCGGCTGCCGGAGAAGAAGCCGGTATCAAGAATGTCAAGTCGGTGAAGGCAAAGCCTGCCGACGAGAAATCGGCTGTGGAGATCGACTCCCCGCTGAACGGTGAACTGCTCCCGCTGGCCGATGTTCCGGACGAGGTGTTCGCCGGCGGTATCCTCGGGGAAGGCGTCGCCATCCTGCCTTCCGACGGGAACGTCTATGCCCCCTGTGACGGTGTCGTCTCCATGCTCATGGATTCGAAACACGCCATCTCCCTCGTCGCCGACAACGACGTCGAGATCCTCATCCATGTCGGTCTTGAGACCGTCGCCCTCGAGGGCAAGCCCTTTGAGTACAAAGTCACGGAGGACCAGGAAGTCAAGAAGGGCGACCTCCTTCTGGTGGCCGACCTTCAGGCTATCCGCGACGCCGGCTGCAAGACCTACACGCCGGTGGTCATCACGAACTCCGATGACTATGTGAACATCAAACCTGCGGCCTATGGTCCGGTGAAAACCGGCGACCGCATCCTCGACATTGAATAAGCTTTCAAAAAGGAGAACCTTATGTCTGTTTTACGTGACGATTTCCTCTGGGGTGGCGCCGTTGCCGCCAACCAGCTGGAAGGTGCCTGGGACGTCGACGGGAAAGGGGCCTCGGTCCCGGACCACTGCACGAACGGCACCCATACATCGCCCAAGCGCATCACGGTGGATTTTGAACCGGGCGTTCTGTACCCGTCCCATGAGGCCATCGACTTCTACCACCACTATGAAGAGGACATTGCCCTCTTCGCGGAGATGGGCTTCAAGACCTTCCGGACCTCCATCAACTGGACACGCATTTTCCCCACCGGGGAAGAGGAGGAGCCCAATGAGAAGGGCCTTGAGTTCTATGATAAACTCTTTGCCTGCTGCAAGAAGTATGACATTGAACCCCTGGTCACCATCTCGCACTACGAGTTGCCCTATGCACTGGTCGAGAAGTACAACGGCTGGTACGGCAGAGAACTCATCGACCTCTATGTAAAGTACTGCAAGGTCATCTTTGAACGGTACAAAGATGTGGTCAAGTACTGGCTGACCTTCAATGAAATCAACTCCGGTACCATGCCTTTGGGCGCCGTCCTGTCTCTCGGCACGGTCCAGGGCTTCACGGGACCCATTACGGAAGTCCCCGACGAACCCTGTGTTCGTCTCCAGGGGCTGCACCACCAGTTCGTGGCCAGCGCCAAAGCAGTCAAGTATGCACATGAAAATTATCCGCAGTTTCAGATGGGCAACATGATCTGCTTCGTGACGTCGTACCCGCTGACCTGCAACCCGGCGGACATCCTGTTGAACCAGGCGAAGATGAGAGAAGTGAACTGGTACTGTTCGGACGTTCAGGTCCGGGGCGAGTACCCGTCCTATGCGAAAGCCATCTGGGACAAGTACGGCTTCGAACTGAAGGCGGAACCGGGAGATTTCGAAGTGCTGAAAGAGGGGACCGTCGACTTCTACACCTTCAGCTACTATATGAGCAACTGCGAGAGTGCGGACCCGGATAACAGTGCTGCCGACGGCAACATCATCTCTGGTTTCAAGAACCCGTACCTGGAAGCCTCCGACTGGGGTTGGCAGATCGACCCGCAGGGCCTGCATTATACCCTCAATGAGATCTATGACCGTTACCGCATTCCGTTGATGGTCGTGGAGAACGGCCTCGGCGCCTTCGACAAGAAGGAAGAGGGCGGGTCCATCATCGACGACTACCGCATCGATTATCTGCGGAAGCACATCGCGGAGATGAAAGCGGCGGTCGAAGATGGCGTGGATCTGATGGGTTACACGCCCTGGGGCTGCATCGACCTGGTGGCAGCGTCCACGGGGGAAATGGCGAAACGTTACGGCTTCATCTATGTGGAGAAGTACGATGACGGCACCGGCGACTATTCCAGGAAGAAGAAAAAGTCCTTCGACTGGTACAAGAAAGTTATTGCCACCAACGGCGACGACCTCGACTAAACACCTCCTGACCTTCGGGTCTGGAATGACGCGAAAAAGAGACTGCAGTGTTGCTGCAGTCTCTTAGCTTTGTAAGGAAACCATTGCTTCCCGGGAGGTTGTTGAAAAGGAGAAGCGTGGTACAATGGAAGGGAACTACCCTTTGAAAGGTTGGAAGTATGACCATACGAAAAACAACTTTGAGCGACCTGCCCTCAGTTTTGGACATTTATGATGCGGCCCGGCTCCGGATGCTGGAAATGGGGAACCCCCAGTGGGAGTTTTCTCATCCAACAGAAACAATGGTCCGGGGCGACATTGAGCGGGGAAACGGGTATGTTCTGGAAGAGAGTGGAAAGGTCGTCGGGGCCTTTGCCTTCATTGTCGGGGAAGACCCGACCTATGAGTATATTGAGAATGGTGCCTGGCTGAACAACGACACTTATGGGACCCTGCACCGGGTGGCCGGCAATGGGGAGGCCCACGGGGTCATGGCCGCGACACTTGCTTTTTGCGAATCGCAAATCGCAAACGTCCGAGTCGACACCCACGAGAAGAACCTGCCTATGCAGCATATTCTTGATAGCGCCGGTTATACCCGCTGCGGTCGCATTTATGTGAAAGACGGCAGCCCACGCATCGCCTATCAGAAAGAGAGGAAAACATTATGAGCAAAGCATTAGTCGCCTGGTTCAGTGCGGAGTCCGGCTCCACCACTGCACTGGCAGAAAAAGTCGCAGCCATCACCGGTGGCGACAGGTTCGAGATCGTC
>JAFUZN010000180.1 GCA_017476565.1 Clostridia bacterium
GAAAGGCATTCCGGAGCTCAAAAAAATGGCGCCGGAAGAGAGGGAAGCATACATTCAAAAGAACCCGGACTACGGCGTCATCATTTGCCGTTGCGAAGAGGTCTCGAAGGGCGAGATCCTCGACGCCTTGAACAGCCCCTGCTGCCCGCCTACCATCGACGCCGTCAAAAAGCGGGTCCGTCCCGGCATGGGACGCTGCCAGGGCGGATTCTGCTCTCCGCTGGTCACTCAAATCATTGCGGAGCATGCAGGCCTGGAGCCGGCGCAGGTCCGCAAATGCGGTGAGCGGTCCGTCCAACTGTACGGGAAAACAAAGGAGGGTCAGCCATGAACACGGTCTTGACAGACGTCCTCATCATCGGTGGCGGCCCTGCCGGCCTGGCAGCCTCCATTGCGGCCCACGAAGCCGGCGCGAAAGTCCTCCTCATCGAGCGGGAACCGCGCCTCGGGGGCATTCTGAAACAGTGCATCCATGACGGCTTCGGCCTCGTCCGGTTCAAGGAAAAACTCTCCGGCCCCGAGTACGCGGAGCGGTTCATCGACGTGTTCCGGGAAAAGGGTATTCCCGCCATGCTCCAGACCTTCGTGACGGACGCGAAGAAGACCCCGGAAGGGTTCGAAACCACGGTCGTGAACCGGGAAGGGGTCACCCTCATCCGCTCGAAGTCCATAGTCCTTGCCACCGGCTGCCGGGAGCGGACCGCAAAGCAGGTCTCCATCCACGGCACCCGCCCCGCCGGGGTCTTCACGGCCGGGACCGCCCAGAACTTCATCAACCTCTTAGGGGAACGCCCCACGAAAAAGTGCGTTATCCTGGGCTCCGGGGACATTGGGCTCATCATGGCGCGGCGATTGACCCTGGAAGGGGCCGAGGTCCTCGGGGTCTACGAAGTGAAACCGACCCCCTCCGGCCTTGCCCGAAACATCCAGCAGTGTCTGCGGGACTTCGACATCCCCCTGCACCTGTCCCATACGGTGACAAGAGTCTTCGGCGACGACCGCCTCACCGGTGTAGAGGTGGCGAAAGTCGACGAGCACATGAAGCCCATCCCGGGAACGGAAGAAACTCTCGACTGCGACGCCCTCATCCTTTCGGTGGGCCTCATTCCGGAGAATGAAATCTCCGAGACCCTCGGGGTCAAACTGGACCCGAAGACCCGAGGCCCCCTTTGCAATACCGACCTTCAGACTTCAGTCCCCGGCGTCTTCTCCTGCGGGAACTCCCTGCAGGTCTTCGACCTTGTCGACTACGTCTCCGACAGCGGAGAAACCGCGGGGAAGAGCGCGGCCGCTTACGCCGCCGGGACCCTTCCCCAAAATGACAAATCCCGAGCGCCGGTACCCCTGGCGGAACCCGCGAAAGACATGGCCCCGAACCAGATGGTGTGTATCACCTGTCCCAGGGGCTGTCTTCTCACCGTCGGCCGGGACGAGGAGGGGAACCTCACCGTCACCGGGAACTCCTGCCCCAGAGGAGAGCAGTTCGCCCTCAACGAGGTGACCGCTCCCAAACGGACCATCTGCTCGACCGTCGCCACCGCCTTCCCGGAGGCCCCCGTCCTGCCCTGTCGGGTCTCTACCGACATTCCGAAAGAACGCATCTTCGAAGTCATGGAAGAGGTCAACCGGGTCCGCGTCACAAAACCCGTACATCGCGGGGAAGTCCTCATACACGATGTCCTCGGCACCGGTGCCGACGTCATTGCCACCTCCGACCTTCTGAACGAATGAAACTACCATAAAGGAGAACAGTTATGCCATACAAACCTTATGACGGCTTCGAGCCGAAATGGATCACGAAAGCGGCGGCCCCGGACTCCTACCGGTCCATCTTCCGCTGGGGCGACCCGGACTTTTTCAAATTGCCGAAGGAGTCCCTCTACAACATGATGAAAGACCGCCTCGGCG
Organism: Clostridia bacterium; assembly: GCA_017476565.1. GTDB lineage: Bacteria > Bacillota > Clostridia > Oscillospirales > Acutalibacteraceae > RUG420. Next base: position 1,909 of record JAFUZN010000180.1, read on the forward strand.
TCTCCGATGCGGACTTTAAAGACTACGCTATGGACCTCGGCTTCGAGAAAGTCGAGCTGGGCCCGGAACACGCCCCAAAACTGGCGGCGGAGCACCTGGAGTTTTTCAAGAGCGTCTACGGGGACGACTGGTCCCAGGGGGACTACGAGCGCATGTCCGTTATGTACGGCCAGACCTGTTACGACCTTCTTCGCATGAGGGAAGGGAAGTTCGACTCCCTGCCGGACCTGGTCCTCTACCCCAGTGAGGCGGAGCAGATCGTGGGGACGGTGGAGTACTGCGCAGAACACAGCATTCCCCTCTATGTCTACGGCGGCGGTTCCTCTGTCACCCGGGGCGTCGAGCCCGTCAAGGGCGGCGTCTCCCTGGACATGCGAAAGAAGTACAATAAGGTCCTCTACTTCAACGAAGTGGACCAGACCATCACCGTCCAGACCGGTCTCTCCGGCCCCGACTATGAAAAACACCTGAACAATGCGGTGGCCGAGTTCGGCGCCAAACGGGCCTACACCTGCGGCCACTTCCCCCAGTCCTTCGAGTACTCCTCTGTCGGCGGCTGGGTCGTGACCCGGGGTTCCGGTCAGAACTCCACGTACTACGGCTGCGCCAAAGACCTGGTCGTGTCTCAGAAGTATGCAACGCCCCGGGGCGAAGTCGTGACCTCTCACTACCCGAGAGAGGCCACCGGCCCGAACCTCAATGAAATCATGATGGGCGGGGAGGGCACCTTCGGGGTCCTGACGGAAGTCACCCTTCGGTTCTACCGGTACATGCCGGAGAACCGCCACCGTTTCTCCTACATGTTCAAGAACTGGAAGGACGCCATGGAGGCGGCCAGAGAAATGATGCAGCGGGAGTGTGGCTTCTCCTCCGTCTTCCGTCTCTCCGATGAGGAGGAGACCAACATGATGCTCCGCCTCTACAATGTGGACGACACGCCCCTGCAGCCCATGCTCGACAAACTCGGGTACAAAGACATGGAGCGCTGCCTCTTCCTGGGCTTCACCGAAGGGGAGAAGGGCTACTCCTGGAACGTCTACTACAATATTATGAAAATCGCCCTCAAACACGGGGCCATCCCCCTCACCGGCTACGTCTGCAAGAGCTGGGAGAAGGGCCGGTTCAACGACCCCTACCTGCGGGATACCATCATGGACTTCGGCATTTGCGTCGACACCCTCGAGTGCTGCGTCAACTGGTCCAACATGGAGAAGGTCCACAGAGAAGTGCGGAAGGTCTGCCACGAAATCGAGGGCACGGTCATCACGACCCACATGTCCCACTGCTACCCTCAGGGCGCGAACCTCTACTTCATTTTCCTGACCCCCATCAACCAGTCGGAGAAGTTCAAAGAGTACCTGGAACGCATCCTGGACGCCATCGTCCGCTCCGGGGCGGCCCTGTCCCACCACCACGGCATCGGCAAGATGTTCGCCCCCTGGCTGGAAGGGAACATCGGGGAAACCGAGTACGGCGTCTTCAAACTTCTGAAGGACTACTTCGACCCCGGGTACACCATGAACCCCGGCGGTACCATCGGCCTGGACCTGCCTCCCGAAGAGAAGCGATTCACCCGTGATGGTGACGACGGTTACCGGGATGGGTACAATACCCCCGCCAGGGACGCAGTCATTGCCTATGACGAGGAAGACTCGTTCTTAAACGAACTCAAAGCGAAA
>JAFUZN010000181.1 GCA_017476565.1 Clostridia bacterium
ACCTGGGTCCTGGAACACCCGGACGAGGCCTATGTTTCCTGGCACCGGGTCCTGAAACCCGGCGGGACACTGCTCAATTTCGACGCGGGCTGGTATAACTATCTCTTCAATGAGGAGAAGTATGAAGCTTTCCTCGAAGACCGGGCGAACGTCAAAGAGGCCAACCTTACCGACAGCTATGACTCTTACGATGAGAGTGACCTCTGTGAAGCCATTTCCCGGGAGCTCATTCTCAGCCGTTTGACCCGTCCCGAGATCGACCTTCTCATGCTGGACGAGGTAGGCTTCTCAAAGGTTTCGGTCGACCGGGACGTCTGGAAGCGGGTCTGGAACGAAGAAGAGAAGGTCAACGGCCGTTCCACCCCCATGTTTTTATTGAAAGCAGTCAAATAAAGCTTCGGCTTGAACGATAAGAAAAAGGGAGAAAAGAATATGAATCTGAAAGCTTTCCGTCGCGTCCTGGCAGTTTTGCTGTCTCTGGTGATGATGCTGGCTCTGGCCGCCTGCAATGGCGGCACCGAGACCGCTGAAGAGGATGCCGCTCAGAACAGCAAATTTTTGAACCTCGGGACGTCCTTTGCCTACCCGAGTCTTGACGCCCACAAAGAGTACTATGGCTGGTACACCTCCATTTACGGGGTGACTGAGGCGCTCTTCAAGATCGGTGACGACCTCAGCATTGAGCCCTGCCTTGCGGAAAAAGCAGAGGCGGACGGCAATAAATGGACGATCACCCTGAAAGACGGCGTGAAGTTTTCTAACGGCAACCCTCTGACTTCGGAAATCGCCATCAAGAACATCCAACGCCTGGCCGCCGTCAATGAGCGGTTCGCGTATTTCGGGGAGTACACTTACACCTATGTCGACGACAAGACCTTTACGGTCTTCTGCCCGGAAGTTTATCCGATCCTTCCCAACGATCTGGCCAGCCCCGAGTTTGCCATGATGGACCTTGACAACATGCCGAACCCCGACACCGAGATCATCGGTACCGGTCCCTTCGTCATCGACCAGTTCGTCCCCGAAGGCGATGTGACCCTTAAGAAGAATGAGAATTACTGGAATGGGGAAGTCAAACTGGACGGCGCCAAGTTCTTCTACATGCAGGAAGATGAGCCGAAACTTCTTGCCATGCAGTCCGGCGAGATCGTCGGCTATGACTCCGTCACTGCAGACGCCTATGAAATCTTCAAGAAAGAGCCCGACAAGTATGCGCTCACCGACATTTCCGGAACCCGTCTTCAGTTCTATTTCCTGAACAAAGCGACCCTTTCCGACAATGTGCGCAAGGCCATCAACGGCACCATCGACAAGCAGGCAATTGTCGACTACCTCAAAGGTACGGTCTCGGCCACAGATGGACCCTTCAACTCCAACGCCGCTTACGGGAAGGTCAACGGTGTTCAGAAAATCGACGCCGCTGCCGCCAAAGCGCTCATCGAGCAGGACGGTTATACGATGGGGGCAAACGGGATCTACGAGAAGGATGGGAAACCCCTGCAGATCAATATCTGCTACTATGCGGCCCGTTCCCTCGATACCCTTGCGATCCTGTTCCAGTCTCAACTGAAAGCCATTGGCATCGACTCGAGACTGACGGTGGAAGAGGACCCGGATGCCACTTACATCAAGTCGAAAGACTTTGACCTGGCCCTTTACTGCATGATCTCCGACAAGTCCGGTGACCCCTACTACTTCATCGACTCCACCCTCCGTCAGGGTGCTTACTATGACATCACCGGCTTCCACAACGACGAGTGTGAAGCCCTCATCAATGAACTGGCGAAGGAAACAGACGTCGCAAGACGTGCGGAACTGACGAATCGCATCGTTCAGTATTCCATCGATGACGATGTCATGGGTTATGTGGGCCTCTTCAATAAGATCACGGTCCTGAAACCCGGGATCACCGGTTATGCCAACAACAACCCCTTTGACTTCTATGCGCTTTACGCGAACACCGATATTGCATGAGTAAATATATTGGAAAGCGCTTGCTTTCGCTGATCCCGATCCTGATCGGGATCAGCTTTTTGACCTTTTTACTGCTGTACATCGCCCCCGGGGACCCGGCCCAAAAGAGGCTGACATCCAATAACGGTGTGGCGGTCACACAGGAACAGATCGACAATATGCGAGAAGAGATGGGCCTGAACAGACCCTTTCTCGTGCAGTACGGCTCCTGGCTGGGGAAAGCCCTGACCGGGGACCTTGGCGAGTCCTATAAGGACAGTATGCCGGTTTCCGGGAAACTGGGTCCTGCCTTCCAAAAGACGCTGCAGCTGACGGTGACCAGTCTGCTTCTGGCTCTGCTGGTCTCCATTCCGACGGGCATTTTGTCTGCCGTTTACCGGGGCAGTTTCTGGGACCACCTGTTCCGACTGTTATCCTTCATTGGAAACTCTCTGCCGAACTTCCTGTTGTCCATTCTCCTCATGTATTTCTTCTGCATTCAGCTGAACCTGTTTCCGGTCATTGCTACCGGAAACTTTCAGGGGCTGTTCCTGCCGACTCTGGCGCTGGCACTGCCTATGGCCTCCCGTTTTGTCCGGCAGATCCGGGCAGAGGTGCTGGAAGAACTGGGGAAAGACTATGTCACAGGCCTCGCCGCCCGTGGGGTCCAGTCCCACCGGGTCCTGTTCCGTAATGTCCTGCGGAATTCCATGGCCTCTATTTTGACCATTATCGGCATTTCCGTGGGAACTCTCATGGGCGGGTCGGTGGTGGTCGAGACCATTTTCAACTGGCCGGGAGTCGGCAAACTTGCCATGGATTCCATCACAGCAAGGGACTACCCCGTCATCCAGGGCTTTGTCCTAATCATGGCCCTCGTCTATGTCCTCGTGAACCTTTTGACCGATCTTGCTCATCATTGGCTCGACCCCCGGGTCGAACTGGAATAGGGGAGGCTGTCTTATGAATCCATTTCGGAAAAAGAGCAAACAGCTGACCCGGGAACAGCTGCGAAACCGGATGTTTCTCATGCTCGGAATCGCGGCCCTTCTCTGTATTTTTGCCCTGGTCGCTCCTTTCCTGACTCCCAATGACCCGAACCTGCCCAATGCGGCTTATATGAATGCGGCCCCCTGTAAGGAGTTCCCACTGGGAGCAGACCGTTACGGCCGCTGCGTCCTCTCTCGCATCATGATCGGGGCGCGGACCTCGATCTTTGCCGCCGTTGCTCTGGTGCTGGCCACCTTCCTGGTGGGCTCCCTTTTCGGCATCCTCAGCGGCTATTACGGAGGAGTCCTCGACACTGTCATCATGCGCATTGCGGATATTTTCCTCGCTTTCCCACAGATGGTCCTGGCCATTGCCGTGGCCGGTGTCCTTGGGGGAAGTCTTCTGAACGCCATGATCGCCCTCGGCATCACCGGCTGGACCCAGTATGCCCGCCTGGCTCGTACCCATACAATGGCTCTGAAAAATGAGCCCTTTGTGCTGGCGGCCAAGATGAACGGCAGCTCCGGGTTGCAGATCATGGCCCGGCACATTCTGCCCAATATGATCGGCCCCCTGACCGTCAATGCGGCCACTCAGATCGGGACCAATATGATCGGCATCGCCGGACTCAGTTTCTTAGGCCTCGGCGTCGTACCGCCCAAAGCGGAATGGGGCTCCATGATCAATGAGTCCCGGGCCTATCTGCAGCTGGCGCCCTGGTCAGTACTGTTCCCGGCCGTTGCCATCATCGTGACCGTCATGGTCTTCAACTACCTGGGCGATGCGGTCCGAGACTATTCCGATGTAAGTGAGGCGAAATAATGGCTGAGACACGAAAAATCAAGGCTGTCCGGGCCGTCGCCCGTACATCGCCGTCGGAACTGCTGCTTCAGATGAAAGACCTGCGGGTCTCTTACGGAGAAGTGGAGGCCCTTCACGGGTATTCCCTCGACTTGAAGCCCGGGGAGATCCATGTCATTGCCGGGGAATCCGGTTCCGGAAAATCCACCATTCTGAAGGCCCTTTTGGGGCTGACCTCTTACTCGGCTGAAGTCACCGGAGGCTCCATAAAGTTTGCGGGACAGGATGTTCTGGCCCTCTCCGACAAGGAACGCCGCGATTTACTGGGGGAGGAGATCGGACTCATTGCTCAGAACCCGGCGGCTTCCTTCAACCCCCTGCGGACTTTCCGCAGTCAGTTCGAGGAGACTCTGGAGAGCCACGGGAAGAAGCTCGATAAACATGAAGTCTTCCATGTCTTCAAGACTCTGAGTCTGCCTACGGACGGGCGGGTCCTCTCGAGCTGTCCCTATGAGGTCAGCGGCGGCATGTGCCAGCGGGTGGCCATTGCTCTTCTGATGCTCCTGAAGCCCCGGCTGCTCCTCTGCGATGAGGTGACCTCTGCTCTGGATGTCACCACCCAAAAACAGGTGGCAGACGAACTGCTGCGCCTCCGTGATGAGACCGGTATGGGCATTCTGCTGGTCACCCATAACCTGGGACTCGCTGCCTACATGGCCGACCATGTCAGCATCCTTTTGAAGGGCGACTGCGTGGAGCAGGGGAAGACAGTCCTTTCGGCTCCGCAGCACGAATACACGAAAAAACTTCTGCACGATGTACCGGATTTCGAAGAA
>JAFUZN010000182.1 GCA_017476565.1 Clostridia bacterium
AATACCCCTGCCGCCGGGCGTATTTTCTGGGTTTACGGACCGGGACAGGGCAGTATTACCATTATTGGACTGGAACCCCATCCCAACGACAAAAAGTCAAACGCTTACAGGAAAATTACCCTGTCTTCCACCGGGAATCTTTAAGCTCTATTGAAAACGGCACCCCCGGCAGAATAGCTAAAGTCCCCTTTTCTTTGTTGTGCGATTTATGGATAGCAACTGCTTTTTGATCCCGCTCGGAATCATTTAAATATGTAACTATAAGCGAAAAGCCCTCGGCAGCACTGCCGAGGGCTTTCATGGTTATGCAATTATTCGTACTCGACAGTTGCCGGGGGCTTCGGAGTGAAATCGTAAAGGACACGGTTGATCCCTTCGACTTCGGTGGTGATCCGCTGGGCCAGGTGGTCGATGAGTTCCGGCGGAAGGTGCTCGACGGTGACTTCCACGACGTCGGTGGTGTTGATGGCGCGGATAATGCAGGGCCATTCAAAGGTGCGCTTGCCGTCGGTGATACCGGTGGACTTGAAGTCCGGGACCACGGTGAAGTACTGCCAGACTTTGCCTTCGAGGCCGTTCTTTGCAAACTCTTCTCTCAGAATAGCGTCGGACTCGCGGACGGCTTCGAGACGGTCCCGGGTGATGGCACCGGGGCAGCGGACGCCCAGGCCGGGGCCGGGGAAGGGCTGGCGGTAGACCATGCCGGCAGGCAGACCCAGCTGTTCGCCGACGACGCGGACTTCATCCTTGAAGAGGATGCGGACGGGCTCCACCAGTTCGAACTGCAGGTCTTCGGGGAGACCGCCGGCGTTGTGGTGAGCTTTGATGCCGGCTTCGGACTCGAGGATGTCGGGCCAGATGGTACCCTGGGCCAGGAACTCGATCCCGTCCAGTTTCCGGGCTTCCTCCGCGAAGACGTTGATGAACTCTTCGCCGATGATGTGTCTCTTCTGCTCGGGGTCAGTGACACCTGCCAGAAGGTCGAGGAACCGGTCGGTAGCATCCACATAGATGAGGTTTGCCTTCATCTGGTTGCGGAAAACTTCGATGACCTGCTCGGGCTCACCCTTGCGCAGGAGACCGTGGTTGACGTGGACGCTGACGAGCTGATCGCCAATAGCTTTGATGAGGAGTGCGGCAACGACAGAAGAATCGACGCCGCCGGAGAGGGCCAGGAGGACCTTTTTGTCCCCGACCTGCTCCTGAATGAGCTTCACCTGTTCATCGATGAACGCGTTCGCCAGTTCGGGCGTGGTGATCCGGACCATGTCGTCCGGTCTTCTGATTTCCGGCATAATAAATACCTCCATAAGTTTAGATTCGTTTGGGAACTTTTCTTTCCTATTATACAGATAATTATTGCGCAGTTCCACGGTGGCATGGTAAAATTTCCCATAAACTTTTTTGAGACCATTAAAGGGGCGATCCACCCAATGAATGAAACCATTCTCGTCCTCGACTTCGGCGGCCAGTATAACCAGCTCATCGCCCGCCGGGTCCGGGAGCAGAACGTCTATGCAGAGGTCCTGAACTACACGACTCCCATTGAGGAGATCAAAGCGAAGGGCTACAAGGGCATCATCTTCACCGGTGGCCCGAACTCTGTTTATGACCCCACTTCCCCCACTTACCAGAAAGAGATTTTGGAACTCGGCATTCCGGTCCTCGGCATCTGCTACGGCGCTCAGCTCATGGCCCACCTGCTGGGAGCACCGGTCAAGACGGCACCGGTCTCCGAGTACGGCAAGACGGAAGTCCTCGTCGACGACCACGAAGGGGTCCTTCAGTATGTGGCCCTGCCCGAGTACGGCAAGGACGTCACCGGCTGTGATAAGCCCGGCCGGACCATCATGTGGATGAGCCACACGGACTACATTGCGGAAGCTCCCGAAGGGTTCCGCATTACGGCCCACACGAAAGACTGCCCCGTGGCGGCCATGGAAGACCCGGAGCGGAAGCTCTATGCGGTCCAGTTTCACCCGGAAGTCATGCACTCGAAAGAAGGTACTAAGGTCATTCGTTCCTTCGTCCGCGATGTATGCGGCTGTAAAGGCGACTGGGTCATGGACTCCTTCATCGAGACCCAGGTCGAATCCATCCGGGAAAAAGTGGGAGACGGCAAAGTCCTCCTCGCACTGTCGGGTGGTGTCGACTCCTCAGTAGCGGCAGTTCTGCTCTCCAAAGCAGTCGGCAAGCAGCTGACCTGTGTCTTCGTCGACCACGGCCTGCTTCGCAAAAACGAGGGCGACGAAGTGGAAGCGGTCTTCGGCCCGGAGGGACCCTACGACCTCAACTTCATAAGAGTCAATGCCCAGCAGCGGTACTATGACAAGCTGAAAGGCGTCACGGAACCGGAAGAAAAGCGGAAAATCATCGGCGAAGAGTTCATTCGGGTTTTCGAAGAAGAGGCGAAAAAGATTGGCGCTGTGGACTTCCTGGTCCAGGGCACCATTTACCCGGACGTCATCGAGTCCGGTCTCGGCAAAGCGGACGTCATCAAGTCCCACCACAATGTGGGCGGCCTTCCCGACTATGTGGACTTCAAAGAGATCATCGAGCCCCTGCGGCTCCTCTTTAAGGACGAAGTCCGTCAGGTCGGCCTGAAGCTGGGGTTGCCCGACTACCTCGTCTTCCGTCAGCCCTTCCCCGGCCCGGGCCTCGGCATCCGGATCATCGGCGAAGTCACCGAAGAGAAAGTCAAAATGGTCCAGGATGCAGACGCCATCTACCGGGAGGAAGCGGCGAAGGCCGGTGTGGACAAGGAGATCAACCAGTACTTTGCAGCCCTGACCAACATGCGTTCCGTCGGCGTCATGGGAGACCACCGTACTTACGACTACGCCATTGCTCTGAGAGCCGTCACCACCGACGACTTCATGACGGCAGAGTCTGCAAAACTCCCCTGGGACCTCCTCGAAAAGGTCACTTCCCGCATCGTCAACGAAGTGGAACACGTCAACCGTGTCGTCTACGACCTTACCGGAAAACCCCCGGGAACTATTGAATTCGAATAAACTGAAAAAATGCCCTGAGCCGCAAGGCTCAGGGCATTTTTTTAGTCTTTAAAAGAATTCTGGGTCATGCTTCTTCATCGATTTGATGATTTGGTTCGCGATCTGCCGATGCCCGGTGTAGTCCGGGTGGCAGTGGACC
>JAFUZN010000012.1 GCA_017476565.1 Clostridia bacterium
AAAAGTCGTTGGTCATGACGTGGTTCGGGAAGTTCATGGACTTTTTGTTGGAGAGGACGCCGCCGATCTCGACCGTACAGACGGCCTCCGTGTCCGTCAGTTCGTCCACCCGGCAGACCACCAGCCCGTTGTTGACGAGGATCTTATCCCCGAGGGACAGTTCCCGGATCAGATTTTTATAGCTGACAGAGACCCGGGTCTCATCGCCCACCAGGTCTTCGGTCGTGAAGGTGAAAGTCTGGCCGTCTTCCAAAACGACACTGCCTTCGGCAAAGTCCCCGATACGGTATTCCGGCCCCTTCGTGTCCAGCATGATGGGAATGGGGGCGTTCAGTTCTTCCCGGATCCTCCGGACCCGTTCAATGCGCTCCCCGTGCTCCTCATAAGAGCCGTGGGAAAAATTGAGCCGGCAGACGTCGAGCCCGCTTCCGATGAGGTGTCGGAGCGTGTCGTCATTATCGCAGGCGGGACCCAGGGTCCCGATGATTTTCGTTTTTCTCATAATATGACCTCGTTTCGCACTAAAAAGCCACCTTTCCCTCGTGAGAGAAAGATGGCACCAGTATAGCCTTTTTTGGAAAAAAGTAAAGAGTAAAATATTGAAATTTTATTCGCTGTCTGCCCCGTCTTCAATGGGCGCGCCGGAACGGTCTTCGCTCTTCGGGTTGACGATGTCCCGCCAGTCGAGGTCACCCCGGGCCAGAGAATGGATGAGGGCTTCCGCCGTAGCGATGTTGGTGGCCACGGGAACGTTGTGGACATTGCAAAGGCGCAGAAGGTCCGCTTCAATGGGTTCCATGGGTTTCGGGTTCAGCGGATCGCCGAACATGAGGAGAAGATCGATCTCGTTGCAGGCCACCCGGGAGGCGATTTGCTGCTCTCCGCCCTGGTCTCCGCTTAAGAAGCTTTGGATCTTGAGTCCGGTGGCTTCGGAGACGAACTTACCGGTCGTGCCGGTTGCACACAAATTGTGCTGGCTCAGAATGCCTGCATAAGCGATGCAAAACTGGGTCATGAGTTCTTTTTTGACGTCGTGTGCAATGATCGCGATATTCACTCGGTGCGCTCCTTTCACTTAGGGTCACTAACGGAAGTATTTTACCATAAAAAGCCAGTTGTCTCAACAACCGATTGTAAAAAAGCGCCAAAAATGATTCATTTTCGGCGCTTTTCAGTGTGCAATATTCTCTTCTTGGTTTAGTAAAGCTTTATACTAATAATTCTCCGTAGGGCTGGACGTCAGAAGTGTCCTCTTTCGGGGAGAAATAGTAGTCGTAAATATCGGCGGCGACGACAGCGGTCAGGGAACCGGAGTCGGCGGTCTCGACGACGACGGCCACGGCGATCTCCGGGTCCTCATAGGGGGCGTAAGAGATGAGGAAACCGTTGTTCCCCTCCACCTTCTTGCCGTCGATGAGTTTGACGACGTCGGAGGTACCGGTCTTGGCTGCTGCGGTGACAGGCAGGTCGGCAAAAGCGGCTTTACAGAAACCGATGGTGCCGACTTTCAGCATGCCCTCCCGGACCAGCTGCAGGGTGTGGTTCGAAATATCGAGGGTCTGGGCGACCTCCGGCTGCTTTTGGAGCAGGGTGGTCTTGTAGTCCGCAGACTTGATGGCACGGATGAAATGAGGGGTATAGCGGGTGCCGCCGTTGGCGATGGTGGACACATAGTTCGCCAGCTGCAGGAGGGTGAACTGGTTGTCCGACTCACCGATGGCGGTGGTGATGACGTCACCGGCGTACCAGGTGCCCCCGGCCGCTTTCCGCTCTTCGGGGCTCGACACGTGGCCGGTGGCCTCCGGGATCTCGACTCCGGTCTTCTGACCGAGGCCGAATTTGGTAGCCCATTCGTCGATCTTCTCGATGCCCAGTTTCCGACCGGTCTCGTAGAAGAAACAGTTACAGGAAACATTGATGGCGTCCGTGACGTTGTTGGTGCCGTGGGCGGTGTGGTGGGCACAGTAGAAAGTGTGGTCGGAATAGTAGGTGTAGGCGCCGGTGCAGTGCCAGACGCTCTCGTCGGTGATGGTGCCCTCTTCCAGAGCCGCAATGGCCGTACAGGGCTTGAAGGTGGAACCGGGCTCATAGGTACTCATGACGGCGCGGTTCCAAAGGGGTGCCGTCTCGTCCTCGGCCCATTCCGAATACTTTTCCTTCCACTCGTTGTTGTCGTAAGAGGGGTAGGTGGCACAGGCGAGGATCTCTCCCGTGTGGATATCTTCGACTACGACGGCAGCGGCACACTTCCGGGCAGCGGAAATGTTCAGGGTGTCCACGCGCTTTTTCAGGGCGTCCTGGGCCACTTTCTGCAGTTCCTTGTCGAGGGTCAGGACAATGGAATTGCCCTGCTCCGGGTCCACCGTATAGGTGTCCGTGGAGTTGCCTTCATTGTCGATGGTGACGGTCTTCGCCCCCCGCTTGCCCCGGAGGTAGTCCTCCATGGAAAGCTCTAAGCCGGAGCTGCCGTACACATCGGAAATGGTGTAAGCGTTGCGGGTGAGTTCGTCGATCTCCCCTTTGCCCTTCGCTTTGTCGAGGGCTTCATCGAGGGCTTTCTGGGTCTCTTCATACTTCTCCGCCGTAATGCCGGAAACCCGTCCTAAAATGTGGGGAGCCAGAGTCCCGTCCGTGTATTCCCGGTAGGCTTCGACGGTGTTCTCGACGCCCCGGTAGAAGTTCTTGTTCTCCATGATGATGGTCACAAGGTCGGTGGGGACGTCTTCCGCGAAGGTGTATGGGTACGAAGTGTTGAAGCTGTTGCGGAGCATTTCGACCTGGACCGAGGCAAGGCTCCGGGCGTCCCCTTTCGAGTAAGCCTCCAGCCCGAACTTCTTGATGAGGGCGTCCATGCAGTTTTCTGCCGTGGCATATTGGTTCAGGTTCAACACGTCTTTGGACTTCAGCCACTTGAGGTATGCAGCGTTCTCATCCTTGTCCCGGAACACGTATTTCCCCGTCTTCTTCGAGACCTTGATGGGGAGCTTGTCGATGTACTCGACCCCGTTGGCCTCACAGAGCTGGACGAGGGAGACGATGATCTCGTTGCGCTTCTCCTGGTCTTTCGGGAAGCCCGTATAGTTGAAGGTGACGGAGTTCCCCTGGCGATTGGTCACAAGGGGTGCGCCGTTGCGGTCGAGGATCTCTCCCCGGGCGGCGTCGACGCTGGTGGTATAGGCGCCGAGAGTCCCTGCGTTGGCGCCGGAGATGAGGGTCGACCAGACGAGGACTCCCACCAGTAACAGGGCCATTAGAACCACCAGAACGTTATAGACCGTGATACGGCCTTTGGAAATACCCATGGGTCTTCCCTCCTTTCTGCAAAGTTATCTCAGTTCGGCGAAGCCTTTCGCCATGGAGCTCTTCGGATAGCGTTCCCGAATGCTCCTCATAAATCGCCTCAAAATGAGGTAGAAAATGGGGGTGAACACGTAGCTGTAAAGGGCCGAAGGCAGGTAGTAGGTCAGGTAAGTGGCCGCGCCTCCGTCGACGCCCCTCAGGACGACGAAACAGAGCCAGTGAAGGGTGACATACAAAAGGATGACCAGAGCCCCCAAAATGCTGGCGGTCCGGAGGTTGTTCCGCATGAGGTAGTTCATGAGCAGACAGACTCCCGTGGAGCTCAGCAGGAAAAAGATGGCGTTGAAGCCGTCAATGTGGGCCGCCGACACGTCCCAGAGGGCCCCGGCGAAGAGGCACAGCATGGTGGCCGGCAGGTTGTGTAAGAACATGGAGATGCAGACCGCCAGGGGCAGCAGCAGGAAGCACCGGGCCCCGAAGAAGCTCGGGAACAGGTGGGGCGTGTCCTGCAGCAGGTGGCAGAGCAAGATCAGTGCGAGGAAGACTACCGTAGTGGCCACCTTGTGCTTTTGCTCGTTGGACAGGGGCCGGCGGGTCCGTTTCACGGGGCCGGTCCCCGACTGCCGGGTGCGGCTGTCAAAGGTGATGCGCTCCCTCATTCGTCCGCCTCCGTGCTGCCGGAGGTGGTCCGGAAGGTGGTCACCTGACGGGTCGTCGTGGTGCGGCGGGCCGTGGTGGAGGAAGTGGTCTCCTCCTCACTGCCGGTGGTGGACTCGGTAGTCGACGGGCCGGTGGTGCTGCGGTTCGGGTTCTGCTGGACTTCCGGGGACTCTGCGTCGGCCCCTTCGGCGTCTTCGTCATAGGTGACGGCAATGCCCTGGCCTTCGAAGCCGATCATGATGAGGGCTTCATTCAGCTGGGTCACGTCGATGTTCGGCTCGATGACCGCATAGGAAGAAATGTCCTTGTCCCCGCTCTTGACCTCCCGGACCGTGCCGATGATGAGGTCTCTCGGGTATATGCCGCCGACACCGGCGGTGGCGACGACGCCGCCCTTGGCGACTTTCGTGTTTTTATCGAGACCGGAAAGACGGCAGAAGCCCTTCTTCACGATGTCTGCATCGTTGGTGACATAGCCGCTTTCCCGGGTCCGCAGTTCATAAGCGGAAATGGAGACCTTCGGGTCGAGGATGGTGGAGACCACACAGTAAGTAGGAGCCACTTTGGTGACGACGCCCACCAGCTGGCCGTCGCCGTAAATGACCGGGTCGTTGACCTTGACCCCGGAAACCGACCCCTTGTTGAACACGAAGGTCGTGAAGTTGTTGGCGGAGTCTTTGCCGATGACCGTGGCCGAAATGACCTGGTAGTCGGGGTGCTCCTCCTTGATGCCGAGGAAGTCCTCATAGCTTTGCAGTTTTTGTTTGGTCTCCTCGTAGTCGGCCAAGTCCTTCTGAGCGGAAATGACTTTCCCCTCCAGGTCCTTGATCTGCTTTTCATAGGTGGAGGACCGGGTGAAGAAATGGCCGATCGCGGAAAAGCCGTTGCCGAGGACCGAGGTCACTCGGGAGAGGGGCTGGGTCACCGTGCCGACAGTGGCGGACAGCGGAGAGCTCTTGCTGCCCAGTACAGCGGCGAGGATGAGGAAGATGATCAGCAGACCCAGAATGACGGCCAGGATCCGGAACCACAGAGTCTTGACAAACCCTTTCACGTGCATTCAACCTTTCGGTGCATAAATAGTCCGAAAAAGGGACTCCTTTCGGGAGGTCCCTTTTCGTTTGGTTTCTTCGTTGGCGATGGACGAATTATTCGTCGTAGTTTTTGGTGCTGGTGAGACTCAGCATGTCGTTCTCGAGGCACACACCGGTGCCGTCGACGACACAGTCCAGCGGGTTCTCCGCCACGTGGACCGGCATTTTGGTCTCAGTGGCGACCAGGCGGTCCAGCCCTCTCAGAAGGTCGCCGCCACCGGTGAGCATGATGCCCTGGTCGATGATGTCAGCGGCCAGTTCCGGCGGGGTCTTCTCGAGGGTGGTGCGGATGGCGTCGAGGATCTGGTTGACGGAATCCGCAAGGGCTTCCCGCACCTCCTCCGACGTCACTTCAATGTTCTTCGGCAGGCCGTCCACTAGGTTTCGGCCCTTGACGTCGATGGCGCCTTCGCCCTCATAGGGGTAGGCGGAACCGATCTTGATTTTGATCTCTTCAGCGGTGCGTTCCCCGATGAGGAGGTTATATTTCTTTTTGATGTAGGCGATGATGGCATCGTCAAAGGAGTCACCGGCCACTCTGGCGGAGCAGGAGGTGACGATGTCGCCGAGGGAGATGACGGCCACTTCTGCGGTACCGCCGCCGATGTCGACGACCATGGAACCGGTGGCCTCCGCGACGGGAAGACCGGCCCCGATGGCAGCTGCCATGGGCTCTTCGATGAGGGAGACCTGACGGGCACCGGCGCTGCGGGCGGCGTCATGGACGGCCCGGCGCTCCACTTCGGTGACTCCCGAGGGAATGCAGATCATGACCCGGGCTTTGTTGAACTTGGAGTTCAGCATGGCTCTGCGGATGAACTCTTTGAGCATGTCCGCCGTAATATCGAAGTCGGCGATGACGCCGTCCTTCAAAGGCCGGACCGCGGTGATGGACCCGGGGGTACGACCGATCATTTCTTTGGCTTCTGCGCCAACGGCAACGACTTTGTTGGGGGTGGACCGCACGTCGACGGCGACAACAGAAGGCTCGCGGATGACGATGCCCTTGCCTTTGACGAAGACGAGTGTGTTCGCGGTACCGAGATCGATGCCGATATCTTGAGTGAATAGCATGTTTGTGTGCTCTCCTTTCGAGACTACTCCGTTATACCTTAGTATTATATAACAGGGGCTCCGCGGATTCCATTGTAAAAAACGCTAAAGGTTTCCTTCAGTTTTTCGACACTTTTAAGGCAATCCGCAGGGGCCGGAAAAACGCCTGTCTACATGTTGTGGTGGGCTTCCTGTTCGGGCACAATGCCCCTTTCCCGAAGCGCCCGGTACACCCTGGCGGCCGGCAGTCCCACCACGGTCAGGTAGTCTCCGTCAACGCCTTCCACCAGGACCCGGCCGAGGCCCTGGATCCCGTAAGCCCCCGCTTTGTCCATGGGTTCCCCGGTGGAGACATACCAGTCGACTTCTTCTTCGCTCAGGGAGAAAAAGCGGACCTCTGTAGCCTCTGCAAAGGTCTTTTCTGAGGCGATGGACCCACCCGGGTCCTTCTCGAGGAGAGCGACCCCGGTATAGACGGTATGGGTCCGCCCGGAGAGGGTCTTCAGCATTTCTTCCGCCTCTTCTTCATTGCCCGGTTTTCCCATCACTACGTCGTCTAAGGCCACGACAGTATCTGCCCCGAGAAAGAGGGTCGGCTCTGTCACCGTCACACTTTCCGCAGCGGCCCGTGCCTTCCCGAGGGCCAGCTCCTGCACCCCTTCTTCGGGGACTGTCAGAGAGACCGTCGACTCATCGAAGTCCCCGGTCTGAATGGTGAACCGGTACCCCAGTTCTTCTAAGATCTCCCGGCGGCGGGGCGACCCGGAGGCAAGTACGAATCTCATAGCTTTTTCCCGTCCAGTTTTCCAAGGTTCAAAAGGTCTTTGTACTTCAAAATGGCCATGGCCGTCTTGGAGTCCTTGATCTCGTTATTGTAGATCATTTCCAGGGCTGCGCTGAAACTGAGCCGTTTGACGTTCAAAAACTCATCGTCATCCAGGTCCTGGCCCACTTCAGTGAGCCCCCGGGCGGCATAAAGGTGGATGACCTCGTCGGTGTAGCCGGGGCTCGGGTAGTCGACCCCCAGGTCAAAGTATTCGGTGGCGACCATGCCGGTCTCCTCCCGCAGTTCCCGCTTTCCGGCCGAAAGGGGGTCTTCGCCCCGCTCCAGTTTTCCCGCGGGAGCTTCCAATACGTCTTCCATGTAGGGGTAACGGAACTGCTCGACCAGAAGGATGGTCCCGTCGTTTTGGACCGGCAGCACGCAGACGCCGCCCGGGTGTTCGACAACTTCTCTGCTGCGGACGTCGCCATTTGGCATGAGGGCGTCATCGTTCCGGACCGTCAGAATGCGGCCCCGAAAGACATAGACTTTTCGGATCGTGGTTTCTTTTGTCTCCATGAATGGTGCCTCGTTTCAGGGAAAGAGGCACCGGCTGTTCTGCCGGTGCCCCCGTAATGTTGATTTGATTGTAGGTGAAGTGCGTTTAGTCTTCGTACTCGATCTCGAACTGAAGGTTCTCGTGGCACTTCGGGCATTCGATGCCGCCCTGGGCCAGAACGCTCTCGTCCACATAGATGACGTGGCCGCAGCTCGGGCACTCCACTTCGTAGGTGTCCTCTTCCGGCTCCGCCTCCCGCTCGATGACTTCCGTCTCTGCAGGAGCCTCTTCTACGACTTCCTCGGCAGGGGCCTCGTCGGCCTCGTGCTCTGCACGGGCCTCTTCAATGGGGGCCTCGTCGTCCGGCCAGGCAATGCCGGTGGCAGCAGCTGCTGCAGCGGCAGGAGCGGCGACTTCCGCTGCCTCTTCAAAAATGGACTCGGCGGGCTCTTCTTCCACAGCCTCAGCCGCCTCTGCTTCTGCGACGACTTCGTCGACCGCGGCAAAGATGGCCTCATCATCGAGTTCTTCCTCGACTTCTTCAACTTCTGCTGCTTCCGCGAGGACTTCCTCTACGACTTCCTGCTCTTCAATAGGGGCCTCGTCAATGGGGGCCTCGTCGACCTCTTCTTCAGGGGCCTCGTCGACAACTTCTTCGACTTCGTCGACAGGCTCGTCATCGGAGGAGTAAACGACGGCGAAGGCCTCGTCGTCATCTTCGAAGTCTGCCAGGTCTTCTTCGGTGAGTTCTTCCACTTCGAAGCCCTCGAACAGGATGGCTTCCAGGTCCCCCAGATCCATGTCGATCTCATCGACACGCTCGGTCATTTCCTGAATGTCAGTGGTGTTGACATCGATGGCTTCCACGATCTCACTGAAGGCGTCAATGATGCCTTTGATGAGTTTGGTCTCCGCTTTGGCGGAGTCCAGGTTCAGGCCTTCCTCCAGGCCCTTGAGGTAAGCAACTTTCTCGGACAGTTTCATGGTGGGGGTCCCCTCTTTCATTGGTTTGTTTTTGGTTGTGTGTTTGTGTTCGTTTATGCTCGACCCATGTACTCTCCGGTACGGGTATCGATCTGGATGATTTCGCCCTCGTTGATGAACAGCGGGACGCGGACTTCCGCACCGGTTTCCACCGTAGCGGGTTTCAGGGTGTTGGTGGCGGTGTTGCCGGCAAGGCCGGGCTCCGTATGAGTGACTTCCAGTTCCACAAAGTTCGGGCAGTTCAGGCCGAAGACTTTTCCTTTATAGGAGAGGACCTGGCAGGTCATGTTCTCTTTGACATACTTGAAGGCGTCCGGAAGGTCGCTTTCATTGATGGGGACCATGTCGAAGGTCTCGGGGTCCATGAAATAATAGAGGTCTCCGTCATTGTAGGAGTAGTCCATGTCTTTTCTTTCAATGAACGCCGTGGGGAACTTGGCGGTGGGGTTGTAAGACTTTTCAACGACGGCGCCGGTGATGACGTTCTTCGTCTTGGTGCGGACGAAGGCCGCGCCTTTACCGGGTTTGACGTGCTGGAATTCGACGACCTGAAGGACCTGTCCGTCCTCTTCAAAGGTCACGCCGTTTCTGAAATCGCCTGCTGAGATCATAGTAGTAGAACCTCCAAATGGTTATTATTAATATAAAGAGTTATAAGTATTTTACAGTACGATAAGGTCTTTGGTCAAGTGGCAGAAGTTCCGATAGCCATCCTCTGTGACAAGGACCGTATCTTCAATGCGGACGCCGAATTTCCCGGGCAGATAGATGCCCGGCTCACAGGTGACGACGGAGTTCAGGGAGAGGGTGTCTTCGGACTTTGGTCCCGCATAGGGGTGCTCGTGGATCTCGACCCCCACGCCGTGGCCGGTGCTGTGGCCGAAGAACTCTCCGTAGCCGGCGTCCACGATGACCTGCCGGGCCGCGTTATCGAGGCTCTTGCCAGAAATGCCGGCGCGGATGGCCGAAAGCCCTGTCAGCTGAGCCTTCAGGACAGTTTCATAGACGTTGACCATCTCTTCCGAGGGCTGGCCCACCGCGAAGGTCCGGGTACAGTCGGAATGGTAGTGGCCGTAGATCGCCCCAAAGTCGATGGTGACAAAGTCTCCGGTCTCAACGAGTTTCTCCCCCGGGACCCCGTGGGGCTTCGAAGAGTTCTCCCCGGTGACGACAATAGAGTCGAAGGAGATGCCCTCTGCACCCAGCCGGCGCATCCGGAATTCCAGCTCGTTGGCCAGGTCCCGCTCCGCGACACCGGGCTTGATGAGGGGCAGCAGCTCTGTCAGGGCCGCTTCCGCAATGTCCTGGGCCTTCTGCAGCTGTTCGACCTCTTCCTCACACTTCTGCTGGCGAAATTCATTGGCCAGGTCATCGAGGCGGGTCGACACATTGAAGGAGTAGGTGGGGAGCATCTTCCGCCAGGTGTTCAGCTCTTTGAGGGTCATCCGCTCCGCTTCCACTAAGATCTCGGTGCAGCCCGACTCCTGCAGAAGGTCGAAGACCTGCTGGTAGAGCTGGCCCTGAAGCCGAACCGGGACCTCCGTCACGGCATTTTCCGCGGCCTCGATGTACCGGCTGTCTGTGATAAAGACGCCGCTCTCCGGGGTCACCACCAGAGTCCCGTTGGAGCTTGGGAACCCGGTAAAGTAAAGCCGGTTCTCCTCACTGAGAATGAGGGCCGCCTGGTTCGTGTTGAGTTTTGAGCCTAAATTGCGGATGTTCATAACCTATCCCTTTCTTATAGCAGCAGCCGTCACCAGTTTTTGCTGACGCGCTGTTCAAGTGTTCGTTTGACGAGGAAGAACCCGTCCCGTTTGTCCTTCTCATAGGGTTCGACCCACACCGACCTGCAGCCGGCCAGGTTCGCGCCAAGGACATCGGTAAACAGCTGGTCCCCCAGCATCAGGAGTTTCCGGGGCGATGTACGCAGACGCCATGCGGCCTGCCAGTAGCCGTGGACCAGAGGCTTTGCCGCAAGTCCTACCACCGGAATGTCGTACCGGTCCGCCAGGACCTTCGCCCGCTCCGCTTTCGCATTGGAGAGGAGCAGGACCGGGAGCCCGGCCTCCTTCATGGAGGCGACCCATTCCATGGTCCCGGGAAGGGGCTCCGTCGTCAGGTCGTAGGAGGACGTGTTGTCCGCGTCGATGAGGACCGCTTTGCAGCCGAGGGCCTTCACCCGTTCCGGAGTGATGTCCGTGAGGTACCGGCAGCGGTCGTCGGGGTGTAACAGTTTCATCCTATCACCAAAAGAAAACCGGCCGCAGGGGCTTCCCGCAGCCGGTCGAATTTGAGAACTTATTTGTACTTGCGTTTGCGAGCAGCCTCGGATTTTTTCTTACGCTTTACAGAAGGCTTCTCATAGTGCTCTCTTTTGCGAACCTCTTTAATGACACCGTCTCTGGAAGTCTGTCTTTTGAAACGTCTCAGTGCGCTGTCGATGGATTCGTTTTCTCTGACTTTGATTTCGCTCATTGTATGTTGTCCCTCCCTTCGGTCGTAGCAGGGTCACTAGCTTCATTTAGTACGACCCATTATACAACCCGCTTTCAGGGATGTCAAACGAAAAGTCCCCACCCGGAAACCGGGCGGGGACAAGTTTGGGTCAGGGGGAAGAAAAGATTATTCGACTTTGAGAACTTCCTGGCACTCTTTGTAGCTCTTGAGCTTGAAGTTGCCGCTTCTCTCTTTATAGTCTTCCACAGCAGCGAAGGTTCTGGCAGCCAGTTCCTCTTTGCCCTTGAGGGGCTTGCGGGTGAAGGCGTTGATGCCGAACCGTGCGAAACGCTTGGTGAGAAGATAGATGTAGATGAAGTCGAAGATCGCGCAGATGGCGCCGAGGCAGTAAACGAACCACTCGATCTCGTTGCCGCGGCCGATGGTCCAGATGGTACCGAGAGCCGTCGGAGCGAGAGTGCCGACACACTTAAGGATGGCGACCCAGACAGAAAGGCCTTCAATGGTCTCTCTGGAGAACATGTGGACGCAGAACAGCATGGACATGATGGCGTTCATGATGTAGGCGGCGAACATGGGGGAATCGGGAAGATTCGGCCACTGAGGGTTCATCATCAGAATGGTGACGAAGATGATGGCAAAGGTGCAGATCTTGACCAGGTAGTAAGACCAGTCATAGCCCGGGAACCGTTTGGCATAGAACATCTTGGAGTATCTGAGGTCAAGTGCGAACATGACGGCGTCAAATACGACCCAGAGGTAAATGCCCCAACGGGTGACGGGTTCCGGGTACGGGACCAGGAAAGCGAACTGGAACTCCCAGGAGAAGTTCATGGACAGGCAGACCCAGGGCATGGAAGGAGCGTGGTCCTTATGCAGGCGCCAGATGATGATCAGGTAAACGCCGGTCCAGGTCAGAGCGGAAAGGGCGATCAGGAAAATGGAACCCCAGCCCATGTTGGCAAACATGTCCTGGATCCAGTCGCGCCAGCCGCTGTAAGGGGTCTCCATGACAGTGTTGCCCCACTGCACACCGGGGTGCTGAGTCAGGCCCTGCAGGATGCCCTTGATGAAATCAAGAATCATTGAAATGTTCCTCCTTTTCTCATTCGCAAACGATCCACACGCCACAAAGACCCAAAAATTTGTACACGTATGAATTTTTTACAACAATATTATAATGACGCCGTTTTCAGGTGTCAATCATTTTCCGTTTCCAGAATGTGAAATGACTGAGAAGTCGGGCAATTATTTTGTACGTGTACGAAATTTTGTCCCTGTACAAAATTTGTATGGTAACATTTTTTGAAATGTGTTATACTCCCGCTGTAATTTGAAGACATGCCTGTTTTTACGGAAGGGAGATACCGCAATGAAACAGACCCAGAAATATTTAGTCGAACAGGAGCGCATCGCCCGCATCGCTTTCCAGCTCTTTGCTGAGACCGGCTATGCGAAAACGCCACTGTCCGTCATCGGCAAAGCCGCCGGCGTACAGAAGAGTCTCCTTCAATACTATTTCCCGAAGAAATCCAAGTTCATCGAACTGTTCATTGAGACCTCCTTCGGTCTGGTCATCGACCAAGT
Organism: Clostridia bacterium; assembly: GCA_017476565.1. Lineage (GTDB taxonomy): Bacteria > Bacillota > Clostridia > Oscillospirales > Acutalibacteraceae > RUG420. The sequence continues at coordinate 12,458 of JAFUZN010000012.1, forward strand.
CATCGAGTCTATCCGGGCCCGGGAGGCGGAGGCAGACTCCGGCATCGACCCCGACCTGGAAGTCGTGGACCCCTTCGACGATGACGAAGAAGAATTCTCCGGTCTCGAACTGGTCGAGCTCCTCTACGATATTGCCTACTTCGAGTTCTGGTACATTACCAGCTG
>JAFUZN010000013.1 GCA_017476565.1 Clostridia bacterium
AGCTCTCACAGCTCTCAGGCTGGAACGCGGATGTTTCCTTAGCGGCAGGCTGTACGAGCGTGTTAGCTTTGGGCGGACAAAAAGAAAAAGACCCCGCACGGGGTCTTTTTGCTTGTTCCGAATCACAGCAGGGCGAGGAGGGCCGGGGTGGCGGAGAGGCCGCCGGAAAAATACATCCAGACAAAGGCGATGGCGACCACTGCGGCGACGACGCCGGCCAGCTTCAGCAAGGCGTAGCCTGCTCTGCGCTCATTGGCGTTCTCTTTTCGGACGTTGATGAAGCCGATGATAAAAAGTGCAATGGGCAGGACGATGAGCATGCCGAGAGTGAAATAGTAGGTGATGGGAGACGAACTGTTATTCGCAAATGAAGAATACATGGCGGGACCTCCTTCTTGACACCACCATTGTATCCTATGCGTGTATAGCAATTCAAGTGCTAAAAAAATCCGACAGAAGCAAAAGGCTTCTGTCGGTTCTTTTCATTGTGCTCAGATGCGGGCAACGCCGGACTTGCGGGCGGCTTCCGCCACCGCTTTGGCAACGGTGGGGCCGACCCGGGGGTCGAAGGCCTTCGGGATGATGTAGTCTTCCGACAGCTCGTCGTCGGCGATGAGGCCGGCCAGAGCCAGGGAAGCTGCCATCTTCATGTCCTCGTTGATATCCGAAGCACGGACGTCGAAGGTCCCGCGGAAAATGCCGGGGAAGGCCAGAACGTTGTTGATCTGGTTCGGGTAGTCGGAACGACCGGTGGAGACCACGCGGGCACCAGCGGCTTTCGCCTCATCCGGGAAGATCTCCGGAGTGGGGTTCGCGCAGGCAAAGACGATCGCGTCCTTCGCCATGGATTTGACCATGTCTTTCGTCACCGTGCCGGGGCCGGAGACACCGATAAAGACATCTGCCCCTTCCAGCATGTCTGCCAGAGTGCCGGACTTTCTCTCAAGGTTCGTGATTTCCGCCATTTCTTCCTTGATCCAGTTCAGACCCTCACGACCTTTGTAAATGGCACCCTTCCGGTCGCACATGACGACGTTCTTTGCACCGTAGGACATGAGGAGTTTCACAATGGCGATGGCGGCGGAGCCGGCACCGGAAGTGACGATCTTGATGTCCTCAATGTTCTTGCCCACCAGTTTCAGGGCGTTGATGAGACCGGCCAGGGTGATGACGGCGGTGCCGTGCTGGTCGTCGTGGAAGATCGGGATGTCACATTTTTCTTTCAGTTTGCGCTCGATCTCAAAGCAGCGGGGGGCTGCAATGTCTTCGAGGTTGACGCCGCCGAAAGAGCCGGAGATCATGTAGATGGTCTCAACGATGGTATCGACGTCTTTCGACTTGATGCACAGGGGGAACGCGTCGACATCCCCAAAGTTTTTGAAGAGGACGCATTTGCCCTCCATGACCGGCATACCGGCTTCCGGTCCGATGTCCCCAAGGCCCAGAACGGCGGTGCCGTCCGTAACAACCAGGCACATGTTGTGCCGGCGGGTCAGTTCATAGCTCTTTTCGACATCCTTCTGGATCTCGAGACAGGGCTGTGCAACACCGGGGGTGTATGCCAGAGAAAGATCGTCTTCATTTTCGGTCGGGACCGTGGAGACGACTTCGATCTTTCCTTTCCATTCGCCGTGAAGTCTGAGAGACTCTTTTGCATAATCCATAATATACTCCTTCCATTTTCAGAAAAGGGAGCCGGTCCCGGAAAAGGGACGGCTCCCGAATAGCCGTAAGTTATGTGACGGCAGTTCCCTTAGTCCTCCCAGGGGAACTTGTACTGAGTGAGACCCAGTTCATCGCGGACGGCGACGATTTCTTTCTGGACAGGCTCAGTGATGGGGACACCCTTGTCTTTTCTGTAAAGCCAGACATCCCACTCTTTTTCGTTGGCGGTGTAGATGCGCTCGGCACCGGGGGCCTTCGTGGAGTTCCGGACGGAGCGGATGATCTCGCCGGCTTTCTTTCTGGCAAGTTCTTCCCCGAGGAAGTGATCGGTGTCGATGGCGATGAAGAAGTGACCCAGGTGATAGGGAACCAGGTTGCCGTTCTCGTCTTTGCCGTCGAGGGCAAGGCCGTAGTTACCATCCTGAAGGATGGCGGACAGCAGTTCGACGACCATAGCGTAACCGTAGCCCTTGTAGCCGCCGAGAGCTTCTCCGGCGCCACCAAGGGTGGTGAGGGCAGCGGTGCCCTGGCGGATCATCTTGAGGCCTTCGCCTGCGTCGCCGGCAAACTCTTCGCCGTCGTGAGTGATGACCGTACCTTTGTGGACGTTCTCACCGATGCGCTCATAGTACTCGATCTTACCGTTCTGGGTGATGGAGGTGGCGCAGTCGATGACGAAGTCGAAGTCTTCGTCAGTGGGGATACCGATGGTCAGGGGGTTGGTACCGAACATGCCGTCGACGCCCCAGGTGGGAGCAACAGAGGGACGGGCGTTGGTACCGGTGATGCCGATGCAGCCCTGCTTTGCAGCCTGGGAAGCATAGTAACCGGCAATACCATAGTGGCAGGAGTTGCGGACAACGACCATGCCGAGGCCATATTTTTTCGCCTTGTCGATGGCCATCTGCATGGATTTATAACCGATGACCTGGCCCATGCCGTCATGACCGTCGACGACTGCAGTGGTCTCGGTCTCTTTGACGATCTCAAAGTTGGTGACGGGCTGCTGGATGCCGGCCTTGATGCGGTCGAGGTAGATGGGTTTGAAACGGTTGCAGCCGTGGCTCTCGATTCCGCGCTTGTCGGACTCGAGGAGGACGTCGGTGCAGATCTTCGCATCTTCTTCCGGAATACCGTAACCGATGAAAGCGTCAGTTACGAAGGGGGTGATGAGGTCCCAAGGACAAAAAACTCTAGGCATGATACTTACAACTCCTTCAAAATATTTGCTGAATAAAGGTGTGTCGAAACCTCTGTAGCCTTGACAGAAATTTCACCAGTACTAGTTTACACGTCATAGCCCGCCCATTCAATACTTTTCTGTGAACTTGTACCTAAAAAAGACATATGAAGACAACTTTATGACAACAAAAAAGACCTTCGGGGTCCGAAGGTCTCTGTTCAGCCGAGAAAACTCGGTAAATATTGATAGATCGCGTTGCCAAAAAGGGAGAGCACGACGACGCGGGGCATCATGCCTGCCATGGAAATGCCGAGGTACTTCCAGTAGTTGTAATGGGAGCTTCCGTAGAACATGGAAATGGCGTTGACAGAGAACACCGGAATGATCCGCAGGAAGAACATGACGACACCGGAATCCCGCGAGTCATCTTCCAGGTACTCCCGCCCCCGCTTCATTTTGTCCAGCTGCCGCTCGACGAACTCGCCGCCGAGAAAGTAGCCCATATAATAGGAAGTCGTCAGTTCCACGACGACCCCCGCCGTGTTGACCAGGACCCCGATGAAGGGCGTGAAGGCCACACCGACCCCAATGTTGACCAGGGCCGCCGGCACCACCAGGACGATGGATTTGATGGCGAAGAGGGCCATCACTACAAGGAAGCCTCTCCAGGGAGAGCCCGCCCGCTGGACCAGCCCTTCCACGTCCACATTGCGGAAGGTGTCGAAGTTGAGGATGATGATGAGCAGGAGAAAAATGACGATGACGACTCGTAATATGTCTCTCCAGTTGTTTTTCACGAATTGCTTGATGTTGAAGTCTTTCATAAACGATCGCCTTTACAGCAGGAATGCACAGCCCGCCAAAACCATTCGGCCGAGGAACGTCAAAAGACGACTCGTGATGCGCATAGGAATACTCTCATACTTCTCGGGGCTTGCATAGCGCAGAGACACCATCAGCATGGACAGGAAAAACAGGATGGTCCCAAGGAGGATCCAACCGGCATGGATGGGGTCGTTCGGGAACAGGGAAAATGCAAAAATGGTACCGGAGGCAAACAGTGCACTCGTCAGCAAAATGTAGAACACACCGATGATGAAGACACTGGTATCGGTCTCCGGGACCCGGAACTTCGAAAGCATGCCACCGAGGGTCGTAAACAGGGGCGGCACAAAGAAGAAGATAAGGAAAAGCCCCACGTAGTTCGTGACCACTGCATAGCTGGCGATGGACTTCAGAAAAGCCACCATCTGCAAAAAATAGGCACAAATGAACAGGACCCCCGTCACGCCGAGGAGAATGATGCGTCCCCGAGTCCGGCTTACCAGGTCTTTGTGGAGAGAGCTGTTGTTGCCGTCTCCGGAAGCTTCCAGCCCGGCGACCAGGGTATCGCCCAGTGACTCCAGCACAAGGCCCACCGTGAACAGAATCGCTGCTTCCGTGGGGTTGCCGTAAAGAAGGATGAGGACGAGGGCATAGACAAAGATCCCGAAGGAAGACAGGGCCTTTAAAGTGACGCCCTTCCAGCTCATTCGCTCATAGGTCTCATACTGGAAAGCGATGCCGAAGATTCCGGCAACGACCCAGCAGATGGTTCCCGCAAAGAACAATGAGATCATCCCCGGTCCTCCTCAATGTGTTCTCTTCCCGCGGCGATGATGGAGCGGACATGCTCGTCATCGAGGGAATAGTACACCTGTTTTCCGTCCCGACGGGACTTGACCAGCTTGCTGTTTTTGAGGGTCCGCAGCTGGTGAGAAATAGCGGACTGGGTCATGTTGAGACACTCCGCAAGGTCCGTCACCGGCAGTTCCTCTTTTTCCATGAGGACCATAAGGATACGGATGCGGGTGGAGTCCCCGAAGACCTTGAACAGGTCCGCGAGGTCGTAGAGGATATTTTCATCCATGTTGGAAAAACTCCTTCGTCAAAAGACTTACAGGTTCTTCACAAACAGGCAGCGAATGGCGTTCAGGACACAGAGGACCATGACGCCCACGTCCGCGAAAATGGCGATCCACATGCTGGCAATGCCGAATGCGCCAAGGGCAAGGCAGGCAAGTTTCACCCCGATGGCAAAGACGATGTTCGTCTTGACGATGCCCATGCACTTCCGTGCAATGCGCACCGCCTTCGAGATCTTCAAGGGGTCGTCGTCCATAAGGACCACGTCAGCCGCCTCAATGGCAGCATCTGACCCGAGGGCGCCCATGGCAATGCCGATGTCTGCCCGGGACAGGACCGGTGCATCGTTCATGCCGTCGCCTACGAAGGCCAGGGTCTCCCCCTTCGCCTGTTTCTGGAGAAGCTTTTCTACCATTGTAACCTTATCCTGGGGAAGAAGTCCAGCGTGAACTTCCTTTACACTGAGATCCGCGGCGACCTGTTTGGCAGTGGCCTCGTTGTCCCCGGTGAGCATGACGGTCTTTTTGACTCCGGACTTGTGCAGCCGGTCGATGGCCTCGACAGAATGTTCCTTCAGCTCGTCCGAGATGACGATATGCCCCGCATAGGTCCCGTCTACGGCCATATGGACGATGGTCCCGATGCTGTGGCATTCCCGGTACGAAATGCCCAGCCGGTTCATGAGCCGGTCGTTACCGGCGGCGACCTCATGCCCGTCCACGGTAGCTTTGACCCCGTGGCCGCTGACTTCTTCCACATGGGAAACCAGAGAGGAGTCTATGGGCTCGCCGTAGGCTTCGAGGATGCTTTTGGCAATGGGGTGGGGCGAATGGCTTTCCGCATGGGCGGCAAGGCGCAGAAGTTCCGTGTCTTCCAAAAGGCTGTGGTGGACTCCGGTGACGACAAAGTTGCCCTTTGTCAGGGTCCCCGTCTTGTCAAAGACCACCGTTTTGATGTTCGCGAGGGTCTCCACAAAGTTAGAGCCCTTGATGAGGATGCCCGCATTGGACGCCCCGCCGATGCCGCCGAAAAAGCTCAGGGGCACACTGACGACGATGGCGCAGGGACAGCTGATGACCAGGAAGGTGAGGGCTCTGTAGACCCACTGGCTCCACAAGGGGTCCCCGTGCATCAGAAGCCGGATGACCGGGGGCAGGAACCCGAGAAGGACCGCGGCGGCCACAACGGCCGGGGTATAGTATTTTGCAAACTTCGTAATAAAGTTCTCCGCTTTCGCTTTCCGGGAACCCGCGTTTTCGACGAGCTCCAAAATCTTCGAAGCAGTGGACTCGCCGAAGGCTTTCGTGGTCTTCACTTTGAGGACCCCCGAAAGGTTGATGCCGCCGGAGGTGACCGTGCTGTCGGGGCCTACATCCACCGGCAGGGACTCTCCGGTCAAAGCGCTGTTGTTGAGGCTCGAATGCCCTTCAAGGACAATGCCGTCAATGGGCACCTTCTCCCCGGGCTCCACCACAATGACCGACCCCACGTCCAGCGTGTCGGGGTCCACCTGAACCAATTCCCCGTCCACTTCCACATTGGCATAGTCAGGGCGAATGTCCATCAGGTCCGCAATGTTTTTCCGGCTCTTCCCCACGGCGATGGACTGGAACAGTTCTCCGATCTGGTAAAAGAGCATGACGGCAACGCCCTCGGTGTACTCCTGCAGGGCGATGGCACCCACGGTGGCCAGAGCCATCAGGAAGTTTTCATCGAAGACCTGGCCCCGGCCGATGCCCTTCACCGCTTTCCACAAAATGTCATAGCCCACTACAAGGTACGGGACCATGTAGAGGGCGAACAGGACAGATTCGGGAATGTGAGTGAAATGAGAGACCAGGCCCAGTACGATCATGAGGACCGCCGCAATAATGATGCGGATGAGGGCTTTTTTTTGTTTTCTTCTCATAGCAGTGTGCTCCTTCGCACGGGAAAGGACTTAGAACTCGATCTCGATGTCGTCGTCGACTTTGCGGGCGTTTTTCAGGGCTTTCTTCAGGACCTTCTTCTCGTCGGCGCCCTCTTCGAACTCGACGTTCATTTTGAGAGCCATGAAGTTGACGGTGGCATCGGCAATGCCCTCCGTCTTTTTGACGGCTTCTTCCATTTTGGCGGCGCAGTTGGCACAATCGACATAGATCTTATAAGTCTTCATAAATGGGTTCCTCTTTCCAATTATCGATAAGGTTTTCTTGTCATTCATTCAAACATATGAGCATTTGTTCATATGTTCACCCTGATTATAGTACCCGTACATCGCCCTGTCAACCGGGGAGATGAAAAACGCCCCGAAAAACGAGGCGTTTGTAGCTAAGTTGTAACGGTTTCTTCCTTTGGCCCGGGAGTCCGCCTTTGTTTTCGGCGACCCAGCCACCGGCGAAGGTAGGGAGGGCGCGCCAGCAAAGGAGCCGTGAGGAAGAGAAACGTGTTCATGTTCACTTCTAACAGCCGTGGCTCCACGAAGCAGTAGAGGAAGATGAGGCCGTAGAGGAAGGCTTTGTGGAGTTCTCCCTTCTGCCCCAGCCGGGCGCTGACCCAGAACAGGCAGAAGAGCATGCCGAGGAACAGGAGGACGCCGTAATTCAAAAGGATGAACACGTAGGCGCAGTCCACGAAGTTGTAGGTCTTCTCCACTGCGGACATGTCTGCCCGGGCGCCGTAGCCGATCCACTCGATGTTGTTGCCGAGCAGATGAAGACCATACTGCTGGATCCCGATGTAGGCATAGTAGATCCGGTTCGACAAAAGCCCGTCCGTCTTCTGGGCAAGGGTCGATGTCGGGAAGCGGAACAGAAGGAGGAGAAAGCCGCAGAGGAGTTCCGGCAGCAGGGCCCACCCCCACTGAACGAGAGAGCCGAGCCCTCTGGTCCCGAGGACTTTTTCCGCGAAAGCATGAATGGGCTTTCGAAGGGGTTCGATGCTCCGGACCAGTTCCGCCCCAATGAGGCCCGTGTTCATGAGGAGCCCGAGGCGGGCGTCCGTCAGAAGGAACAGGAGCAGGTTCAGCCCCTCCAGAAGAGCTACCGTCGTCCATTTGAAAGGAGTCTTCCTCGTCCAGAACAGTAAGAGCAGAATGAAGAAGTAGTAGGACATGACGTAGCTCGGGAACCAGTAGCCGAGGGCATGCCGGTTGAAGGCCCCGGCCCGCTCGAACCGCAGGTCGATGATGAGACCGGAGGCGGCGGACAGGAACACGAAGGCCGCCAGTCCGATCTGGAGCCACAGAGTGACCCGAAAGATCTTATTCACGCTCACTCCCCGGGCTGCCAGAAGCAGCACCAGGAGGAAGGCAAGGGCCCGCTCGTCCGCCGTGACGGAGACCGCCACGACGAGGGCCGCCATACCAATGTACTTTACCACCACAGAGACCCAGTCGAGGAGCCGCTCCCGGCTCCCGCGGACCTGCCGAAGGTCCTCATAGAGGTCCAGAAGCACCTTCCCGGCCCCCACGACGAAGGCAAAGTAGCGCATCGCGATGAAGAGCTTTGGGAAGTACGCCATTTCGGTGTACATGGTGGTCTGCAAAACGGTGGCCGTCATGAAGACCACATAGGCGAAGAAGAACAGGGGTTCTCCCCACCGGGAGAGAGAGTCTCTCCGGGCTATGGTACTCATGGGCTCACCTCCCTTTGCGATGTACGGGTCTTTGAAAATCAGTCTTTATTGCGGGCGTCTTCCAGGTCTTTCAGCATTTTCTGGAAGTCGTCATTGATGCTCTCCGCCGTCACGGGTTCCGCCGCTTTGGCAGCGTTCCGCTCCGCCTGGTCCAGGGCGTCATCCATGGCTTCCTGGGCCCGTTTCAGGTCCTTCGGAGCCGAAGGCGCCGGTTCGGACCGCTCCAGCTTTTCGCCGGTGAAGTTTTCGTAAATGTTGAAGCTGGCGGTGTCTTGCGAGATGGTCGGCGTGGACTCATCGATCTCGGTCTCCGCCTCGGCCAGGTTCTTTTCCGACATGGCCTTATATTTTTTCCGGACTTTCCGCTGTTTGCGAAGGTCCTTTTTCTTTCGGTTGAAGAGCCGCAGGGCCACTACGACGAGCCCTGCCAGTGCCAGCAGTACGATGAGGACGATGAGGATGATCTGCCAGATGGGCATGTGGACCTGGTCGACCTCTGCGCCCACTTCCAGGGCGTCGATGCTCTCCTGGAGATCATAGCGGGCTTCGTCCGCCGCTCTCAGGGAAAGAGCGCCCCGGGAGGAGGCTTCCTCCGCGGTGGCGAGGGACTTTTCCAGGACCTTTCCGGTCTCCTTCGAATACTTCTCGGTGTTCAGGGTCTGGGCCTGAGTGATGAGGGAGGTCAGTTCTGTCCGGTAGGACTCGATGTCTTTGATGTAGGTGGCCAGTTCTTTCGGGTAGTCGGTCTCGATGATGGAGTAGCCGTCCTCGATGAGTTCCTGCCAGCCTTCAATGCGGTCCACGTGTTCGCCGGAAGTGGCGAAGGTGGTGGCGCTGACCATGGCCCGGCCGGCATCTTCAAAGCGTTTCATCGTGGAGCTCTTGAAAATGGCAGAATAGTCGTTGCCGGAAGCCAGGTTCACGGCGTCCGCACCGGCGTCCAGGGTCTCCTTGATGAAGTTCCGGGGAGCCCCTTCGGTGGTGCCGTCCACGAAGTTCGAGGTAATGTGGCAAATGGGAGTGCCGGTGTGGTCGACGAAGACTTTGATGTCGTCGGCAGAAGTGGCTCCGCCCAGGATGACCACGTCGCAGGCGTTGAGGCCCTTGGCCACGTCATTGATGGTGTCCGCATACTGGAACCCGTTGGTGATGTACAGCATGACGGAATTCCGGGTGAGTTCCAGGGCGTCGTGGAGACCGGGCACGGACTCCTTGGTGGCCTTGCGGTTCTTCCCGCCGTGGCCGTCCCTGAGGTAGAAGTTGTTCTGGATCTCTTCCAGCGTGTAGCTGGAAACCTTGCCCTTGGCGGACTCGCCGGTAGCCCGGTCGACCAGCATACGGCCGAGGGAAGCGTCCTCCAAAAGGACGAGCCCCTTGTCCTTGGTCTCCTGGACCGTGACGGAAATGATGTCGACGCCGTTATCGACACAGTACCGAAGCCCCGTCAGGGAGTCTTCCGGGTAGAGGCGGGGGTAACCCGCCCGGGCGGCGCAGAGCACACGCCCGTTATGGTTATTGTAGCTTGTGATGATCTCGTCGACGGTGCGTTCTTCCTCTTCTTCGCCCTCTTCTTTGGTGTCCGCAGAGGCAGTCGCTCTGGCGACGGACTCATCGGACGCCTCTTCCGTAGCGGCGAATGCGGGCACACAGAGGCTCATCGCCATGACGAGGGCGACCAGCAGCGACAGGAGTTTCGATGTGAATTTCATGTTCGGAATGCTCCTTTCCTTACTTGCGGAGGAAAAAGACGCCGAAGCAGCCTTTCCCGCCGTGGGCCATAATGACGGTACCGACATCGTTGACGATGACGTTCTCAAACTTGTATTTCTTCTTCAAAAGGGATGCTGCCTTGTCGAGGACGGCCTTGTCCACGAGACCGTGGGAGAGGCAGACGTACTCGGTGTCATACTCGGCCCCTTCCGGGAACCGGTCTTCCAGGTACTGGAAATAGGCGTCCTCGTCCCGGCCCCGGTACTTCTTGTCCGTAGACATGGAGCCGCCGTCCATGTTGATCATGGGCTTCAGTTTCAGAAGGTTTGCCCCGAGAGCCGCCAGGGTCGAGCAGCGCCCGCCGTGTTTCAAAAACTCGAGGTTCGTGATCATGAAGGAGCTGTCCAGCTTCGGGACCAGGGCGGTGAGGGTCTCGACGATCTCTTCCGCGCTCTTCCCCGCTTCCGCCAGTTCGATGCCCTTGTAGACAAGGATCGAGGTAGCCTGGGACAGGGCCTTGCCGTCAATGACATAGACCTTTCCCTCGTCTTCCAGGTCCTCCGCCGCGATGCACGCGTTTTGGTAGGTGGAAGAAATACCGGAGCTCATGGCCACATGGATGACGGTCTTGCCCTCTTTGAGGTAGGGCAGGAACAGTTCCTGATAGTCTCCCACCGACACGGCCGACGTGCTGGGGAGGGCCTTCCGGCTCTGGAAAATGTCATAGACTTCCTGGTTGGAAAGGTCGCCGTCCTTATACTCTTTGTCCTCTAAATGGACCTGCAGAGCGACGGTGCCGATGTGTTTTTCTGCGAGGATCTCCTGCGGGATGTCCGAGGAAACTTCCGTGGTAAATTGAATGTTGGAGCTCATAGGGGAAAACCTTTCAAATATCGATTTGGAGTTCGACCGGACAGTGGTCCGAGCCGAAAATGTCGTTGTGGATGACCACATCCTGAATGCGGTCTTTCACGTCGTCCGAGACGACGAAGTAGTCGATGCGCCACCCTGCGTTGTTGGCCCGGGCGTTGAAACGGTAGGACCACCAGGAGTAGACGCCGGTGACGTCGGGGTACAGGTACCGGAAAGAGTCGGTGAAACCCGCTCCGAGAAGTTCCGTGAACTTGGCCCGCTCCTCATCGGAGAAGCCGGCGTTGCCCCGGTTGGTTTTCGGGTTCTTGAGGTCGATCTCCTCATGGGCCACATTGAGGTCGCCGCAGTAGAAGACCGGTTTCTTCTCTTTCAGGTCCGAGAGGTAGGCTCTCAGCTTGTCCTCCCAGTCCATCCGGTAGTCGAGCCGCTTGAGCCCGTCCTGGGCGTTGGGGACATAGGCAGTCACAAAGTAGTAGTCCGGGAACTCAAGAGTAATGGCCCGGCCTTCACAGTCGTGCTCCGGAGACCCGATGCCGTTGGTGACGGCGAGGGGCTCCTCTTTAGAGAAGACCGCCGTTCCGGAATAGCCTTTCTTTTCCGCGTAATTCCAGTACTGGTGGTACCCGGGCAGTTCGAGGACCAGCTGGCCCTCCTGCATTTTGGTCTCCTGCAGGGCGAAAATGTCCGCATCGAGGGCGGCGAAGCTCTCTTCAAAGCCCTTTTTCACACAGGCTCGAATGCCGTTGACGTTCCAGGTGACGAACTTTTTCATTGGGTGGCACCTGCCTTCCCCTCGGCGACGAGCTGGTTCCACTGGTTCTGATGCCCGTTCAGGGTCTCATTATAATAGTAGTTCCAGTCGTTGTCGGTGAAAAAGTAATAATACTTGCTTTCAGCGGGGTTCAGAGCGGCATCGATAGCGCTGCGCCCGACATTGCAGATGGGACCCACCGGCAGCCCGGCAGTCTTGTTCGTGTAACCGTCATTGGTGCAGTAGGCGCCGAAGAGGGTGTCGTAGTCCATGCCCTGCTCCGCGATGTACCCTTTCATTTTCCGCTCAATGTAATGGCGGGTGACGTCGGACCCCAGGTAGGCAAAGCCGGAGCCCTCTTTCAGGCGGTTCGTGAAGACGCTGGCCACCATGGGCATGTTTTTCGGGTCGGAAGCCTCCGACTGGATGACGGACGCGAGGGTCAGGACACGGTCGAGGGTCATCCCCTTCTCCCGGGCTTTGGCGATGTCTTCATCGGTAATGACCTTGTTGGTCTGGTCGAGCAGTTTCTTCACCGCCTTCTCGGCCCCGTCTTCTTTATAGAACTCATAGGTCTCCGGGAAGAGGTAGCCCTCCAGGACAAAGACCCGGTTGTCGGCAGTCACGCCGTCGAACAGCCGTTCATAGCCTTCCGGGATGCTGACGCAGGCCGCTTCGAAGTCTTCGGCGGAACAGACGCCTTTCTTCTCGAGGACGGCGGCAATGTCCAGCACCGTGGACCCTTCCGGGATGGTGACGGTGACGATGCGCTCCTGCAGGGCCTTCTCCGCCGCTTCCTGGCGGGCCGCCCGACGGGAAGAACGCACCTGGAGGAGCACGCCGGCGAGGATAGCGAGGAGCAGGACCGCCGCGATGACGATGGTCGCGATACGCCGCCCGCGCCCCTTCTTCTTATACTGTTTCCGGGCAGAAGTTCTTGCCATAAATAACTCCTTTAAAGGTTTGAGTTTTTCAAGCGAAAAGCTTCGCCGCCTGCCAAAGGGCGGGCCTCGGCCAAGGGACGGGGGAATCAATAGCGCTTACGCGCGCCTACGTGTCCTAATTTGGCCGTCGGCGAACTTTTCCTAGCTCGAAAAACTGTGATCTTATTATCACTTTCGCTTATTTACATCTTCTCGGGCACGCTGACTTTCAGCATGGTGAGGACGTTGGCGAGGGTGGTCTTGACGCACATGCAGAGGAACAGGCGGGCGCGGCTCAGGGCCTCGTCCTCGACGTTCACCCGGCAGGCGTTGTAGAACTTGTGGAAGAGAGTAGCCAGTTCCTGGCAGTAGCGGGTCATGCGGGCGGGGTCGTAGTGGTCTGCCGCCGTGATGACTTCCGCCGGGAGGTTCGAGAGGAAGCGGATGAGTTCCCGCTCCTCGGACTCTTTCAGAAGTTCGAGTTCTTCGGCGGTGGCCCCGTCAAAGCTGCGTCCCTCTTCCGCAAGTTTGCGCAAAATGCTGCAGATGCGGGCGTGGGCGTACTGGCAGTAGTAGACCGGGTTCTGGGCGCTCTGCTCAATGGCAAGGTCCATATCGAACTCCATTTCGGAACCCGCTTCCCTTGTGTTGAAGAGGAACCGGGAGGCATCGATGGGGATCTCGTCGAGGAGATCCACCAGCGTGATGGCGTTGCCGGTCCGTTTGGAGATCTTGACCGGTTCTCCGTCGGAGGTGAGTTTTACCAGCTGCATGAGGACCACATCCAGTTTATCGCCCCCAATGCCGAGGGCTTCGAGAGCTCCCTTCATGCGGGCCACGTGGCCGTGGTGGTCGGCGCCCCAGACGTCGACGGCTTTCTCAAAGTCCCGGACCACCAGCTTGTTGCGGTGGTAGGCAATGTCTGCCGCGAAGTAGGTGGGGTTGCCGTTCTGCCGGACGAGAACGTCGTCCTTCAGTTCCAGCTTGTCGATGTCCTTCTGGCTCTTCCCCGCCTTTTGGAGGATGGCCGTCTGGACTTCCCTGTTTTTATACCAGAGGGCGCCGTCCTGTTCATAGGTCAGGCCCTTTTCTGTCAATTCGTCGATGGTTTCCTTCACCTGGCCGCTCTCGTGGAGGGTGCTCTCAAAAAACCAGGTGTCGTAGTCGATGCGGTACTTTTTCATGGCCGCCTGCATGCCGGAAATGTTCTTCGGCAGGGCGTAGTCCACCAGGGCTTTCCGGCGCTCTTCTTCGGAGGCATCCCGGTACTGTTCCCCTGTTTCGGCGATGAAAGCTTCCGCCAGTTCGGTGATGTCCTTGCCGTGGTAGGAGTCCTCCGGCAGGGGCACCGCGTCTTCTCCTTCGAAGTGCTGGCGGTACCGGACGTCCAGGGACAGGGCGAACTTGTCGATCTGGTTGCCGGCGTCATTGATGTAGAACTCCCGGGACACGTCGTAGCCCGCCCATTCGAGGACGGCGGCAAGACAGTCTCCGAGGGCGCCGCCCCGGGCGTTGCCCATATGGATGGGACCCGTCGGGTTGGCGGAGACGAATTCCACATTCACTTTCTTCCCGGCGCCGTAGTCGCTGCGGCCGTAGTTCTCTCCTTCAGCGGCGATGTCGAGAAGGACGTCCGCGTAATAGCGGTCGTTCAAAAAGAAATTCATAAAGCCGGGGCCGGCCACTTCCGCTTTGGTGAAGTAGGTGTCGGAAAGGTCCATGGCTTCGACGATGAGGGCCGCCGCCTTAGCCGGAGGCTGCCGGAAGACCTTCGCATTCACCATGGCGGCGTTTGCGGAAAAGTCTCCGTTTTTTCGGTCGGCGGGGACTTCGATATTGAAGTCCCGAAGTTCTCCTTCGGGAAGTTCTCCCTTTGCGGTCAGGCTCTCAATGGCGGCCAGGACGGCCCCCTTCAGTTGTGTTTTTGCAGTCTCTGCAGTGTTTGCCATTTAAAATGTCTCCTTCACGGTCACGTGGAGTATATTGTGGGACACGAAGTCCCCGTCAAAGTCGATATTGTAGGCGAATTCCAGGTACCCGCCTGTTTCCGCCATGTGGGAGTCCACCTTGTCGGCAAAAATGCCCATGAGCATACTGCCGTATTCGGTCTGGTACTGACAGCTGTGTCGCCGCCCCAGTTCCATGGTGAGGTCCGTCCGGAAAGGGCCTTCCCGGTGTACGGACACTTCTTTCCCGCCTATACAGGTGATGGTGGTCGTACAGCCCGCTAAGTCCCCGGACTCCTCCCGGTAGGTGATGCGGTAGCTCTCCTCCGAAAGTTCCAGGTCCCCGAAGACGTAGACGGTGGTCTCCGCGGTTTCCACTTCGTACTCGTGTACATCGTGGATGCGAATCATGAATTTATGGGCCACGGGGTCAGCTCCACTTCTCTTCGGCCAGCTGCAAAAGCCGGTCGCAGAGGGAGGCGTAGGGGATGCCGGCGGCCTCCATCATCTTCGGGTACATGGAGATGTTCGTAAACCCGGGGATGGTGTTGATCTCGTTGAAGAGGACCCGGCCGTCGGTGCGGGAGACGAAGAAGTCCACCCGGGAGAACCCGGTGCAGCCGAGGGCCTTGAAGACCCGGCGGGCCGACTCTGCCACTTCCGCCCGTTTCTCTTCCGAAATGAGGGCCGGGATGTGGAGGGTACTGGCCGCGTTTTCATACTTTGCATCGAAGTCATAGAACTCGTTGGCGGGGACGATCTGTCCCACGATGCCATTCTCCAATTCGTCGTTGCCGAGGATGGCACATTCGACTTCGAAGCCGTCGATGAACTCTTCAAAAAGAATGCGGGTGTCGTGCTGCAGGGCCAGTTCCATGGCGGCCTCCAGCTCCTTCCGGTCATGGGCTTTGGAGATGCCCACGGAAGAGCCCGCATTGGCGGGTTTGACAAAAATGGGGTAGCCCAGCTTTTCCGCGACGTCGTCGAGGGTCTTCACACCGGTCTTGTACTCGTACTCGGTGAGGCTTTCCCAGGCGGCCTGGGGCACCCCGCTCTGATCGGCCACGGTGTTCGTAAAGATCTTGTCCATGGAGACGGCGCTGGAAGCCATGTCGCAGCCCACGAAGGGGATGCCTGCCAGCTGGAAGAGGCCCTGGATGGTGCCGTCTTCCCCGTTCTTTCCGTGGAGCACCGGAAACGCGATGTCGACCCGAATGTTCTCGTAAGCGCCGTCTCTCAGGACGGTGATGCCGTGGACCGAGCGGTCCGGGGAGACGAAGGCCGGCGTGATGGCACCGGAGTCGAGCCAACGGTCCTCCGGGAGAAGGTCGATGTCCCCTTCAAAGAGATACCACTGACCCTCTTTCGTGATGCCCATTTTGTAGACTTGGTATTTGTCTTCCGGAATGTGCCTCAGTACCGAAGCGGCAGAGACCGTCGAGACATCGTGCTCGCTGGAGGCGCCGCCGAACAGGACCAGAACATTTTTCATAAGGCTGATTACCCCTTTTAAAGAATCTACTATAAATGTATTCGTAATAGTATATCACAGGACGCCCTCTGCCTCAACGAAAAATCAAGTGACAAAGCCGGGCACTTATGATAGAATTACTGTGTTTTACTCTGACGATCGATCACTTTATAAAGGATGATTTACACTATGGCAGATAAGAAAGCGGCTCTCCTGAGCCTGGTCAAACAGATCGAAGGCACCATGGATGCCGCCGGTCTGAAGACAGAGAAAGAGGTCCTCTCTTCGGACGAGACGAGAGACGTCATCAAGTTCTCCGGCGACGCCGGCGACGTCCGCCTCGAGTATGCCGGGAATGCCCTCGAAATCCTCGCCACCAACGAAGAGGACGGCGCCTTCCGGAACATCGGCACCCTGCTCTTCGAAGCAGAGAGCGACGACTGGGGTGCCAAGGACATCCGCTCCGCCGCTAACGAAGTGGCAGAGACCGTCGCCGACTTCTTCGGCACCACCTTCGTCACCGCCGGAGCCACCGAAAAGAGCCAGAAGGCCAAGGGTGGCAAGAACGCCCCCGCCGCCTCAGCAGCCGCCACTCCGGCTCCCAAGAAAAAGAAAAAGGCCAAGAAGAGCGACACCTTTGAGCCCATCGACCTCATTTACCGGCTGGAAGCCATCTTCCCTCAGTACGCCGGCAAGGCCGATGAGAACCTCGAGAAGTTCGGCACCTTCCTGCCGGAAGAGTACCTGGCGGAGAACCCGGGGCTCATCGAGGACGTACTCCTCGCCATCCGCATGGAGGATCGGACCGAGTGCAAGAAGCTCTTCAAGACCTTCAACAACTACTATGACAACGGTGAAAAGGACACTCAGAGCCTCATCGCCGTTTCCATCCTCGGCATCGGCGCTTCCAAAGAGGAAGGCCTTCTCAAAGTCATGGAAAACTATGCCAGCGAAGACCTGATGAACATTTTGAACAGCGTCGCCGCCTACCTCAGCACCGGGGCCGGCAAGCGCTCCCTCAAAAAGTATGCCGACCCGAAGCCCTATAAAGAGTCCCTCCGGGAACGCTGGGGCCGCCAGGGTCTCGAGCAGGCCCAGGGCCAGATGCTCGACTCCAGCGCACTCAACAGCGGCAAAAAGTAAATCGCAAACAAGAAAAACCCGCCTTTCGGCGGGTTTATTTTTTGTGGGAAAACCGTCAGTCTTCCGGGAAGAACTCTGCGTGGACCGCAGCGACCGCTTTGTCGGCCAGATCCTTTTCCACGAGGACAGAGATCTTGATCTCGGAGGTGGAGATCATTTCAATGTTGATGCCGTTGGAATAGAGGGCATCGAACATGCGGGAAGCAGTGCCGGGGTGGGTCTCCATGCCGGCGCCGACCACAGACACTTTTGCCACTTTGGTGTCGACGATGACGTTTTCGGGGTCGATGTTCGGGAAGCAGTCGAGGATGCACTCCTTCGCCAGTTCCGCATTGGACTCTGCCACCGTGAAGGTGATGTCCTTGGTGCCCCGGCGGCCGGAGGACTGCAGGATGATGTCGACGTTGATCTTCTTCGCGGCAAGGCGATCGAAGAGTTTGAAGGCGACACCGGGTTTATCGTCCAGTCGCAGGACGGAGAGCCGCGCGACATCGGAGTCTTTGGTCACGCCGCGGATGAGCATTTTTTCCATTTTGGTAGCCTCCTTGACAATAGTACCGGGGATGGGGTTCAGGCTGGAGAGGACCTCCAGTTCCACATTATACTTCTTCGCCATTTCGACGGAGCGGTTGTTCAGGACCTGGGCCCCGAGGGTGGCCAGTTCCAGCATCTCGTCATAGGTGATCTCGGCGAGTTTCTGAGCATTTTTGACCTTCCGGGGGTCGGTGGTGTAGACCCCTTCCACGTCGGTGAAGATCTGACATTTGTCGGCGTGGAGAGCCGCCGCCAGAGCCACCGCGGAGGTGTCCGAGCCGCCGCGACCGAGGGTCGTGATGTCGTCATACTTGTTCAGGCCCTGGAACCCGGCCACGACGATGACCTTGTTCTTGTCCAGTTCCGAACGCACCCGCTCCGTATCGATCTTTTTGATGCGGGCCATGGTGTAGGCGGAGCTGGTGTTGAAGCCGGCCTGCCAGCCGAGCAGGGAGATGACGGGGATCCGCAGCTTTTCGAGGGCCATAGCCAGGAGCGAGATGGAGATCTGCTCCCCGGCGGCCAGCAGCTGGTCCATTTCCCGGCGGGAGTGTTTCGGGTTGATCTCTTCGGCCTTGGCGATGAGGTCGTCGGTGGTGTCCCCCTGGGCGGAGACGACGACGATGACGTCATTGCCGTCCCGGTAGGTGTTCGCCACAATGTTCGCGACATTCATGACCCGTTCCGCGTTGGCCACGGAAGAGCCGCCGAATTTCTGTACGATAAGTGCCATAGTGTTCTTGGTTCCTCCTTGTCTCAGCTCAGCAGCGAGCGACGCGAATGAGGGATTTGAGTTTGGCGGAAGTGTGTCCGTCCACTTTCTGCCGGACTTCCTGTTCGGTGAATTCCGTAGTCAGGAAGGCCAGCTCCGTGTTGAAGGAGCCGCTGAGGGCCAGCAGGTAAATGTCGCCGAAGGAAGAGCGGATCTCGTTCTGAGCAAGGTCCGGATCCTCGACTTTCAGGCGGATATAGTAGCGGTTTGGGACCTGCAGGGGGTCCGCGACCAGGTCTTTCGCTTCTTCGCCCCAGCCGATCTTCCGGCGGGCGGTGTCGTGGTTCGCGCAGTCGACGATGTCTCCGACAACGGCGCTGGCGGTAGCGAGTTTGCCGGCACCCTGGCCGTAGAAGACTACATCGCCCACGTTGTCACCGGAGACCAGGGCTCCGTTGAAGACCCCGTCGATGGCAGCCAGCTGGCTGTCTTTGGAGACGATGGCGGGGCTGACGACGATGTAATAGCGACCGTCTTCCAGCTTCTCCATGGTGGAGATGAGCTTGATGACGCACTCGCAGTTGCCGGCATAGGCCACGTCTTCGAGGGTGATGTGAGTGATGCCCTCCGTGTGGACCTTCTCCGGGTCGATCCAGGTGTTGGAGGCCAGAGAGGAGAGGATGGCGATCTTCCGGCAGGCGTCGATGCCTTCCACGTCCGCGGTGGGGTCCTTTTCGGCATAGCCGTTGTCCTGGGCGATCTTCAGAGCCTCTTCGAAGGTGAGGTTCTCGTAGATCATCTTGGTCAGGATGAAGTTGGTGGTACCGTTCAGAATGCCGTTGATGGACTCGATCTCATTGCCGGCCAGGCAGAAGACCAGGGGCCGGATGAGGGGGATACCGCCGCCGACACTGGCTTCGAACAGATAGTTGACGTTGTGCTCTTTGGCGATCTTCAAAAGCTCGAGGCCCCTTGTGGAGACCAGCTCTTTGTTCGAGGTGACGACGTGTTTGCCTGCCGCAAGGCACTTGGCCGTGAAGTCGAATGCGGGGTTCACACCGCCCATGGCCTCGGCGACGATCTTGACGGAGTCGTCGTTCAAAATATCGTTGAAGTCCTTCGTGAACTTCCCTTCATTGGGGTCCCCGGGGAAGTCCCGGAGGTCCAGGATGTATTTGACGTTGAGGTCTTCGTCGGAAGTGCGTTCCTGAATGTAGGAGTGTTTCGAGTTGATGATCTCGACGACGCCGGAACCGACGGTCCCGTAGCCCATGACAGCAACGTTCATTGTATTTCCTCCATTTCTGTTTCTCGCGATTTACGGCGTTAATAATATCATATCTTTCTATTGAAAAAAAGATTTTTTTGACCGGGTCGCCGGTTTTTGCGGAAACTGTTTGATTTTTAGAGTGCAAGTCGGTATACTCTTGTCGAAAATAACATGGAACTCACGGAAGGAGTAGCGTTATGATCCTCATTGCCCCCTCTCTCCTGTCGGCAGACTTCGGTGCCCTGGGCGCCGACGCAAAGCGCATGGAAGAGGCCGGAGCCGACTGGCTGCATTACGACGTCATGGACGGCCATTTCGTCCCTAACATCTCCATCGGGATCCCGGTGTTGAAAAGCCTGAAAAGTTACACATCTGTCCCCATCGATGTGCACCTGATGATCTCCGAGCCCCTGAAATACATCGCCGAATTCGCGAAGGCGGGAGCCGACATCATCACCTTCCATGTGGAGTCGGACTCCGACCCGGTCGAGACCATTCAGGCCATTCGGGAGGCGGGCTGCAAGCCCTCCATTTCCGTCAAGCCCGGCACCCCGGCAGAGGCAGTCTTCCCCTATTTAGAGCTGGTGGACATGGTCCTTGTCATGACGGTGGAACCCGGTTTCGGGGGCCAGTCCTTCATGGCAGACATGATGCCGAAAGCGAGAGCCCTTCGGGACGAGATCACGAAGCGGGGGCTCGATGTACTGGTGGAAGTCGACGGGGGCGTCTCCGAGAAAAATGCGGCCCTCTGCGCCGAGAACGGCATCGACGTCCTCGTCTCCGGCAGCACCATTTTTGGAGCGCCGGACGCTACTGCAATGATCTCCGAGATCCGCACCGAAGCGGAGAAGGCCTTCCGGGCCTGAGGTGACCTATGGAATGCTATTTTGACAACAGTGCGACGACGAGCCCCCTGCCGGAGGCGGTGGACGCCGTCACGAAGGCTCTGACCGAGAACTGGGGGAACCCCTCTTCCCTTCACAAAGTCGGAGACGCCGCAAACGAACTGCTGGAAGCTTCCCGCCGGACTCTGGCGGGTGCTTTTTCCTGTAAGCCCGCCGAGGTCTATTTCACCGCCGGCGGCACCGAGAGCAACAACATAGCGGTGTTCGGCACCGTCGAAGCCCTGAAGCGGCGGGGGAACCGCATCATCACCACCGCGGTGGAACACCCCAGTGTCGAGGAACCCATGAAGCGGCTGGAAGCCGAAGGCTTCGACGTCGTCCGCCTGCCCGTCGACGGGGCCGGCCGGGTCTCCGAGGAAGCCATTTTTGGTGCCGTCAACGACAAGACCATCCTCGTGAGCCTCATGCTCGTGAACAACGAAGTCGGCAGCATCATGCCCGTCGAGGCCGCCGCCAAAGCCTTAAAGCGGGCGAAGGCCCCGGGGTACGTCCATGTGGACGCCGTCCAGGGCTTCGGCAAAGTCCCGGTGGGTCCGAAAGCCCTCGGCGCCGACCTCATCTCCGTCAGTTCCCACAAGGTCCACGGCCCCAAAGGGGTCGGGGCCCTCTACGTCAAAAAAGGCACCCGCCTCGTCTCCCCCGTCCTCGGGGGCGGCCAGGAAGAGGGCATCCGTTCCGGGACCCAGGGCATGCCCGCCATTGCGGGCTTTGCAGCAGCGGTGGAAAAGGGCATTCTGGACAGAGACCTCTCACAGTCCATCGCCCACGTCACGGCCCTTCGGGACACCGTCAAAGAGGCGGCCCTCTCCGTGGACTTCGGAGCCATCAACTCCGGGGACGACGCCCTGCCCTACATTTTGAACCTGTCCCTCGAGGGCATCCCCTCCGAGGTCCTGCGCAACTACCTGTCCGACCGGGGCGTCTATGTGTCCACCGGCTCCGCGTGCTCGAAAGGCCACCGGAGCACGGTCCTCACCCAAATGGGGCTGGAGGCCCGACGCATCGACTCTGCGGTCCGGTTCAGTTTTTCCCACACCAATACGCTGGAAGAAGCGGCTTACGCCGCCGCCGCCCTGAAAGAGGCTGCCGGCACACTCAGAAGAGGTTGACATGAAAGAGATCATTCTTATCAAAAACGGAGAACTCGCCCTGAAGGGCCTCAACCGGGGCACCTTCGAAGACATGCTCATCAGGAACCTGAAGCACCAGCTGAAAGGCATCCTCGAGTGCGACATCTCCAAGTCCCAGTCCACCATCTACGTGGTGCCGACCGAAGAAGACCCTGACATGGATGCCGCTGCGGAAGCGGTCTCCAAGGTCTTCGGCATTGCCCGGTTCTCCCGGGCGGTGGTTGCACCGAAAAACATGCAGCAGATCGTGGAAGTCTCCGGAAAATACCTGAAAGACCAGCTCGCCGAAGTGAAGACCTTCAAAGTCGAAGCCAAGCGGGCCGACAAGAACTTCCCCCTCAAGAGCCCGGAGATCTCCCGGGAACTGGGCGGGTACCTGCTCAAAAACAACCCTCACCTCAAAGTCGATGTCCACGACCCGGACATCTGCGTCACCGTCGAGGTCCGGGAGAAATACGCCTACATCCATGGCACCCAGGCCTTCGGTGCCGGCGGCATGCCCGTGGGCACTGCCGGCCGAGCGGCCATCCTCCTCTCCGGGGGCATCGACAGCCCCGTCGCCGGGTATATGATGGCCAAGCGAGGGGTGAACCTCGTGGGCATCCACTTCGCCTCCCCGCCCTATACCAGCGACCGGGCCGAGAAAAAAGTCCACGAGCTGGCGGCGGAAGTCGCGGAATACGCCGGACGCATCCCCCTCTTCGTGGTCCCCTTTACCGAGATCCAGGAGCACATCAAGGATGACTGCCCGGAAGAATACTTCACCATCATCATGCGCCGGTGCATGATGCGGGTCGCCGAGCAGATCGCCCGGAAACAGAACTGCGGGGCCCTCATCACCGGAGAGTCCCTCGGTCAGGTCGCGAGCCAGACCATGGGCGCTCTGCAGTGCACCGACAGCGTTGCCACCCTTCCCGTGTTCCGGCCGGTCATCGGCATGGACAAAACGGAGATCATCGAGCTGTCCCGAAAAATCGGGACCTTCGAGACTTCCATCGAACCCTATGAGGACTGCTGCACTATTTTCACCCCGAAGCACCCCCGTCTCCGGCCCACTCTGGAAGCCTGTGTGGAGGCGGAACAGGGCCTTCAGGACCTGGACGCCATGGTGGAGCGCGCCGCTGACGGTGCAAAGTTAGTCGTCATTGACCCCGTTCGCTATTAAAGGTATAATTATATGATGAATTTGCAAACGCTGAGTCCCATGGCCACCGCCGTCGTCGAGGCTCTTCGGGCCCGGGGCGAGACCGTCGCCCTGGCGGAGTCCTGCACCGGAGGCTTAGCAGCAAAGACTCTCACCGACGTCGCCGGAGCTTCCAATGTCTTCGCCTGCGGCGTTGTCGCCTATTCCGAAGCGGTCAAACAGGAACTGCTCGGAGTGAAGGCGGAGACCCTGGCTAAACACAGCGTCATCAGCAAAGAGGTCGCTCTGGAAATGGCAGAAGGGGTCCGTGCCCTCTCGGGCGCTGACTACGGCATCGGCATCACCGGTGTCGCCGGCCCGGGACCAAATGGCCCCCACCCCGAAGGAGAGATCTACATCGCGGTCTGTGGCGAAGACTTCGCGAAAGTCATCCGTCTCGAAGACCGCAGGGAAAATGAGAGAATGAACCACCGTGCCGCAGCGGCCAAAACGGCCTTTTTCCTGCTGCACGAGCATCTCACCACAAAGTAAGTTTTTGGAAAGATGGAACCGATCATGCCGAATCAGAAAATCAAAGCGAAACATGTCGTAAGCTTCACCACCGGAGAAGTCAAGGAACAGGGGCATGTTGTTCCGGAGCCGGAAGCGGCCGTAACTTCTGAGACAGTGACACCGGAGCCCGCCATTTCCGAGGCAGAAGCCGCGGAAGAAGCGGTCAGGGCCGTCGATGCCGCCAACACCCTTCGGAGCCCCGAGGTGGAGGCCATTGAGACGAAGCCCCTGACCCTGCGCTCCAGCAAGTACCTGGATGAAGCACTTCAGGAACCGGACTGGGCCGACGAGGAAGAGGACATCGACTTTGACCCCGAAGATGACGGGGAGGGCATTTCCACCTTTGCAGAAGTTTTTATTCCCATGCACGACGACAGCATTGCCACGGTCATCCGAAAAGGGATGGTCATCGTCTGCTGCATCGTCATCCTGTGCTGCATCGTCGCCCTCGTCCTGAGAAGCGGCAGCATCAGCGGCACCGTCACCCCTGACGTTTCCGCACTGCCGAAGCAGACCTCCGCGGCCCTCTTCGCAGTGCTTTCCAACCTGTAAAGGAGGAGAAAAAATTGCCCGACAGCAAAGAGAACCTCTTTGAGCAATACGGATTCTCCAGCTCGAAGAGCAAGACTGAGGCGCCGGACTTCGGCGGCTTCCTGGCCGGGACCCCGGTCCGGGAGGAAGCGGAGCCGGAACCGGACGATGCGCCGGTCATTGGGGAAGAGTACATCGCCCCCGCCGACGCACCGGTGGAAGAGACCGACCCCGACCTCAACTACATGGCAAACATGCAGAACATGTTCAAAAGCCTGTCTCTGGACACCACCGAAGAAGAGGAAGAACGTGTGGAAGCCCCCGCCCCGGAAGACGTCCCCGACCCGGAACCGGAACTCTCGAGTTTCCTGTTCGGCACCGGCAACGAGCCCCCGGTAAAGACGTCCACCAATCTTCTGACCTCAGAAGAAACCCCTGCCACGGCCCCCGGGCGATTCACCCTGAAAAATCCCCGTAAAAAGAAAAAGGGCCTGCAGCTGAACCCGGAATTAATGGAGCAAAGTAAAAGATGAGTACTTCTAATAAAAAACCGGTCGAAAAGGGAGACGAATACTGGTCTTTCGTAGACTCCCTCCTCGACAATTTCGACGATACCAAACCGGCAGCCCCCCGGCCCCGGACCCCCGTCTCGGAAGAAGAGCGGGAAGCGGCCCGTGCCCGCCGGGAACAGCGCCGCCGCGCCCCGAAGGTCTCTGCGGAAGAGGCCGCCGCGGCCGTTGCAGAAGCGACCGCTCCCGTGGAAGAAGTGACCCCGGTCACCATACCGAAGCCCGTGGAGGACACGGTCCTTCCCACCACCCGTTCTTCGACGGCTTCCGAAACGGAAGCCAAAAGTTCCGGGGAAGCCCCCCCTGCCGGCGGGTATTTCCTGCCCCGTGCCAACGCGAAACAGGCGGAGCAGGCTAAACCCAAGAAGAAGCGGGGCGGGTTCCACCTGTCCGAGGACTTCGGCAGTGTCCTGCCGGTGGAGCCGGCAGTTCCCGTGGCCGAACCGGAAGTTCCCGCCGCTGAGCCGGAAATCCCGGCCTTTGACGGTCCGGAAGTCCACGTCCCCACCTATGAGGCACCGAAGTTCGACTTGCCGGAACCGGAAGTCCCGGTCATCACCAAGCTGAAAGAGCCGGAGGTCGAGCTGCCGGAAGCTCCGGTCTATAAAGCACCCGTCGAACCGGAGCCTGAGGCAAAACCGGAGAACATCTACTTCAAGACCCCCGTCGCACCGGCGGCACCGGAAGAGCCGGAGGAGCCTGAAGAGATCGAAGAGCCCATCGCAGAAGAAGTGATCGTCGAGGAGAACGTCCCGGCGGAAGTCCCTGCCGAGCCGGAAGACGCCATCGTCATCGAAGCTCCCGCGGAACCGGAAGAAGCTCCGCTGACCAAAGCAGAGCTCAAAGCTCAGAAGAAAGCGGAGAAGCAGGCTGCCAAGGAAGCCAAAGCGGCTGAAAAGGCTGCTGCTAAAGAGGCGAAAGAAGCGGAAAAACTGGCTGCCAAAGAAGCCAAAGCTGCCGAGAAAGCGGCCGCGAAAGAAGCCAAAGCCGCCAAAGAGGAATCCTTCCCCTGGGAAGATGACTCGGTCGAGCACATCTCTTTGGAAGAAGCCCTGGGCGATGCACCGGTCATCGACGAAGAGAAGACCACTCTGGCCGCGGCTCCGGCAGCTGCAGCCGTTGCCGACTTCGACGAAGACGCCCGCAATGCGGAATTCGACGCCACCTACGTGGAGCCGAAGAAGTCCGGCGGTGCCCTTCGGGTCATCCGTAACCTTGTCATCATTTTGGCCGCCCTCGCCATTGTGGCATGCATCGCGGTCCTTGGGTATAACTTTGCCCAGCAGAAGCTGAATGCCCGGCAGTTCGGTCAGGCTTCCACCCTCCTTGCCGAGGGCGAGAAAGCCAAAGACCTGAAGGCCGTTCAGAAGAAATACCCGGACGTCACGTTCCCGGAGGACATGGACCCCGCGTTCGGGGATCTCTATGCCCAGAACCAGGACCTGGTGGGCTGGGTCTCCGTGGACGGCACCGGTTTCAGCTACCCCGTCGTCCAGACCAAAGACGACAGTTTCTACCAAAACCACAACTTCACAAAGGCCTCCAGCCCCTACGGCACGCCTTTCCTGAGTTATAAAAACGATGCCGCCGACTTGGACCTCAACAACGTCATCTACGGTCAGAACTCCCCGAAAGACCCCCGGGTCTTCGGCCTTCTGGAAGAGTACCGGTCCGCGGACTACTTCAAAAAGCACCCGGTCATCGAGTACAGCAGCCTCACGGAGAACTACCGGTTCAAAGTCTACGGTGTGTTCGTCACGAACTCTGCGGCAGACCAGGACAACGGCTATGTCTTCGATTATACAGTCCCGAACCTCGGCACCGTCGAGTCCTTCGCGGGCTATGTGGACCAGGTCAACCAGCGTCGCTTCTACGATACCGGGGTGGACATCGAGTCCTCTGACAAGCTCCTGACCCTCTCCACCAGCACCGACGACTTCGAAGGGGCCCGCCTCGTCGTAGTCGGCCGTCTCATCCGGGACGAGGAGTCGGCCAGCATCGATAAATCGCTGGTGAAAACGAACAAGGCGCCCCGTTACCCCCAGGCCTGGTATGACCTGCAGGGCAAGGAGAACCCCTACGACAGCACCGACAACTGGATCCCGACCATTTCCTGATGACCCTTAACCCTTGAAAGGTGGCAACCCTTATGGATATCAAACTCATGTGCCTTGGGAACGAAATCTCCGCTCCCATGGCCACTGCACAGAAAACCATTGAAAACGACCTCAAAGCCGTCTTCGACGGAGACTTCAAATTCACGAACTACGGCTCTGAAAAGGAGTTCATCCGCGGCCTCTCCGAAGCCATCGAGAACGACGACATCCTCGTCCTCTCCTGCCAGCCCGAGCTGTACACGGCCTTCAAGTCCTTTGTGGCCGACGCCTTCACGTTCAAGGCCCACCCGGTCAAGGCGATCCAGCGGCTCATTCAGGAAGCGGCTCCCAGCGTCTCCTCCGAGACCATTCTGAACCACTCCCTC